>PNIE01000038.1 GCA_002877875.1 Caldimicrobium thiodismutans
GATACCCTTGATAATCCAATTATAATTTTAGAGAAGCCTACAAGGAATATAGTTTATTCAAATGAAAGGAGTAAAGCTCTTATAGAGGAGATAAATCGCCAGGGTATTTGCCAAAAACTTGATCCCTATGAAGAAAGGAGTATCGTATTAACGCTTGATAACCCTTTTCCTCAGATCTTTTTCGGAAAGTGTAAGCCCATAGGGGAGGATTATCTTCTTCTCTATTTTCAGGAATTAAAAAAAGATAAACCCTTTTCGGGATTTCTTTATGAATTAATAGAAGAGCTTCCGGTACTAGTCTTTTTTATCAAAAATGAAAGGATTTTTTATGTGAATAAAACGGTGGAGACCCTTTTAGGTTATAAAAGGGAAGAGGTTATTGGGAAATCCATAATTAAAGATCTTGTATGGGAGATTGATATACCCAAAGCTGAAGTCCACTGTAAAAGAGTTATGCAAGGTATTAAAGAGTCTGGATTTATTATTGCTTTGAAGACACCTGAAGGAAGATTAAAAAACTTAATCTGGAATTGCTTTTTAACAGCAGACTGGGAGGGAGAACCCATTGTTGTAGGTATAGCGGCTGATATTACTGAGTATCTTGAGCTTTCTAAGAAATTAGAAAATCTTCATAAAACACAAACTTTTACAGAATTTCTCAGAGGCCTTGTCCATGACTTTAATAACGTTCTTCAGAGTATTCTTTCCTATCTAAACCAATTAAGAAATGTTTCTCTTAGTAGGATGGAGGAGATTCTTACGGCTATTGAAAAAAATATTAATTCTTGGATTGATATTAATCGTATACTTATTGATTACACTAGAGAAAGCAAAGAAATAAGAGAAAAAAAGATAGACCTTGTGCAATTCTTAAGGGAAAACCTTGAGGTTTTTCAGTTAATTCTTGGTGAAAATATTCGTTTGCATATCAATTTAGGCTTTTATAAGAAACTTTACACCTATGGAGACTCTGCCTTTTGGAGATATATTTTTTTAAATCTTTTGAAAAACTCTAAAGATGCTATAGAGGGAGAGGGAGATATTTTTATTTATTTAAGCACCTATGAAGATACGCAGAAGTTGAAAAGATATGTCAAACTTTCTGTTAAGGATACGGGGTCAGGTATACCAGAGGAGATTCTTCCAAAGATTTTTGACCCGTTCTTTACCACTAAAGAGAAAGGAAGTGGCTTAGGGTTATTTCTTGTTAAGCACCATATAAAAAATCTTGAAGGTTTTATAGAGGTAGAAAGCTCTCCAGGAAAGGGAACTACCTTTTTCATATATGTTCCTTTGTGTGAAGAGAACATAGTTTGTCCTCAAAAGGAATTAAATCTCAAAGATAAAGTATTTTTTATAGTGGAAGATGAGGAAGAAATACTTGAAAACTTAAGAGATCTTTTACAGGAAGAGGGAGCTAAAGTTTATACCTTTACCTCAGGAAAAGCGCTTCTTAGTTCCTGGGATAATTTAGAAAAACCCCATCTTTTAATCATTGATTTAAATCTTCCTGACATAGGCGGACGAGAGATTGCTATTAGTCTTAAAGAAAAAGATCCCTCTCTTAAAATTCTTTTTATCACAGGAGATATTTTTGCTCTTTCGGAATTTCCTGAAGAAAAAATCCTTCTTAAGCCTTTTAAAATTGAGGAACTTTTTGAAAAAATCAAAAAGAATCTGAATGAATAGGCTTAAAGAATTCTTAAATTATCTTGAGAAAGAAAAGAACTACTCTAAAGAGACCATTCGGGCTTACAAAGGTGATTTAGAAGACTTTTTAAGTTTTTTAGAGAAAAAACAACTTTCTCTTGAAGAGATTGAGGTTTTTCACTTAAGGGAATATTTTTCCGAGTTAAAAAATAGGGGCTTTAAAGCCTCAACCCTTATGAGAAAGATCAGTGCAGTAAAGAGTTTTTTAAGATTCCTATCTAAGACAGGCTATCTGCCATCTAAAGCTTATGTGAAGTTTAATTTTGGAAGAAGCCCCAAAAGACTTCCTTATGTTCCCTTGGAAGAGGAGATTAATAATTTAATTGATAATCTCTCTGAAGAAAATTTTTTAGAACTTAGAAAAAAGGCTATTTTTGAAATTTTTTATGGATGTGGGCTGAGGGTTTCGGAAGTAGCTAATTTAAAGGTAGGAGATCTATCCTTAGAGGCTGGTTTCCTTAAGGTCAGAGGAAAGGGTAACAAAGAGAGATTAGTACCTATGAATAAAAAGGCTCAGAGGGTCTTGGAAAAATACCTCATGGAAAGAGAGAAATTTTTGAAAGCTCTTTCTATATATACAGATTATTTATTTATAAATCAAAGAGGAAAAAAATTAAGTACTCGATGGATTTTTGAGATAATAAGAAAGGAGGGTGAAAGATATAAACTTTTTAGGCTTCATCCTCATGCCCTAAGGCATGCCTTTGCAACTCATCTTTTAAATGCTGGAATGGATTTAAGATCTATTCAAGAACTTCTTGGTCATTCTAGCCTTGCAACCACAGAAAAATATACTCAGATTCAATACGACTATCTTCTAAAAGTTTATATGACTTCCCACCCCCGAGCAAAATCAGAAAAAAGCTCCAAGTAGATCTTGGAAAAGGCTTTTTTGGTAATAAAATTTTAAAAAATTTTTCACTGGAGGCGGAAATGAGCGAAGAATCTCAGGTTATAAAGGTTCGTTATGAAAAGCTTGAAAAACTTATTTCTCAGGGAATAAATCCTTATCCGAATGATTTTAGGCCCAAAGATAAAGCTAAGTATATTAAGGAAAAATATGCTGAGCTAACTCCTGAGGAACTTGAGAAGAGGAATAACGAATTTGTTTTGGCTGGAAGAGTAATGTCTAAGAGAGAGATGGGTAAACTTATTTTTTCTCATATCCTTGATGAGACAGGAAAAATCCAGATTCTTCTTGCTAAAAATGAGCTTTCTTCAGAACAATTTGACTTTTTTAAAAAAATGATAGATATCGGAGATATTATTGGTGTAACAGGAAGAGTTATAAAAACTAAAACTGGTGAGGTAACTATTCTTGTCAAAAATTTTAAGCTTCTTACTAAATCACTTCGTCCCCTTCCTGAAAAATTTCATGGTCTAAAGGATGTGGAATTGAGATATCGTATGAGATATCTTGATCTCATAATGAATGAAAGAACGCGAGAAATCTTTCGTACAAGAACACGTATTATTCAGTATATTAGAGATTATCTTATATCCGAGGGCTTTCTTGAAGTGGAAACACCGATGATGCATCCCATTGTTGGAGGAGCTGCAGCTAAACCCTTTGTCACTTATCACCATGTCCTTGATATGAATCTTTATCTAAGAATTGCACCTGAGCTCTATCTCAAAAGATTAATTGTAGGGGGGTTTGAAAAGGTTTTTGAATTGAATAGAAATTTCCGGAATGAAGGGGTTTCAAGTAGGCACAATCCCGAATTTACTATGCTTGAATTTTATGAGGCCTATGCTACTTATGAAGATCTTATGAAAAGAACTGAGGAACTCTTTTATGGGCTTGCCATTGATCTTAAAGGATCCCCTCAAGTTGAGTATCAAGGTGAAATTATAGATTTTACGCCTCCTTTTAAAAGGGTGAAATTTCTTGAGGCCTTGGTTGAAATTGGGGGCATCCCCAGAGAGATTTTAAGAGAAAAAGAGAAACTTCTTAATTTTGCTGAAGAAAAGGGTATAGAATTAAATGTTAAGGATCCAAGAATTGGAAAATGGTGGACCAAACTTTTTGAAGAATTAGTTGAGCCAAAACTTATTCAGCCCACCTTTGTGCTTGAGTATCCCATTGAGGTTTCCCCTCTTGCAAGAAGGAGTGATAAAAACCCTGAAGTGGCAGAAAGGTTTGAGTTGTATATTGCTGGGAAAGAAGTAGCAAATGCCTTTTCCGAGCTTAATGATCCTCAGGATCAAAAAAGACGATTTGAGGAACAGCTAAAATTTAGAGAGGTAGATGAGGAAATCCCTCCAGAAATAGACTATGATTTTATAAGAGCCCTTGAATATGGTATGCCTCCTTGCGCAGGAGAAGGTATTGGTATCGACAGGGTAGTTATGATTTTTATAGACTCTCCCTCTATTAGAGAAGTCATCCTTTTCCCTCACCTGAGACGAAGAGAAGATCTGTGAAAGCTAGACTTCCCTGGGAAATCTGGTTAGCACTTAAGTATCTTCTCTCTCCGAAAAGGGAGCGTTTTACAGGAATTATAACCATACTTGCTTTAATAGGGGTAGTTTTAAGTGTTGCTTCCTTGACAGTGGTTAATGGGGTGATTACAGGTTTTAAAGAGATCATCACTGAAAAAATTCTTAGTTTAAATCCCCATTTAAGTATTAGCTTTTATTCTCCTCAGGAAGGTAAAAAAATACTTCAAACAATAGAACAAAGCATACCTAAAAAGGAGATCAAAAGCCTTCAGCTTATTTCAGTGGAGCAGGGCCTTATTATAAAGTCAGGAAACCCTGTAGGGATCATACTTAAAGCTGTAGATTTAAAAGAATATGCCAAAGAGAAGGGCTTTAAATATTTTAATATGGAGAAGTTTTCCAAGGAAGATAAATATCTCCCCGTTATTGTTGGTGCTCGCTTGAGAGACAAACTTGGAATAGCCCAAGGAGAAACCCTTTCTTATCTAACCCTCGAGGGTTTCTATACTCCCTTTGGTTTTTTTCCTAAGGTTTCTACTTTAAAGGTAGTTGGTTTTTTTGAAACAGGTCTATACGATTATGACTTAAATCTTGTTTTTACCTCCTTTGAAATTTTTACTTACAAAAAAAATCCCCAAAATTTTTCATTCGAAATAAAACTTAAGGATCCCTTTAAGTCCAATGAATATAAAAAAATACTTTTAAAAAATTTTGGTCTTTCTTATTTTATTTTGGATTGGCAAGAGTGGAATAAAAATCTTTTTTCAGCTTTAAAACTGGAAAAACTTGGGTTATTTGTAGTGCTAAGTCTTATGGTTGCTGTTTCACTTTTTACTATTCTTTCTGCTATGATCATGCTTGTATCGGAAAAGAGCCTTGATATTGCTATTTTAAGAGCCCTTGGGGCAACTTCAAAGAGTATATTAAAAATATTCTTTTTGGCAGGATTTATTTTATCTTTAACAGGTGTTATTCTTGGATTGTGCTTAGGAGTTCTAACTGGACTCTTACTTTCCAAGTACCCTGTAATTAAACTTCCTGGTGAAGTCTATCCTGTGGAATACATGCCCATAAGTCTTAAAATTTTTGACCTTGTGATTATAAGTTTGGTTACCATTCTAATAAGTCTTCTGTCTTCCCTTTATCCTGCTAAAAAGGCCTCGCTCATGCATCCAGCAGAAATTTTGAGAAAGGAATAAAATGTTTGTAGAACTAAAAAACATAAAAAAAGTTTTTTTTAACGGAGACAAGCCTATAGAGATACTAAAGGGAGTAGAATTAAAAGTAGAAAAGGGGGAAAAGATTGCCATAGTTGGACCTTCAGGTTCAGGAAAAACCACCCTTTTAAACATTATAGGAACCATTGACAAGCCAACCACTGGAGAAATCTTTTTTAATGGAGTAGGCATAGATTATCAAGATGATGAAAAACTCTCCTTTTTCAGAAGAAAAAAGATTGGGTTTGTCTTTCAGTTTTACCATCTTCTTCCTGAACTTAACGTCTTTGAAAATCTTATAATTCCAGGCCTTATTGAAGGTTTGTCATGGATGGAAATTGAAAGGACAGCCAAAGAACTTCTTGAAAAATTAAGACTTATACCTAAGAAGGACGCAAGAGTTTATACCCTTTCTGGTGGCGAAAGGCAAAAACTTGCTATTGGAAGGGCCCTTTTTTTGAAGCCTGAGCTTCTCCTTGCAGATGAACCCACGGGAAATCTTGATCCTGAAAGTGCCAAGGAAATCATTAATCTTTTTATTGAATTGAATCAAGAATTAAAAATAACTTTAATTCTTGTTACTCACAATATGGAAATTGCAAAAAAGATGGACAAGGTCTATTTACTTAAAGAGGGTTTTCTTGTAGAATATAATAAATTATAAAAAAGGGAAAATTCGGTGAAAATTCAAAGAATTATTAAATATTTTCTGATAGTCCTTTTAGAATTTCTGGTGATTTCTCCTCTTTATGCTAAAGAGAAAATACTTCTTTATGGCCAAAAAAGCTTTGGAGAACCTATAAAAGAAGAGGTTTTGAAAAAATATCTTGAAGGCCTCAAAAAGAAATTATCCGAAGAAAATTATGACCTTGAAATAAAACCCCTTTCAGAAAAAGAGGCTCTCTCACTTCTTAAGGCTGGTGAATATTTTGGCATTGGAGAAGTTAGAATTACCCTAATCAAAGATTCTCTTAGCCTTGATTGGAAAATTTATCGCACAGGAAAAAGGAATCCTTATTATTTTTTTGTAACGGGAAAGGTAGCAAATTTAGAAGACCTTTTTGAGGAAACTCTAAAGGCATTAAAAGGAATTTTAGAAGAAAAGATAATTATTGAAGAGATTAGGTTTTCAGGTAACAAAAGAATTGGCGAAGACATACTTTTGCCAAAGCTTAAAAGTAAGCCTGGAGATCTTCTTAATTTCGAAACCCTTAATGAAGATTTAAAAACTCTTTTTAAACTTGGATATTTTGAAGAAGTTGAGGTTGAGCTTGATGAAGGTGAAAAAGGGGCAGTTATTACTTTTAAAGTTACGGAAAGACCCTCTATTAAAGCCATTACTTTTAAGGGAATAAAGGAGGCCAAAAAAGAAGACCTTGCTAAAATTATTGAAATAAAAGTAGGAGAAATCCCTACTCCTGAAAAACTAAATAAAGCCTTAGAAAATATGAAAGCCTACTATGAACAATTGGGTTTTCATGGAACAGAGATCACTCTTGAAACCAAAGAAGTCAGCTCTACCCAAATCGAACTTGTCTTTAATATAAAAGAAGGAAAGAAAAAATATATTAAAAAAATTGAATTTGTAGGAAATAAGGCCTTTAGTAATAGGGATTTAAAAGGGTATCTTTCAGTTTCTGAGAAAACACTTTTTTCTCCTATCAAAAGATATGTGAAATATTTGACAGCAGTAATAAGCCCTGAGCCTCAGGCTGAACCTGGAGTTTACAATTTGGCTTATTTATATCGCGATCTTGGGAAAATTGAAACTGCTTATAAGAACAAAGGTTATATCGAGGTAAAAATTGGTGAGCCCCAGATTATTGAAGAAGAGGATGGGGTGATTATAAAGATTCCTATTGAGGAGGGTCCGCAATATAAGGTAAAAGAAGTGAGGGTTCTTCAAGATCTTTTTCCTGAAGAAGAAATTTACAAGAGATTAAAAACACAAGCTGGGAAAGTTTTTAGCCTTGGTGAGTTAAAAGAGGATGAGGTAATACTTACTCATTTGTTTTCAGATTATGGATATGCCTATGCAAAGGTTGATACCAATTTTGAGAAGATTCCTGGTGAAAATGCCTTAAAGGTTACTTTTAAGGTGGAAAAAGGTCCTATGGTTTATGTAAATCGTATAGAGATTGAGGGAAATACGAAGACCCGTGACAAGGTTATTAGAAGGGAAATCTTGCTTTCTGAAGGCTGGCCCTATTCAGGAAAAAGGCTTGAAAAAAGTGAGGAGCGTTTAAGAAGACTTGGTTTCTTTGAAGATGTACAGATTGAAAAGGAAAGAGGAGCCAAAGAGGAGGATTTGAATCTTAAAGTTAAGGTAAAAGAAACCCTTACAGGGACCTTTAGTGTAGGTGGAGCTTATAGTTCCAGTGATCAATTCTCACTTATTACAGAAATCACCCAGAGGAACTGGATGGGTAAAGGGCAGAGAGTAAGTATCTCAGCTAAGATTGGAACCAGATCGAGCCGCTATGCTCTCAATTTCTTTGATCCCTATTTTAAAGATACGCGGTATTCCTTAGGATGGTCTTTGTATAATTATGAAACGGAATATGAAGACTTCACTAAGGATAGTACAGGCGGATCAATTAGATTAGGTTATGTTTTTACCCCTGAGTTTTCAGCCTATCTCGGATATCGCTACGATGATAGTAAACTTAAGGATGTAGTTAATAACGCTTCGGTTATAATCCAAGAATCAAAGAATATTCATATTACTAGTGCCTTTGAACTTGGTGCTGTTTATGACTCACGCAACAGATTCTTTTTACCCACTAAGGGATGGTATCATGAGCTTGGTTTTTCCTATGCTGGAGGTTTTCTGGGAGGAGATAGTAATTTTGCTAAATTTACCGGGGAACACCAAGTATATTTTCCCATAAAAAATATTACAGGACACCTTGTTTTTGGGTATGGGTATATAACAGAAGGATCTGGGAAAACCATACCAGTATATGAGAGATTTTTCCTTGGAGGTATTGGATCTGTTAGAGGCTATAAATTTGGTGATATTTCCCCTCGAGATCCTGTAACAGGTGAGAGAATTGGTGGAACAAGGATGTTTTATTTCCAAGGTGAAACGATCTTTCCTCTAATTAAAAACATTAACTTAAACGGAGTTCTTTTCTACGATATGGGAAGCGTATGGAGTCAAAAATATAGATTTAGTTCTTCTGAAATTAGAAAAAGCCTTGGATTTGGAATTCGCTGGTTTTCTCCTTTTGGCCCTCTAAGAATTGAGTGGGGTTACAATATAGATAAAAAGCCCAAAGAAGATAGTTCCAATTTTAACTTCCAGATTGGTGGAGGCTTTTAAAGAGCCTTGCAAAAGTTTATATTCATATTATAATTTTAAAAAACTAATCCCTGGAAAATCTATTTTGGGAGGAGAGAAAAATGTCTAAGATCTGTGAAATTTGTGGAAAAAAGCCAACCTGTGGGAATCAGGTAAGCCACTCTGGAAAAAGATCCAGTCGATGGTGGTATCCAAATATTCAAAGAGTAAGGGTAAAATTACCTAACGGTCAAGTCAAAAGAATGAAAGTTTGTACACGCTGTATAAAAGCAGGAAAAATTCAAAAAGCTGTAAGTTAAAACAGTCTTCTCTCTACTTTTAAGACACCTTCAACTTTACTAATATTGGCTATTACTCTATCTAAGTGAGATTTATCTGTTACTTCAACATAGATTTCAAAATAGGCCTTTTTATCAGGAGTAGTTCTTACTTCAGCCTTAAGAATATTTCCTTCTGCACTTGCAATGGCTGAAGATACACTGGCGAGAAGCCCCTTTCGGTCAAGGGAGACTACATAAAGATGAGCTGGATAAACTTTACCGTCAGGTTTTTCCCATTGAACCTCAATCATTCTCTCAGGATCAAGATCTTTTAAATTAGGGCAATCAATTCTGTGAACCGAAATCCCTTTCCCTCTGGTGATATAGCCTATAACCTCATCTCCAGGAATAGGTCTACAACACTGGGCAAGGTGAAAAAGAAGGTCTGTTGAACCATCCACTGAAAGACTTAAGGCTGGTGCTTTTTCGGCTTTTCTTTCCTCGTGAGTTTTATGATAAGTAATGATCTCTCGGGGTTCTTCTTCAAGGGGACTAAATTCTTTATTAATTTCACTATATATTTTAAGAACCTGTTTAGGACTTATTTTACCAGTACCAATTAATGTAAATAACTCATCTTGATTTTTTAGAGAAAGTTTTTGAAGCAGTTGAGATAAAAAGGGTTCTTGTTGGAAATCGCTGAGTGAAAAGTTGGATTTTTTAAATTCTCTTAAAAGCAGTTCTTTCCCAAGGCAAATCTGTCTTTCCTTTTCCTCTTGTTTAAACCATTGTTTAATTCTTGAGCGAGCTCTGCTTGTTTTTACAAATTTTAACCAGTCTCTACTGGGTTTTTGGTGAGCAGAGATTTCAATACGAACCACATCTCCTGTTTGGAGTTTATAATCAAGGGGAACAAGTCTCTCATTTACATAGGCTCTAACACAGCGATGCCCTACTTCTGTATGAATAGCATAAGCAAAGTCAACTGGGGTAGCATCAACAGGCA
The DNA here is from genome assembly GCA_002877875.1 of Caldimicrobium thiodismutans. Taxonomy (GTDB): domain Bacteria; phylum Desulfobacterota; class Thermodesulfobacteria; order Thermodesulfobacteriales; family Thermodesulfobacteriaceae; genus Caldimicrobium; species Caldimicrobium thiodismutans_A. Next base: position 9,943 of record PNIE01000038.1, read on the forward strand.
ACACTATCACATCACCCTTAGGTGTAAAAACATATATCTCCTCAGGAAAAAGATCCAGTTTTAAAGATTCCAAAAATTCCCTGGGATTACGGAGTTCCTTTTGAAGTTCGATAAGTTTAGAGATCCATTCAAACTGTTTATATTTAGAGGAATCAATAGTTGTTCCCTCTTTGTAAAGAAAATGAGCTGCTATACCTTCATTAGCAATTTTATCCATGTATTCTGTTCTAATTTGAATCTCTATTTTTTTACCTTCAGGGCCAATCACAGTGGTATGTAAGCTTTGATACATATTAGGTTTAGGAAGACTAATATAATCTTTGAATCGTCCAGGAATAGGCTTCCATAGTGTATGAACAAGCCCTAGAGTCTTGTAACACTCTTCAACAGTGTTTACAATTATGCGAAAACCAATAATATCGTATATTTGGTCAAGATCTCCAATAGTTAGATTGTATTTTTGAAGTTTTTTATAAACACTATAAAGATGTTTTACTCTGCCAAGGACACGACCTTTGATATCATTTTCTGCCAAGAGATTTTGAAGAATTTGTTTTACTTCTTCTATGAATTCCTCAGAGGCTTTAACCCTTTTTTCAACCTTTTCCTTTAATTTTTGATATTCGTTAGGATATAGGTATTTAAAACTTAGGTCTTCAAGCTCTGTTTTAACCCAATCAATCCCCAGTCTTCCAGCAAGGGGAGCATAAATCTCTAAGGTTTCTCTGGCAATTTGAATTCTTTTATGCTCAGGCATAACAGATAGGGTGCGCATGTTGTGAAGCCTATCTGCTAGTTTAACTATAATGACCCTTAGGTCTTTGGCCATTGCCAAAAGAATTTTTCTTAAGTTTTCAGCCTGTTTGGTGAGCTTGTCTGAGGCATGGGGAAGATTCTTTAATTTGGTGACACCCTCAACAATTTTGGCCACATCTTCTCCAAATTCTCTTTGGATGGACTCTATTGGAATATTACAGTCTTCGAGCACATCATGAAGCAATCCAGCTGCAATGGTTGGAAGATCCATCTTCATCTGGGTGAGAATGTAAGCTACTTCCATGGGATGAGATAGATAAGGCTCTCCTGATTTTCTTAGCTGATTAGCATGAAGTTTTGCAGCCCATTCAAAGGCTTTTTCAACAAGACGAGTATTGGCTCCAGGAAGATAACTTTGAATTTGATCCAAAATCTTCCCAAGGGTAACCCTTTCAGTTTTCATATTAATTAAAATAAATCTAAATAAAAAGAAGATCAAGATTAAAAAAAAGGAAAATTATTTACAAAAGGCGTGAGTAGGGAACTTTTTGCAGAAAGTAGCTATTTCTTCATAAAGAAATCCCTTATTTTCAAGTTCCTGTTGTTTTAAAGATTGCCAATCCTTACAACTATTGGTATAAGCAAGAATGGTCGTACATAAAACAAAAATACTAGGTAGTTTTTTATTCATACAATATTTGTTTTCCCGATTAATTTGACAAAATTTTTCAAAATCTTTATAAATAAGACTTTTTAATTCCAAGCGTTTTAATTTTAACTCAGCTTGTCTGCGACAATAGATGTTTTCAGGATCAATTTTAGAACAAAAAATCTCAATTTTCTTATCAGATTTCTTTTCTTTGAATTTAGAAGGATTTGAATACAAATAATCCAAACCTATTAACAAGGAAAAGAAGTTAATTACAATAATAAGAATAAGATATATAAAAAAACTTTTCATCGACCAAATCTCATTTCAAACTTTATGCCTAATCTTATAGTAGTTTTTATATAATATCAGTAAAAGAAAAGTAAAGACAATTTTGTCAGTTTTTTTCTAATAAATTGACGATTTTGTCAAAGATGGCCCTTTCTGTAAGTCCGTATTTTTCATAAAGACTTTTAAGATCTCCATGTTCAATAAACTTATCTGGAAGACCAATATGGTCATATTTTACGGAAAGGCCCTTTTTGACTAACAATTCCGCAATAGCAGAATTTAATCCGCCATAAACTGAATTTTCCTCAACTACAAGAACTTTTTTCGTTTTTTCTGCATACTCAAGAATCAAGGTCTCATCAAGGGGCTTTAGAAAACGGACATTTATTACTGCCACTGAAATTCCAATCTTTTCAAGATCTTCTGAGGCCTTTAAGGCTTTGTAAACCATACTACCTATAGCTAAAATTACAGCCTCCTTCCCATCCTTTAATATTTCAGCTTTCCCTGGTGGAATAAATTTAAAATCTTTATCAAGGGGAACTCCTACTCCTTCCCCTCTTGGATATCTTATGGCAGTAGGTTTATCGTATTGAAGGGCGCTAAAAAGAAGGTGTTGAAGTTCATTTTCATCTTTAGGGGCAGCAACTATCATATTCGGAACAATTCTTAAATAGGACAAATCAAAGGCACCATGGTGAGTTGGGCCATCTTCTCCTACAAGTCCTCCTCTATCAATAGCAAAAATTACCTTGGCATTATTTAGAGCCACGTCATGAATAATTTGGTCATAGGCCCGCTGGAGGAAGGTTGAGTAGATTGCGCAAATAGGAATAAATCCCTTTAGAGCAAGACCTGTAGCAAAGGTAACCGCGTGTTGTTCACAAATTCCAACATCAAAGAATCTTTCTGGAAACCGCTCAGCAAATTTTTTTAGTCCAGTTCCTGTTTTCATAGCAGCTGTAATGGCAACAATTCGTGAGTCCTTTTCAGCGAGCTTAACAACAGTCTCACCAAAAACTTCTGTATAAGTAGGAGGAGCTTCTTTACTTTTTATGGGCTTACCAGTGTTTAAATCAAAGGGGCCAATACCATGGAAAGTCTCTGGATCTGCTTCAGCAGGAGGATAACCTTTTCCCTTTTTTGTAATCACATGAAATAGAATGGGTCCTTTCATCTCTTTTAGGTTTTTAAGGATCTCAATTAAATCTTCTAAGTTGTGACCATCTACTGGTCCAACATATTCAAAGTTCAAGGCTGTAAAAAGTGCTCCAGGGGTAACAGCTATTTTGAGAAGATCTTCCCCTTTTTTGAGGAGATGAAGAAAATTTTCACCTCCCGGGAACTTGGGTAAAATTTTTTCCATTTCTTTTCTGATAAATCGGGCTAAATTTCCTGTCATTCTCTTAGATACAAAAGTAGAAAGGGCTCCTACATTAGGAGAAATGGACATCTCATTGTCATTTAAAATCACAAGAAGATCCTCTTTCAAAAATCCTGCATTGTTTATAGCTTCAAAAGCCATACCTGCAGTAATAGAACCATCCCCTATAACACAGATTACTTTGTGAGACTCTCCTTTTAAGCGCCTACCCACAGCCATTCCAAGGCCAGCAGATATAGAAGTACTGCTGTGTCCTGTATCAAGGATATCATGAGGACTTTCAGCTCTCTTAGGAAATCCTGCTATCCCTCCAAAGGTTCTTAAGGTCTTAAAGACCTCTCTTCTTCCGGTAATAATTTTGTGAGTATAACATTGATGCCCCACATCCCAGATAATTTTGTCTTCCGGGGAATCAAAAACATAATGTAGGGCCAGGGTAAGCTCAACTACTCCGAGATTAGGAGCAAGATGCCCGCCATTTTTGGAGACTACTTCAAGGATTAATTTTCTAATTTCTTCAGCAAGAAGTTTTAATTGAGAAATTTTAAGTTCCTTTAGATCTTTAGGTGAATTGATTCTCTCAAGAAGCTTCATCAATTAACCCTGTTTAAAATAAAAATAATTAATTCTTTAAGAAGAGCTGCCCTCTCTCCAAAGGTTGTTAAAGTTTCTAGAGAGGTTTTGGCTAAGTCTTCTGCTAAAGATCTTGCTTTTTCTACACCAAAAAGGGCTGGATAGGTAAGTTTTTTCTTTTTAAGATCAGACCTAAGAGGTTTCCCAAGTAAGTTCTCGTCTCCCAAGATATCAAGAAGATCATCAGTTATTTGAAAAAGGAGTCCCAGATTCTGTCCAAATTTAGATAAAGTTTTGATTTCACTTTTATTTAAGTCAGCAAGGATAGCTCCACTCACAAGGGAGGCTTCAATTAAAGCCATTGTTTTATGTTCATGAATCCATTTTAATCTTCGAGCACTTCCTTTTTTACCCTCAGCCAAAAGATCCTCCATTTGGCCACCAACCATGCCTTTGAAACCAGAGGCTTTAGAGATAAGATTTATAGCTTTTAAAAGGTTTACAGGATTAACTTTTTTTAAAAGTTCTTTATGAGTAAAACACTCATAAGCCAGAGCTTGAAGGCCATCTCCAGCTAAAATGGCCGTAGCCTCATCAAAGGCCTTGTGACAAGAGGGTTTTCCTCTTCTAAAATCATCATCGTCCATACAGGGCAAATCATCATGTATAAGCGAATAGGTGTGAATACACTCAAGCCCTGCAGCAAAAATGAGAATTTCATCAGAATTTTCTCCCGAAAGTTCATATCCCATAAGACAAAGAATAGGCCTTAATCTCTTACCACCATTAAAAAGACTATAATGAGCAGCCTCTATAACTCTTCTTCCATAGCCCTTTGAAATGGGCAAAATTTTTTTCAAAGTTTCATCAATCTTATTTTTCTTTTCTTCAAGATAGGCCTTAAGATCTTGTAAATTAGCCATTTTTTAAGTATTCCTTAGCTTTTTCGAGGCTTTCTAAGGTAAAACCTTCTTTATCTTTTAATATGACTTCCACTCTACTTCTTGCTTGCTTGAGTTTTTCTTCACAAAAATTGATTAGGGCTATGCCCTCTTCATAAAGAGAAATAGCCCTTTCTAAGTCAAGATTTTTTTCCTCAAGATGATGAATAATCTCTTCTAATCTTTTTAAAGCCTCTTCAAAGGTGATGTCATAAGCCATTTTTATCCTCCACTTTTAAAACACTTACCAAAAGTTTTCCTTTAGATAGAATAATTTCAAGTTCATCACAAGGCTTAATCTTCTCGACAGACTTAACTATTTCACCTTGGGGATAAGTTTTTACTATACTATAGCCTTTTTTAAGGATATGGTAAGGAGAAAGTGAAAAAAGTAGCTTTTTAAGACCCTTCAGTTTTTCTTCTTTTAATTCTAATAGTTTAGAAGGATGTTTAGCCTCAAGTTCTTTTTTAAAGTGAAAAAGCTGTTTCTCTTTTAGTAAGAGAAGATTACTTAGTTTTTGAAAGAGTTTAAACTTAAAATCTTTTAAAACTTTTTCTTTTTGAATGAGTCTTAGCAGAGGGTCTTTTTCTTGCAAAGCAAGGTGGAGTCTTTTTAGTTTAGTTTCGGATAAGTTTATTTTGAGAGAAATAAGTTGATAGAGTTTTTTTCTCAAAAGTTCTAATTTAACTAAGAGCTCTTTTCTATCAGGAAAAATCTCTTGAGCAGCAGCCGATGGGGTAGGGCATCTTTTATCAGCTGCAAGATCGCAAAGGGTATAATCAATTTCATGTCCTACAGCAGAAACCACAGGTATTCGTGAATTTCTTACTGCAAGAATAATTTCTTCAGTGTAAAAAGGAAGGAGATCCTCTGGAGACCCGCCACCTCTTGTTATAACAATCAAATCAAGATCAGAAAAATGCTCATTTAAATCCTTTATAGCCTGGATGATATCAAAAAGTGCACCCTCTCCTTGAACTCTAACAGGGTAAATAAGAATATGGGCTTGCCAGCGAGATAAACCGACCTTAAGAAAATCCTGAAGAGCTGCCCCGAAAAGAGAGGTAATAACTCCTATTTTTCTGGGAAAGGGAGGAAGGGCTCTTTTTAAATTAGGATCAAATAAATAGTGATACTTTTTAAGAAGATATTCTTTTCTCAAAAGGAGAAGGCCTATTCCTAAGGGTTCAATTTTTCGTATGATAAGAAAAACCTCTCCAGATCTTCCAAAAAAGGTCAATTTGCCAAAGGCAAGGACTTTAAGCCCTTCTCTTAAAACCTCTTGAGGTATCTCCTGTTTTTGATCTTTAAAGAGGACAGCCTTAAGAGTAGCCTCTTCTTCTGTAAGATTTAAATAAATATTTCCATTCTGACTGTATTTGAGATTAGATATTTCTCCCTCAATCCAGAGAAAGGTCAAATTCTCTTCCAAGAGAGATTTTATTTTTAGGGAGACTTCTTTAACAGTATAATAAAATTTTTCTTGAGAGATTCCAAAAGTGTCTTGATAAAGACTTTCCATCTTCATTTCTTTATATAATATAGTGCTAAAATTGAAAAATAGAAAGGACAAAAACTTTGATTTTTTTCTAAGAAAGGGCATAATTATAATATGAGATGCCCCAGATGTAAGGAGCCTGAGACCAGGGTTATTGATTCAAGAATTATTGAGGATGGCTTTACTATTAGAAGAAGGCGAGAGTGCCAGAAATGCGGATATCGTTTTACTACTTATGAAAAACTTGAACTCGATATTATGATTGTTAAAAAAGACGGAAGGCGTGAACCTTATCAAAGAGAAAAGGTACTCTCAGGCATAAGAAAAGCCTGTCATAAAAGACCTATTAGTGAAGAGAGGATCAAAAAATTTATTAACGATCTTGAACTTGAACTTATTCAGCTTGGAGAAAGGGAAATACCTGCCCAATTTATAGGTGAAAAAATAATGCAGGCTCTTAAGCAATGGGACAAAGTGGCGTATATAAGATTTGCCTCTGTTTATAAAGATTTTAAAGATATAGATGAATTTCTTGATAGTATAAAGGAGTTGACCAGTGAGAGAACCCAGAGAGAGACTGATTTTTCCTCTTGATTTCTCAGATTTAAAAGAGGCAGTTTCCTGGGCTGAAAGGTTATCTCCTTATATTGGAACTTTTAAGATTGGGCTTGAACTTTTTATTAAATTTGGCCCAAGAGCTATTGAAAAGGTCAAGAGGAAAACGGGAGCTAAGATTTTTCTTGATTTAAAGCTTTACGATATTCCTAATACTGTTTCATCAGCCGTTAAAGCTGCTGCCTCTTATGAGGTAGACTATCTTACAGTTCATATTTTATCCGGAAGAAAGGCCCTTGAAGAGGCTGTTAAAGCAGCCGAAGGAGGTTTAAAAATTTTAGGAGTAACTCTTTTGACCTCCCTTGATAAGGCAGATCTGCTTGAACTTGGTTTTAATGGAGAATATCTTTACAAGACGGAAGATTTAGTATATAAGCTTTCCTTTCTTGCCCAAAGTGTTGGCTGTGATGGAATTGTTTGCTCTGCTAAGGAGGTTGCAAGAATTAAAGAGGCCTTTCCTTTTTTAATAACAGTTGTTCCTGGGATTCGCCTTGAAGAGACAGATCAAAGAGATGATCAGGTAAGAACAGCTACTCCTTATGAGGCTATTCTCAATGGTGCTGATTTATTAGTTGTGGGTAGACCAATTAGACTGGCCTCAGATCCTCTTGAGATCTGTTTACGCATCCATGAAGAGATAAGAAAAGCCCTTGAGGATAAAAATGTTTAGAAAAGCCATTGTAGATTTGCCTTTACATAATGGTAAGTGTCCACCCTGGCTTTTTGAGAAGATGATAAGACTTGGTAGAGCAATCTTGCTTGTCGTCTATCGGGAATTTGGAAGAGAGGAACTTCTTAAAAGGCTTTCAGATCCCTACTGGTTTCAGGCCTTAGGATGTCTTCTTGGTTTTGATTGGCATTCTTCAGGTCTTACTACTACCTTAGGAGGGGCTTTAAAGAAGGGGCTTGAGCCTTATTTTAAAGAAATTGGTCTTTTTATATGTGGCGGTAAAGGAAGAGGCGCCTTAAATACACCTAAAGAAATTGAGTTTTGGGGAGAAAAGGTAGGTCTTGGACAGGAAGTTTCTCAATTTATTACCTTAAGTAGACTTATTGCAAGAATTGATAATAATGCCTTACAGGATGGTTTTAATCTTTACTTCCATCTTTTTATTTTCACAAAGGATGGAAAGTGGACTGTTATTCAGCAGGGTATGGATGAAAAATCTTTATATGCC
>PNIE01000099.1 GCA_002877875.1 Caldimicrobium thiodismutans
AAGTGTTTATCTTGAGGGAAAGCTTCGTCCAAGAAAATTTGAAGACAAGCAGGGGCAGATAAGGTTTAATACAGAAATTTGGGTTCAAACCCTTCAGATTCTTGACAGGAAAGAAGAGAGTCCTCATAATAGGCAACCTATAAAAGAATCATATCTTAAAGAGGATTATTTTGACCTGGAAAAGCTCATCCCCCCACTTAATGAAGATACACCCTTTTAAAGATTCCCCATACCTCCTCACTCTCCCCACTCCTCCCCCCTTTTTACCCAAAAAATTCTCAAAATATTTGTAAATTTTAAATTTACATTAAAAAGGTGTGTGAATTAATTTCCTCGAAAGCAAGGCTATAGCTTTTCTTACAAAGGAAGTTGGAACTTAAATCCTCTACTATATCTTCTCTATCAAAGTTTTCTCAAAAGGTTTTATAGGTTACAATAATAATATAAAATTTATTTTTATTAAGGTTTTTTAGGCTCAATAGGGTCTTTCGGTAGATCATAAATTTTCAATAACTGCCCTATGAAAGAGGGATCTAAACTCCTTTATTTTTTCGTTTCCCCTATGGGGATGCACCCTATTGGTTAAAAGCACAACAATCAATTCTCTTTCAAGATCTATGAAAAAGGAACACCCGGTATAACCAAGATGGCCCACGGTTTTCTCAGAAAAGGCTCCTCCTGTTGCAGAATAGCCAGCTTTCGTAGGTTTCATAAAGGTAAGGGTAAATTCTGAAGAAGGGTCAGAAAATTCTAAAAAATATCTCACTATCTCAGGATTTAAGCCATTTCTCTCTCCTTGATAGGCCTTCAAGATCTCTATTAAAACATCAAGCACGCCGTAGACATTCCCAAAGAGCCCTGCAACTCCACTAACTCCTGATAGAGCCCTAGTATTCTCATCCTCCACTACCCCTCTCAAAATCTTTTTACTTTCAGGATCAATAGAGGTAGGAACAATTATCTCTTCATCAATTCCTTTAGAAGTAGGTTTAAAAATAAGAAAACTTTGCCTTGAAAAAAGAATTCTTTGTTTAGCCTTTTCATAAAGGGTTTCAAAGGGTTTACCGTAAACCTTTTCAAGAAGATAGGTAAAAAGAAAAAAATTTAGATCAGAGTAGAGGCATTTTTCACCTGGCTTGTATTCCAGTGGAAGGCTCATTATGGAGTTAAAAATTTTTTCAAGGGTTAGAGGTTTTTCTAAATAAAAGGGATGCCAGGCCTTAAGCCCTGAGGTGTGATTTAAAAATCTAAAAAGGGGAATTTCTCCAAAAGGTGAGGGGACTTCAAGATATTCTTTTAGAGGTTTTTCAGGGTCTAAAAGGTTTGAGGTTTCAAGAAGGTCCATTAAAGTTAGCCCAAAAGCAAGAGGTTTGGTTAAAGAGGCAAGGTCGTAGAGAAAGACCTCTTCAATGGGTTCCAAAAAGGGGACTAAAGAGGCATAACCTGCCGCTAAGATGTAAGTCTTTTCTTGACAATATATTCCAGCGACCGCTCCAGGAAAAACCTCCTCTTTTACTCCCTCTTTAAGAAGTTCAAGAAGAGGGCCTATCTTGAGCACTAAATCCCTCTCCAGAGGCAGAGCTTTTACTCCTCTCTTTTTCAAGCTGACTAAGCTTTATCTTTGATCTAATCAATTCAGGTAAAAGGATTAGCATTCCACAAAGAAGCCCCAAGATAAAACTTAAAATTATTACCAAAGCAAGAGGCATACCTTGAAGGGTAACGCCAGGAAAAAGATGCACATCAACCTTTGGCTCTACATTAAAAACTACAAAAAAAGTAATTAATATAATAATAATTAACCATAAAATAATTCTAAACATTTTTTCTTCTCTCCCTTTCTTCTATTAATTCTTTAATTTTTTCTATGGAGATGAGATATCTCTCTTTACAGAACTCGCAGGTTACCTCCACTGGTTTTCCTTCTTTAAGCATCTCTTCAAGTTCTTCTCCTCCAAGGGCAATAAGAGCCTCTTCCACTCTTTCCAGACTACAGGTGCATTTAAACCTCACATCTCTTCTCTCTAAGATTTCGATGTCTTTAAAAATTTTCTCTAAGACCTCTTCAATTTTAAGGCCTGTTGAGAGATACTCGGTAATTGGTTTTAGCTCGGTAAGTATTTTTTCAAGATAAGTAATTTCTTCTTCTTTGGCCTCAGGAAGCTTTTGAATCAAAAAGCCTCCTGCAGTGAGCACACTTCCATCAGTATTAACTAAAACTCCCAAAGCACAGGCTGAAGGTATTTGTTCAGAGGTAGTAAGATAATAGGCTAAGTCTTCTGCTATTTCCCCTGAAAGTAGGTTTGAAGAGCTCTGATAGATTTCCTTTAAACCATAGTCTCGAATAACATTTAGGTAACCTTGGTTACCTACCGCTTTGCCTACAGGGAGTTTTTTATTTTCAGGTGGAAGATGGACCTGCGGATTTTTTACAAGGCCCCTTAGGTTTCCCTGATAATCGGCTTCAGCAAGGATTTCTCCAAGGGGGCCTCCTCCATTGATTTGAAGAAGGATTTTCCCAAATTTAAGATCTGCCGAAAGTAAAGCCACACCTGCCAGGGCTCTTCCAAGAGCTGCTGTAGCAATTGGAGAAAGGTTCTGACGCCTTCTTGCCTCCTCAACAGTCTCAGGCAAAAAAACCCCAAAAACTCTAAAGTTAAATTTTTTAGGAAGTACTCTTATTAAGTAATCCCTCATATTTCCTAACCATGGTTTCGAATTCTTGAGATATTTTAACGGGAGCTTTAGGGTCAATCAAGTTAGCCGTGCCTATCTGAAAGGCCTTTGCTCCGCAGAGATAATAATCCAAGGCATCCTTTCCGCTCAGAATCCCTCCAGAGGCTATGAGAGGGAGGTTTACTTCTTTTGAAAGTTCAAAAACCAGACGAAGGGTTAGAGGTTTAATAGCTGGCCCAGAGAGACCTCCCCTTATAATCTGTAAAGGTTGATAACTAACTATTCCAAGAGCAGGATAGGTATTGGCTACTGTTAAGGCATCTGCCCTAGCCTCCTCTGCAGCCTTAGCTACCTCAAAGACCGGCCCAAAGGGAGATAACTTAACTATCAAGAATTTTTGAAACCTTTCCCTTACCCCTTTAACAAGTTCATAGACCAGCTCTGGCCTCTGAGAAAAGAAAATTCCACCCTCCTTAACATTGGGGCAAGAAATATTAAGTTCAAGCCCATCTACGTCATACTTTGCAAGAATCTCTGCCATCTCAAAAAATTCCTGTAGAGTTTTTCCATGAAGATTAAAAATTATGGGGACCTGTAAGGTCTTCAACCTTGGATAATATTTTTCAAGATAAGTCTTAAGACCAGGATTCTCAAGCCCAATAGAATTTATCAGGCCACAGGGGGTTTCAAAAAGCCTTGGAGGAGGATTTCCCTCCATAGGCTCAAGGGAAAGGCCCTTTGTAATGAAAGCTCCTATAGAGAGCTTAACCTCCTCAGGAGTAAGATACTTCAAAAGGGAATCTCCTAACCCCCAAGTACCTGAGGCAAGAAAAAAGGGAGTTCTAAAGGTAAAGTTTCCAATAGCCCAATTTTTCATAAAGGTTTTATGTGGCCTCTTCTAAGCTTTATAAAATAACTTCCCAGGCTGGCAAGGTTGGGCCATCCTCACAGAGGTGAAAATAGGAGCCCTCTTTTTTTCTTATTACACAGCCTCTGCAAAACCCTGTCCCACAAGCCATGAAAGTTTCAAGGGATAAATAAGCTTT
>PNIE01000083.1 GCA_002877875.1 Caldimicrobium thiodismutans
AAAGATGTTTAATAATAATAAAATTTTTAAAGAATTAATCAAAAATTTTTAGCAACCAATTTCTCTTCTTTTCTTTTTTTCTTTTTTTTCTTTCTTTTCTGTTTTGGGGGTTTCCTGTTTTGTGGCATTAGAAGTTTCTTCCTTTTTTACTTCTGCCAGGGAGATAGAAGGTGCTAAAACAGAAAAAAGAAAGAAACTGCTAAAAAGGGCTACTCCTTTCCTCATCTTTATTCCCCTTATTAGGATATTTCAGTATTTAAAAAATTTTCAATTTCCTGAATTAACTTTTGATTGGCCTCTTCAGTTCCCACGGTAATTCTCAAACAATTTGGAAATCCATAGGCCTTTAAAGGCCTAAGAAAGATACCTTGATTTAATAAATAATTATATATCAAGTCACAAAATTTATCAAAATCTACCATAAGAAAATTAGCTTGAGAAGGATAGACTTTAAATCCAAGCTTAGAGAGCTCAGAAGTTAAGTATTTTCTTCCCTTAAGCACGAGTTCTATACTTTTTAATTGATAATCTTTATCTTCAAGAATGGCAAGCCCTGCTTTTACAGCGAGTAAATTTACATTAAAGGGTTGTCTTACTTTATTTAAGGTATCAATGATTTCTGGGGAGGCTATTCCATATCCTAATCTCAATCCTGCAAGGCCCATAGCTTTAGAGAAAGTTCTTGTTATGAGAACAGGATAGCCCTTTTTTAGAAATTCTATTCCAAGGGGCACCTTGGGATCGTCAATGAAATCACCGTAGGCTTCATCGATAATTACCAAGATATTCTTTGGAAGAAACTTGAAAAATTCTTCCCAGACCTCTCTCTCAAGGGTTGATCCTGTAGGATTATGAGGATGATCAAGAAAAAGGGCTTTAGTTTTATGGGTTATAGAGTTAAGAAATCCCTCTAAATGGTGCTTAAAATCCGTACCTAAGGGAATTTTTTTTATTTTGACGCCATAAATTTCACCAAAAATTTCATACATCAGAAAAGAAGGCTCACTTATAATAATCTCATCTTCTCTTTCAAGATAGGCCTTAAAGACGAATTCGAGGATTTCGTTAGATCCGTTCCCAAGAATTATATTTTCTGAGGATAGGCCCCATCTTTTCCCAAGGGCCTCTCTTAAGGTTTTGTAACTAGCCTCTGGATAAAGATGAATTTCTGAAAGGGCCTTTTTAAGGGCCTCTATTACCTTAGGTGAAGGCCCAAGGGGGTTTTCGTTAGAATTTAGCTTATAGATAGGGCCTTTTAATCCTAAGTCCCTTTGAATTTCTTCTAAGGTTTTTCCAGGAGGATAGGGTTTAAGCTTTTTTAACCAGGGTTTAGGTTCCATTAAAATCCAAGTTTAGCCAGTTCAAGGGTTTTGTCAATTTGTTTTTGTAACTCTGGAGAAAGTCCATCTATTTTTACACTCAAAAAACCTTTAACAATTAGGGAAGTAGCTTCCTGTTCATTTAATCCTCTTGCCATAAGGTACTCTACCTCTTCTCTTGCAATCTTTCCTACAGCTGCCTCATGGGTTAATTCTACATCAGAATAATAGCTATCAAGCTCTGGAATAGCCATCATAAGCCCCTCGTCGCTAAGCATAAGCCCCTGACATTCAAGATGTCCTTTTACCTTAGGTGCTTTAGCCACAATTTTCCCACGAGCTATATTGATCCCCCCGTAAACCACATTCCTTGAAATGATTTCTGTTCTTGTATTTTCTGCCTCAAGATGGACTTCTCCACCAATATCAAGATGTGAATCTGGATAATTAACTATTATGGAGACAAAAGAGGCTTTGGCGTCTTCTCCAACCAGTCTACATACTGGAGAGGTTTGAATAGTATTTACGGGAAAAAGACTGACATAGGTAGAGATATAAGTGCCTCCCTCTTCAACTATAATTCCTGTTCTTGGGCGAACAGCTATCTTTTCTCCCCACATATGAACCATGGTAAAAGTAAGTTTTCCTCCCTTTTTGATGTAAAATTCGGAGATTCCAATGTGTAAGGCAGAATTAATATGAGGGTGCACTGAACAAGAGGTAATCAGATTAAGCTCTGCTCCCTCTTCTACAATTACAATGTTATGCACTTTCTGGGAGATTTTATCACTTTTTATGTAGAGGCAGGTCTGTACAGGATAAACTAGCTTATACCCTGGAAGGACTCTAATAAAATAACCATCATCAAGATCCTCAGCCACAGCTCTTGTGAATTCGTCTTTTTCTGGAGAAACAACCTTCCACAAGTAATCTCCTATTTTATCAAAGGTTTTTAAGGCCTGAGTAATAGGCATAACTTCAAGGCCTTCCACCTTTTTTCTACAGAGAATAGGTTTGGCATCAACTTGCACAAATTCTCCTTCATGGGGAATATTCTCATCAAGTCCAAGAAGCTTAAGTCTCTCCCTTTCCTCAGGAGAAAGCTGAGATAGATCTTCTACCACCCTGGTCTCCTTTGCTGATTTAAAAGCTTTAGGATCAACTTTTTTTTCTGCCATCTTAAATCCTCCTTACAGAAGTTTAAAATTCACATCTTTTAAGACATTGTTGACACCCTTCATAACCAAATTTTTGAATACCCTCAAAAATCTCTAAGGGATTTCCCTTACAATAAATCTCTCCATTCATAATTACATATCCAAGATCAGCGGTCACATATTTTAAGATAAAGCCTGTGTGAGTGATGATGAGACCACTTTTTTTCCTTGGGCGATGTACATCCTTTTGAAGAAGCTTTTTAATCATCTCCCCTATTAAGTGAATATTTTCCAGATCAACCCCTGATTCAGGTTCATCAAGGAGAACAAGGTCTGGATCTTGGACAAGGAGTTGCAAAAGTTCACTCTTTTTTAACTCTCCTCCCGAAAAACCTTTATTTACCTCTCTATCAAGAAAACTTGAAAATTGAAAGGTCCTTGCCAGTTCCTCAATCTTTATGCCATTTTCTTTGGCGCAGAGTTTCAATATCTCTCTCAATTTGACCCCTTTTATAGTAGGTGGCCTCTGAAACATAATGCCTATTCCCCTTTTGGCTCTCTCATAGGGAGGAAGATGGGTTATGTCTTCCCCTTTAAATATTATGTGACCGTGTTTGACTCTGTAAGCAGGGAAACCCATAATCGTCATAAGTAAACTGGTTTTGCCAGACCCATTTCTTCCGAAAATAATATGAGTCTCGCCCACAGGTATGCTTAGACTTATGCCCTTTAAGATCTCTTTTCCTTCTATCTCAACCCATAAATCCTTAATTTCCAAAAGGTAGTTCATTTTCTTCCTCCTTCTTTGCTTTTTTTCTGTGTCTTGTTTAGAATTTTAAAATAATAATTTTTTTTGAGAAGAAAAAGCCCTTGAAAAATTTTTTTCTAATTCTAAACTTAAAAATGTCTAAACCTTTGAATAACCTTTAGTTTTCCTTTTGTAAAGTTTAATTTTTCAAAAATTCATTTTACGGTGAGGTAATATGGAAAGAATTGAAATTTCTCTTGAAGGTAGGGATCCCATAATCCTTGAAACAGGGGATTATGCGAAGTTTGCTCACGGCTCCGTTGTCGTTAAACAGGGAGGAACAGCTGTTCTGGTTACAGCATGTTTGAGTGAAAAACCATTGGAAGGAGTTGATTTTC
>PNIE01000049.1 GCA_002877875.1 Caldimicrobium thiodismutans
TTACTGGTTGGAATCCTTCATCTTCACGATATCCTTGGTAAGGGAACTTTTAAATTTGTGGTATAAAAACCTTTAAAAGGGCAAGAATTTCAGCATAAAGCTCTTCAAGAGGCTTATCACCTTTTATAATTTTGTAATTAAAAAGAGGAAGAATCTTGGCATAAATTTCAGAAATTTTTTCAAGAAGATCTTCCCTTTCAAAAAGACTGATATCTTTATTTCTTTTTTGAATCCTCTCAAGGGCGAGCTTGATAGGAATCTCTAGGTAGATTACTAAATCAGGAAGAGGTGCTATAGTTTCATTTTTCAAAAGAAGATAGGGAAGCTCTCTAAAATGTACACCTTGATAAGCAATGGTAGATAAATAATAACGATCAAGAAGAATGGTTTTTCCCTCTTTAAGAGAGGGTAGAATGAGTTTTTCCACATGTTCAGTTCGGTCTTTTACAAATAACTCTAGGAGGGTTTCTTGGTCTACCTTGGCTTCTCTAAGGAGGTTTCTTAAGATTTTTCCATATTGACCTTGAGTGGGTTCAAAAGAAAAGACTATATTTTTATGAGAAAACCTTTCTTTTAAGATTGTAAATAGCGTGCTCTTTCCTGCACCATCAATTCCCTCAATGACAATTAGTTTACCTTTTCTTATAAATTCTAAAATTAACCTATCTTTAAGGAAATCTCTATTCTCAGGAGTTACTTCTATATAAAGGGCTTCCCATTTATTTCTCCATTCTTTAAGTAGGGGCTGTTCTCCCTTTCCTAAGGTAGCTACTATTTTCAAGTTCTTTTCCCAAAGGTGAGTGAGAAAGTTTATAAACTTTTCTGAAAAACTTTCCATTTTTCCTATCTCATCCATAAAAATCAGGGCATTTTTCGTTGAAAGGAGGTCTTTTTCCAGGAGCTCTATCATTTTTTCAAGATTTTCTGGAAAGACTGTGTATTTCCCAACCCTGGGTCTAGATGAGCCCTTTTTTGGAAGTTGGCTTGAGGCCCTTGCAAGGGGTAATTTGAAGGTTTTATCTCTTAAATAAATCAAATCAAAGCCAATTCTTTCTCCAGCTTCTCTTAATTCCCTAGTAATAAAACCTGTAAGAAAAAAGGGAAGAGGTTGGGTAGAGATAGCGTCAAAGAGAAATTCTGTAAGGGTGGTTTTTCCAGATCTTGGTAAACCAAAGAGGAAAAGGGCTTTTCTTGGAGAGGATAAAAACATTATTTTTACATTATTTTTTGAGAGGTCTTTGAGTTAGAAGAACATAGGTAGCCCCAGGGCCACCATCGCAGGGCTTAGCCGAGGCATAGGCCAGAATGTATTTTCTATATGGACCTTTCTCCAACCACTCACGCACCTTCTCTTTAAGCACGGGTTTCCCCTTAGAAGAGAGACCTCTTCCATGAATAATTAAGACACAGGAAAGGCCTTTATTAAGAGCCTGCTGAATAAAGGTTTCAAAAAGAATTTTAGCTTCCTCCACAAAATAACCTCTTAAATTGAGACTGGCTTGAACAGAAAAGAGGCCCTCCCTGAGTTTCCATAAAATTTCTATAGGAACTCCCCTTTTCTTTCCCTCTATGTATTCAGAGGTCAAGTGGAATTTAACCTCAAGTTTTTTAGGAGGCCAGTCCTTTTCTATGAACCAGGATGGTTTTTTAGGACTAATAGAAAAATAGAAATTTTTTTCTTTTATAGGTTTAACTAAATGAAGAAGATCTTCCCAGGAATTTACCTTAAAAGGAAAATCTTCTTCTTTAAAAGATCCCTTGCTAGGAGAGACCCCGAAGATCTCTCCCAGCTTTTGAAAAGGCTTTGGCATTATTTTTTGAGGCCTTTTTCAAAAATTCTCTCAGCTTTGGTGGAAGCAGTCTCTGCTTTTTTAGCTGCTTCTTCGGCCCTATTGGCTGCCTCTATGGCTTTTTGGGCAGCCTGATTGGCCTCTTCCACTTTAACTTTTACACCATTAAGTTGGGACTTAAGACTTTCTACCTCCATCTTAAGGGCATTAAGTTCATTCTGTAACTTGGTGCAACATTCTGGTTCAGAAGGTGCTGTAACCTGAGCTGCTTTAGTTTGCTCAGCCGGAACCTGGGGAGCAGGGCAAGAACAAGCAAACAAAAGGGCTGAGCCTACAACTACTCCTCCTACCTTTAAAATTAAGCCTTTCATAACACACCTCCTTTAGTAATTTAGTTTTTTATTTTAACCCTTAATACAACCAAGGGGAAGTAGTTTAGCCACTTTCTTTGTCAAACCGGCTTTACAAGTAGCTTCTATCACCAAACTTACATCTTTGTAAGCCTCGGGAGCCTCTTCTGCAAGGCCTTTTTTAGATTTTCCCATAACAATAATCCCTTTTTTTCTTAGCCTCTCAATGAGCTCTTCTGCTCTAAAAGACTTAATAGCTTGGTGTCTACTCATAGTTCTTCCAGCTCCGTGACAGGCTGAACCAAAGGCCTTTTCTTCGCCTTGAGTGGTTCCCACAAGGATATAAGAAGCTGTTCCCATGGAACCACCTATAATAACAGGCTGTCCCACTTCACGATAAGCCTCAGGAAGCTCTGGTCTTCCAGGCCCCCAGGCCCTAGTAGCTCCCTTTCTATGAACATATAATTTCTTCCTTTTTCCGTTTACCATATGATATTCCACTTTACAGGTATTATGACTCACATCATAGAGCAACCTAAGATAAACCCCTGGAAATAAATCTTTAAAGACCTCCCTTACTAGATGGGTAATTACCTGTCTATTAGCCAGGGCACAATTTATCCCGCAACACATTGCCTTAAAATAGGCCTTCCCCTCCTCAGATTCGATAGGTGCACAAACAAGTTCCTTTTCCTTGATGGGAATTCCATATTTTCTTGCAGCTTTTGCTAAAACTGGAAGATAGTCTGTAGCAATCTGATGCCCAAGGGCTCGAGAGCCGCAGTGAATACTAACTACTACCTGGCCTTCAAAAAGACCAAAAGCCGAAGCCACCTTTCTGTCATATATTTCTGCTACATATTGAATTTCAAGATAATGATTCCCTGAACCAAGAGTTCCTACTTGGCGATGTTGCCTTTTTTTAGCCTCCATAGAGACATAACTTGGATCAGCTCCTTCCATACATCCCTTTTCTTCAATATACTCAAGATCCTCAGGATATCCATAACCCTTTTCCACAGCCCACTTGGCACCACCCACTAAAACCTCATCAAGTTGAGTAGGAGAGAGCTTTATTTCACCTTCTGATCCAACTCCAGAGGGCACTGTTTCAAAAAGTTCTTTTACAAGCTTTTCAAGATAGGGTTCTATCTCTTTCTTAGTAAGAGGGGAAAGAAGGGTTCTAACTCCACAAGAGATATCGTATCCCACTCCTCCCACAGAAATGATTCCTCCTTCTTCTGGATCAAAGGCAGCTACCCCTCCAATGGGAAAGCCATAACCCCAATGGGCATCAGGCATAGCAATCGAGGCTTTAACAATACCAGGAAGAGAGGCCACATTACATACCTGTTGATATACCATATCATCCATTTCCTCAATTAATTTCTGACTTCCAAAGATTTTCCCAGGAACTCTCATATCTCCAGTTTTGGGAATCTCCCATTCGTAATCAGAGATCTT
>PNIE01000059.1 GCA_002877875.1 Caldimicrobium thiodismutans
AGGAGGTGAAAAGATGGCTCTTTGGAAGTGTTCCAAATGTGGTACAACAAAAGAATCAAGATGCAAACCCAAAAAATGTCCAAGCTGTGGAGAGGCAGATACTATGATTAAAGAGGAAACTCAAGGTGATGCTAAAGGTACAAAGGGGTGCAGCTCAAAGAAAACCTGTAAAAAGAAGAGTTCTTAGCCCCCACCAACCACTCCACCAAGTTGGAAAATAGGTAAATAAAGAGCTACAAGAATCCCACCTATAACCACGCCTAAAATTACCAACAAAATAGGTTCAATTAGGGTGGACAGAGTTTGAACGGTTCTGTCCACCTCTTCTTCATAAAAATCAGCAACTTTAGTAAGCATTTCCTCAAGATTACCTGACATCTCACCAATTCTTACCATCTCAACTACCATATAAGGGAAAACCCCTGTAAAAAACATAGGATCGGCAATAGTATGACCTGCAGAAACATTGACCTTTATATCTTCCATAGCTTTTTCTAACACCTTATTTCCAGCAGTCTCCCCAGCAATACTTAAGGCTTGAATAAGGGGGATACCAGCTGCAATAAGATTAGCAAGGGTTCTTGCTATGCGAGAGATAGCAGCCTTATGAAAAAGTTCTCCAAGCAAAGGTAGTTTCAAGAGAATTTTATCAGTATTATATTTACCCTCTTCGCTTTTTCGATAATATTTAATAAAAACCACCAAAGCAACCAAAAGTAAAACAAAAATTCCAAAAAGGCTTTTAAAATTATGGCTTATGTTAATAAGAATTTGAGTTGGTAGTGGTAATGATTGACCAGCCTCTTTAAAAAGTTCTGCAAATTTAGGAATCACATAAAGCATAATTATTGAGACTACTACAATAGTAACCAAGACTATAACAGAGGGATAAATCATAGCATGCTTAATCTTAGACTTAAGAGATAGGATTTTTTCAAGATAGGTAGCTAATCTTTTTAGGACTACATCGAGATTACCAGAGGATTCTCCTGAACGAACCATCTGTATATACAAGGTACTAAAAATTTTGGAATAGTGGGCCATAGCCTCACTGAGAGAGCTTCCTCCTTCAACCATTTTCTTGATATTAGAAAGAACCTCCTTGAAATAGGGATTTCTCTGCTGATTAGCAAGGGTTTCCAGGCCTCTAACAATAGGAAGTCCTGCTTCTAAAACTGTTGCAAATTGGCGGGTAAAAAGGGTAAGCTCTTTCTCACTTACCCTTTTAAATTGAAACTTAAGGGCACTTTCTTTCTTTTGTTGAATTTTAATGGGAATAATATTAAGCCTACGAAGATAAACTTCAACCACTTGAGAGTTTGGCGCCTCAAGGACTCCACTTCTTATCTCCCCTGAAATAGATTTTCCCTTCCACTCAAAAAAGGGCATTTACTTACCTATCCAATAATTAGGAGCTTCTCTCAAGATAATAACGTCATGGACATGAGACTCTCTGTAACCTGCACCTGTTATCTTAACAAACTTAGCTTTCTTTCTCAATTCTTCAATGTTTCTACATCCACAATATCCCATACCTGACTTTAAACCTCCAATTAATTGGTAAATCATATTAGAAACAGGGCCTCTGTAAGGTACCTTCCCTTCTACTCCCTCTGGTACAAACTTTGATATGTCTTCCGAAGAATATCCATATCTTTCTCTTCCTCCAGTCTTAAACATAGCTGAAAGTGATCCCATACCACGATAGACTTTATAAGTTCTTCCTTCATAGAGGATAATTTCACCTGGAGCCTCTTCAGTACCAGCAAAGAGATTCCCAATCATAACTGCATTTGCTCCTGCAGCAATAGCTTTAGTAATATCTCCTGAAAACCTTATTCCACCATCTGCAATAACTGGGATCCCATACTTATCAGCCACGATTGCTACATTATGGATAGCTGTTATTTGAGGAACACCTGCTCCAGCAACAATCCTTGTTGTGCAAATTGAACCTGGCCCAACCCCAACTTTTACACCATCTGCTCCAGCCTTTATCAAGGCCTCAGCAGCCTCACTAGTGGCTATATTACCAGCAACAAGCTGACACTCTGGAAAATGATATTTTATCTCTATAATCGTATCTATCACATTTTTACTATGACCATGAGCAGAATCTATAAAAAGCACATCACAACCAGCCTTAAGAAGGGCCTCTGCATGTTTAAGCCTATCTTTTCCCACACCAATGGCAGCACCTACCCTTAGTCTTCCAAGCTCATCCTTACAAGCGTTAGGATATTTCTTTATTTTTTCTATGTCCTTTATCGTAATAAGACCTTTCAGGCAAAAATTATCATCCACAATAAGGAGTTTTTCTATACGCCTTTCATGAAGAATCTTTACAGCCTCATCCAAAGTTATCCCTGGCTTTGCTGTGACAAGATTTTCTTTTGTCATAACCTCTTTAACTGGTTTATCAAGTTGAGTCTCAAATCGAAGATCCCTGTTAGTAACTATCCCAACTAATTTCTTCTCAGGCCCCTCAACCACAGGAATTCCAGAAATCTTATACTCCTCCATCAAAGCAAGGACCTTCCTAATAGGTGTATCAGGAAGCACAGTAATGGGATCATAAATCATCCCACTTTCTGATTTTTTTACCTTTTCAACCTCCTTTACCTGCTCCTCAAGGGACATATTCCTGTGAATAACCCCCAGGCCCCCTTCTCGAGCTATAGCTATTGCCATCTTACTTTCAGTAACTGTATCCATAGCGGCTGAAATAAGAGGAATATTAAGTTTTATTTTAGGAGTGATATATGTTGACACATCTACATCTTTAGGTAAAACTTCTGAATAAGCAGGCACTAACAAAACATCATCAAAAGTGTAAGCCTCACCAATTATTTCTAACATATATACTTATACCCCCTTTTTTCTCTAATTATACTTCTTGGTTAAGTAAAGTAAAGTTGCCTCTAAGATTCCATATTCACTGATTAAAACCTCTTCTTTCTCAAAATAATCAATCATTTCTTTAATAATTATAAAACCAGGCAAGGCTATATCCTCTCTTCCTTCCTCCATTCCTTTTAACTTTTTGATTCTTGGAAGGGTCATTTCACTGATTTTTTGTATAAGTTTTTCTATTCTTTCTTTGGTTACCCTATGGCCGTGAAGTCGATCCATTTCATATTTGGTCAATTTCAAATCCAGGCTTCCAAGAAGGCTTGCTGTTCCCCCTGTAATAACAATCTTTTCAAATTCACCCTTTGAAAGAAGTTCTATTTTCTCTCTAACATAATTTTTAAGAGATTTCAGTATAGCCCTTGTCAAAGGATATCTTAAATTAAATAATTCCCTCAAAAAAACAGCGCCTATGTCAAGACTCTGTATATTAAAAGGACTTCCCTCTTTCATATAGATAATTTCTGTTGAGCCACCTCCCACATCAATAATCAAAAAATCCTTAAGAGATAAACCTATTTTTTTTAATCCATAGAGAATCCCCTCAAGGGTAAGTTCAGCCTCCCTTTCAGGAGATATAACTTCTATAGAGATATCAGTCTCCTTTTTTATCTCAGAGAGTATCTCTTTAGAATTCTCAGCCTTTCTAAAAACTGCTGTCCCAATAGCATAGTAATTAGAAACTCCATAGCTATCCATAATCTCTCTAAAAGTTTTCAAAGTCCTAATTGCCCTTGTTAATGCTTCTTCAGAAATTTTTCTACCTTCTGCTATCCCTTCTCCAAGCCTTACATTTTCCCTAAAACTCTTGTAAAAAACAACCTCCTCTTTTATCCTCTTACCAAGGATAAGTCTAAAAGTTTGTGTTCCAAGATCCATTCCTGCAAGAAAAGGAGTATTTAATCTTTCTTTAAATTCTTTTCCTAAATGAAAGAGAGCTCTAAATTTACCCTGGAGATAGTATTTTTGAAAATTTTTAGGATTTACAAAAAAATAGGACTTAGCTCGAGATATCTCAAAAACCCCAAAACCTCTTAGCTCAATTTTTTTTCCTTTTTTTAAAGAGTTAGCCAGGATTTCAAAGAAAGTATCTACTAAGAATTGACAATCTCTTTTTTCCAAGTCTGGGAAACGAAGCCCTAATTTCTCACAAAGGTCGCCTTTAGTCATTTTTAAGGTTGATAAAGATATAAGGCTCTTAAATTTAAAGGATCGTAAAGACGAATATCCTTTAAAGGAATTTTTTCTTCAAAAAATCTCTCTAAATATCCCTTTTTTCTGGGATAAAAAATAAGGACAGCCTTCTTTATTCCAGAGAGTCTCTTAGCCTCATCCACAGCTCTATAAAAGTTCCCCAGGCCATCAATCAGACCTAACCTAAGAGCCTCTTCTCCAGTGTAAATTTTACCATTAGCAAAGGCTTTTACCTTTTCCAAGGGAATTTTTCTCTCTTCAGAAATAGCCTTTATAAATTGGTTATGAAGAAGTTCCACCTTTTCTTGAAGATATTTTCTCTCCTCAGAGGTAAGACCTCTAAAGGCTGAGCCTGTATCCTTGTAAGGACCACTCTTAATAACTTCTGCTGAAATACCTACTTTTTCCATTAATTTCTCAAAATTTGGTATTTGAATCATAACGCCTATGCTTCCAGTAATAGTTCCAGGATTGGCAAAAATCTTTTGCCCAGAAAGGGCTAAATATAAACCTCCAGAAGCTGCAACTCCTCCCATGGACACAATAAGAGGCTTACTTTTTCTTAAAACCTTTAACTCCTCAAATATCTCTTGAACAGCTCCCACTGACCCCCCCGGAGAATCAATCCTAACAACAATAGCTTTTATATCCTCCCTCTCTCTCAACTCTTCAATAGCTTTTAAATACTCAGAACTTTCCAAAATTACACCCTTTACTTCAAGAACTCCTATTTTTGGCCCTTTAAGATCTCTTTCCCCTAAGAGAAAAAAAAGGAGCGTAAGAAAAAAACTTACCAAAATTAAAAAAAGAACCATTCCTCCTAAAAAGGCAAGTCCATAAACAAGCCAGGGTCTTTTCATAGGACTCATCTTCTATTTCTCTTCTAAATCAAGTTTTACCACATCTCTTAGTCTTTTAGAGGAACTTTTCAAATTTTCCTTTAATTGAGAAAGCTCTTCTTTTTCCTTTTCTTGAAAATAAGCTTTTTCTGAAAGCCAAAGTCTTCTTCTCTCCGGGTCAAAATAGATCACTTTACCTTTTACAACCTCTCCTTCCTTTAAAATTTTCTTTTTTCCATCCTCTTCCCAAACCTCCTTTAAAGGTAAGAACCCCACAACTCCCTTAGAAATTTTAACCAAATATCCCTGGCCTTTTGTTTCTCCTACAATAACTCCCTCAAGATCATCTCCAATTTTAATTTTTTTAGCAAGCTCTTCCCAAGGATCAGGTATAAGCTCCTTTATACTTAAAAGAAGCCTTTTATTCTCAGGATTTAATTCAATTACCTTGGCCCTCACCATATCCCCAGTTCTATATCTTTGGTGCAAATCCTCAACTCTTTCCCAATCAACCTGAGAAATATGAATAAAACCATCAACCCCTTCCATTACCTCAATAAACATTCCAAAATTTGTAACCGTCTTAACTCTTCCTTCAATAACATCTCCTGGCTTAATTTCTCTGGCAACTTTATCCCAAGGATTTTCCTCAAGTCTTTTAAGACTTAAAATCATTCTTTTTTTCGTGGGCTCAATTTCATTAATAACTACCTCAACCATATCACCCTCTGAGAGAACATCCTTTGGTTTTAATCCCCTTTTCCAAGAAATTTCACTTGCTGGCAAAAGACCTTCTAATCCAGGTTCAATCTCTATAAAGGCTCCAAAATTCATAATCCTAACCACCCTACCCTTAACTCTTTGCTCCACAGAATATTTCAAAGAAACCTCATCCCATGGATCAGGCTCAAGGGCTTTAAGACTAACCCTCAACTTTTGAGTCTCTTTTTCCCATTCTATAACTTTTACTCGAACTTTATCTCCCTCTTTAAGAAAGCCTTCATAAGAAGAAAGCCTTCTTCTTGTAAGCTCAGCATAGGGTAAATATCCTGTAAGAACTCCCTCGAAGTCAATAAGATATCCTCCTTTTATCTCCTTTTTTACTGTGCCTTCAAGAACTCCCTCCTTCTCGATATGCCCCACAAGTTCTCTTATTTTTAACTCCCTTTCCTTTTCAAAATAGGCCTTAGGTGAAACTACAAATGATTTATGATCTATTTTTTGAATAAGTCCATAAATTTCTTCTCCCTCTTTTCCTTGATATTGGGAACGGGGCAAAAATCCCCGCAGTATACCATTGTAAGTAACTTCAAAGCCACCTTTAACTGAATTTATAATTTTTACTTTTATAGGTAAACCCTTTTCATAGGCTTCCTTTATCTCCTTTCTTGCCTCCTCTTCAAGAATTTTTCTTACGGAAAGAAGGTAAGAAGCCTCTCCTGAAAGCCTTTTTACAATAAGAGCTGAAACTTTATCTCCCTTTTTAAAAAGGAGGTTCCCTTCAAGATCTCTCAATTCCTCAAGAGGAAGTAAAGCTTCCTTTTTTGTGCCTATATCTACATAAGCATTCTTGTCATCCATGTAAACAATAACACCCTCAACTCGATCTCCAATCCTATAGATTTTCTCACTCTGTAAAAGATATTCTTCAAGAAGTCTTTGAAACTCTTCCATCAGAAAACTCCTTTTTAAAAAATATGATTTAGTTTAAATTAAAAACTTTGAAAAATCAAGGTTTTAACAAAGGAAAGTTCTTCCTCTTTACTCCTAAGCTCACCCTCTATTCTTCTTCTTCTCAATTCTTTCAGTATCTTACCTATTGTTTCTCCTTCCTTAACTCCCATAGAGAGGAGATCATAGCCTGTTACCTCAGGTTTTACAAATCTCAACTCCTTTAAAAATTTAAGAATAAATTCCCTATAAGTCTCTTCCAGAGAAAGTCTAAAAACAAAATATAAAGGAAGTTTTTCAAGAACCTCTACCTTCTCTATTATGCCAAGCTTAAAAAAGGAATCTTCTTTAAAGAAGTAATTCCACCACTTTAAAAGACGCAAACGCTCTTTTTCTGAGAAACCAAGCCTTTTTAAATTTTCCTCACTGATCTCGACAAGGAAAAGCAAAAAAAATTTTTCAGCTTCTTTTCTTGAAAGTTCTATTAGGGCTAGTTCTAAAATTTCAAAGTCCTTAGGAGAAATTTTTCTTAAAACAAGGCCTGTCCTATTAAGTAGCTTAAGCCTCTTTGTCTCTTCAAGTAATAAAGGAAGATCTTCCAGTGACTCCTTAAAAAGAAAGAGCAAAAGTTCATTAATAAGCCTTTGAGCTGAAAGTTTTTTAAAAGAAGAGACTTTATCAGCCTCGGAGAGGGCTAAATAAATCTCTTCTGCAAAGTCAAATCTTAACCGAACCTTATACCTTACTCCCCGAAAAGCCCTTGTGGGATCATCTACAAAAGATTTGAGATGTAAAGGTCTTATTAGTCCCTTTTTAAGATCAGCTAAACCAGACACAAGATCAACCAAAGTTTCTTCATAGGGAGGAGTCAAGCCATAAATTAAGGCATTGATAGTAAAATCTCTCCGAAAAATATCCTCTTTAAAATCTGAAGGGGAGACCTTAGGTAGATGAGCAGGCTCAGGATAGATTTCTTTTCTTGCTGTAACAAGATCAAGAGTAAACCCTTCATCAATTTTAAGTTTATAAGTTAAAAAGGGAGATTGAAAAAGAAGGGTTAGACCTTTTTCTTTTAAAATCTCTGGAAGAAGTTCCTTCCAATCTCCCTCAAGAACAAGATCAAGATCCTTAACAGGTCTCTTGAGGAGGAAATCTCTAACTGGGCCTCCTGCAAGGTATAAAAAATAGCCCTTATTTCTTGCAAGGAATCTAACTAAGTGAAGAAAAGCAAAAGCCTTAGGAGGTAAAACTAAAAAGGGCTTTACTTCCTCAAAGGGTATATATATAGTTTTCAAGAAGCTGCCCTTGGATGAAATTTCTCATAGGTCTCTTTAAGTCTTTTAAGGTCAAGGTGGGTGTAGATCTGGGTGGTAAGAAGACTGCTATGACCAAGCATCATTTGAAGAGCCCTTAAATCAGCTCCACCTTCAAGAAGATGAGTAGCAAAGGAGTGTCTTAACACATGAGGAGAGATTTTTAAAGGCTCTATTCCAACTGCTTTGGCATATTTTTTTATAATCTGCCAAAACCTTTGCCTTGTTAAAGGACCACCTCTTCTATTTAAAAAGACATAATCCTTACTCTTTGAAGTCACAAACTTTGCTCTTATCTTTTCTAAATAGGTTTCAAGATATTGAAGGGCAACCTCTCCAATAGGTACAAGCCTTTCTTTCTCTCCCTTTCCAACAACTCTGAGAAAACCAAGATTTAAATTTATCTGTCCTAATCTTAAATTCACTAATTCTGACACCCTAAGCCCTGTTGCATAGAGAAGTTCAAGCATAGTTCTATCTCTATAACCAAGGGGGTCTGACAAATTAGGGGCTTGAAGTAGTCTATCAACTTCATCCAGGGTTAAAACCTTAGGCAATCTTTTAGGAAGCTTTGGACTTTCAAGGAGATCAAAAAAATCTGGCTCTAAGACCCCCCTTTCCTTCAAAAAAATAAGAAAATTTCTCAAACTGGAAAGCCTCCTTGCTATAGAAAAAGGATTAAACCCTCTTTCTTTGAGATTAGAAAGATAGGCCATAACTACGGAATAGGAAATATCAGAGGGGTTCAGATGATTTTTCTCAAGATAGACTAAAAAATCCGAAATATCTCCTGCATAGGACTTAAGGGTATTAAGAGAATAATTTTTGAGAGAGGAAAGATAGAGAAGAAATTCTTTGAGTAGAGCTTCCATTTTAAAAAGAAAGTTCCCTTAAGAGCTTTTCTGTTTTAAAGGCAACAACTTCATCCTTCGTTGAGAGTTTGAGGGTCTTTAATTTAGCAAAAATTCCCTGTTTTTCCGAAAGATTAAATTCAGTAAATTTTTCTTTGATTTTTTCTAAGGTTTGATAAATAATATCCCTGTTTGAGGCATCAAGAAAGAGCATTAAATCTCTTGCAGTATCAGGAAGTCCAAATTTTTCATAAAACTCAAGGAGTAATTTTTGAAAATCCTTTTTACCCGTAGACTGATGAAGTCTCTTTAAAAATTCCTCTTTCTCACCATTCTCTTTACCTGAAAAAAGTTTTTCAAGCTCTTTCAGATATTTTTCTTTAGCCTTTTTGTCTTCTCTTGTAGAGGACTTTTCCTCCCTCTCGAGTTTTCTTCTTAATTTGGCAAGCCCACTTGAATCCTTAAGTTTATCAATTTCTCTCCAGGAAAGCCTCTTCTTTTCGTCACTCACTTTAAACCCCCCGACATTCAATTTGATAAAATTTTTCTTCAGGCAATTCTATCGCTGTCAATTTTCCTCCATAAACACAACCAGTATCTATACCAATTCTATCCTCAAGATGAAGAACCTCTGGAAAAGGAGTATGACCAAAGATTATTTTTTTTGGGTATTTTCCTTCGTATAGGTAAAATTTTTGCCTAATCCATAGAAAATCTTCTTCAGTCTGCTCTTCTAAAGTCCTTTGTGGATTTACCCCTGCATGCACAAAGAAATAAGAGCCTACCTCAAGAAAAAGGGGAAGATTCTTAATAAAATTTTTATGCTCTTCAGGAATATTTAGTTTTCCCTCCTCAAAATAATTTTTTAAAGTCTCAGAGCCGCCATTATAAAGGAAGATTTCCACGTCTAGCCCCAAAAGAAATCTCTCAAACATCCACTCATGATTGCCCTTAAGGGGATAGACCCTATCTGGATATTTTTCTTTCAACTCCATGATCAATTCAAGGACTCTTCTTGAATCAGGGCCTCTATCAATATAGTCTCCAAGGAAAATCAAAAAGTCTTTCCCCCACCTTATAGGCAACTTTTCTAGAAGGGCCTCAAGAGCCAACAAACAGCCGTGGATATCTCCCACGGCAAAAAGCTTAGTCCCAGAATCTAGCCCTTCTATCGTCAAGCCTTTTAAGCCCATATTGATAGGCCAATTGTAAAGCTCTAGTCCATTCTTCTTCAGTAATTAGTCTATCAAGAGGTGGATATTTCCAAGCCTCTCCACATGGTCTGTATTGGTCCATAAGATTAAAATAAGTATTAGAGGAGAGCTCTTTTGCCACAAACTTTATGACTTCTTCAGTTTGAGAGAGATCACCTGGCAAAACAAGATGTCTTATAATTAAGCCTCTTTTAGCAATCCCACCCTCTATGACAAGATCACCTACCTGGCGATGCATCTCCTTTACAGCCTCTTTAACTATTTGAGGATAATTCTTCACCTTAGACAGTCTTAAAGCTACTTTTTCATCCATATATTTGATATCGGGCATATAAATGTCTATAATACCCTCAAGAAATCTTAGAGTCTCAAGGGATTCATAGCCTCCACAATTATAAACTATGGGAAGATTTAATCCCTTTTCAGCAGCTATTTTTATAGCCTCCACTATAAAGGCAATTTGATGAGTAGGAGTAACAAGATTAATATTATGACAACCCCAGACCTGAAGAATGAGCATAATTTTAGCAAGGTCTTCAACAGTAATTTCATCTCCTTCACCGAGATGACTTATTTCCCAATTTTGACAGTATACACAAGCCATATTACACCATGTAAAAAAAATTGTGCCAGACCCATTAGTACCAACAAGAGGCCTTTCTTCTCCAAAATGGGGGCCATAACTGGAAACTATAGGCTTATCACCAACCTTACAGAACCCCTTTTCTCCCCTTAATCTATCAACTTTACATTCATGAGGGCAAAGACGACAGGGACTCATTCTCTCATAAAGAGCCTCAATCCTTTTATCTAATTCTCCCTTTTCAAGAAGTTCAAGATAGGAGGGATACTTTTTCATTCAATTAGTTCAATCCAGTGCTTTATTTCAGGAGGTCTCCTAATCTGAAGGCTAAAATTTAAGTAACAACCCGTACAGGCAGTTGCAATAAAACTTTTGCCAAAAAGATCCCTCTTCCAAAATTTGGAATATTCCTTTTGAAAACCTCTCACCCAAAGGGTTAACTTAGCTGAGCCACAGCAAGTCTCAGAAACATTTTCTAATAATTTTTTTAATGTCCTTTTCTGAAAAGTCAAGTCATTTTTAAGGTGGCAAGGAAGGTGATATAAAATAGCCTTGTTCTTTTTAAAAGAGGGCTCTATATTCAGATACTCTATCATAAAATCTGAAACAAAATAAGTCCTTTCAGAAAGGCTTATAAATTCCTCTTCCTCTTTTTCACCCTCAAAAAGAAGAGGATAGACCCTTTTTAACATCCAGTAACAAGTGGCACAAAAGGTCACTACAGGCTTTTTCTCTTCAAAATAACCAAGTTTTTTTATAGCAAATTTTTTCAAAGTTTCTCTGGCTTTAAGAGTGACATGAATTATTCCACAGCAATCCTGATCCATTGGAATATGAGCTTTAAATCCAAAGGCCTTGATTTTTTCTAAAAAATTAAAGAGAGCTTGAGGATAGAGATGTTTTAACCCGCAGGAAAGATAAATATAAAAATCGCCTTTTTTAAAGAATTTAATGCTCTCAGGACTAAATTTCTTATAAAGTTTTTTCCCCTCTGGGTGGAAATAAAGGAGAGTTAAAGAATCTGAAAGATAAGGCCAGGGATATCCCTTCTCTTTAAGGACCTTTCTAAGATAAAATTCAGGAAAACTTAGTCCCTGGGGACAAACCTCTTTACAATTTTCACAAAAAAGGCAAAAATCTAAGGCAATAGAATCAAAATTTCTAGAAAATAATAGATTTCTTCCTCTTGGGCTAAAATTTTCATTTAGAAAGAGGCGATAACTGGGGCAGGAAACAATGCATTTTCCACAGTGGAGGCAATCTTCAGGGCTCTTTTTCATCTTTTTCTTTGATAAGTCTTTCTAACCACCAGGAACACCACTCTGTCTCTAAAAGGGCTTCAGAAAGTCTTTTAGATTCTTCAAGAATAAGTCTTCTTTTGGCATAATTTAACCAACGCTCCGCAAAGGGATTATTGAGATCCTTTTGTTCTTTAAGCTGAACCATAAGATCAAGCGTATCTGCATCATGAACAATTTTAGCTTCTAAGGTCTCTTTTTGACGATACTCTTCAAATAGTTTAAGCACTTCTTCTTCAAATGAAAGGCCAAAAAAGGCCTCTTTTAAGGCTCTAAACTCATCAGCTTGGTTATAAAGTTTATTTACAGCATTAAAATCCCCAATTCTAGCCTCAGGAAAATCATGGAGAAGAGCCATTTTTAAAGCCCTTTCCTCATTAACTTGTCCCTGAAAAAGCTTACACAGTATAAAAGTACAAAAAACTACTCCAAATGAATGGGAGGCTACATTTTCCTTTCCTGTGCCAAGATAACTATACCCTGTTCTTTCAATCCTTTTTAAAAGGGAGGCTTCGAAAAGAAGTTTGGCCAGTCTGTGTCTAAGACTCACTTTTCTTTATCCATTTATTATAAACCGTAAGATAGGCTGAAAATTTATAAATAATCTTGGCTGCCAAAAATTCTGTAAAAGGATATCCTGAAATAGGCCTGGTTTCAACTATATCCAGACCCACAATTTTAGCTTGAGAAACCCTCTTAAGAATCTCAAGAATTTGAAACCAAAGTAAACCACCAGGCTCAGGAGTTCCAACTCCTGGAGCTAAGCTTGGATCAAGGACATCCATATCAAGAGTAAGATAGATACTCCCTTCTTTAAGAAATTCCTCTATCTTTTTAAGAACTCTCTCAAAGGAATTATAAATTTCATAAGAATATATTATTGAAAGACCTAAAAATTCTGCCTCTTCAAATTCCTCTTTTGAGATAGCTCTTATGCCAACACTCAAAGTAGGAATGGAGAGTTCATAAATTTTTCTGAGAACAGTAGCATGATTAAATTCATCTTCAAGGTAGGTTTTTCTGAAATCAAGATGGGCATCAAGATGAAGCACCTTGAGATCGGGATAATAGGCTTTTAAGGCTTTTACAGCTCCATAAGTGATAGTGTGCTCTCCTCCAACAAGGATAGGAAAAAATTTTTCCTTTAAAGCTCTATGAGTTAAATCCTCAATTTTTTCTAAAGCTTTATGGACATTAAGAGGAAACTCCTCTAAGGGATAGGTATAAAATCCAAGATCTTCCTGAGGAGAACTTCTTGTTTCTTCATCAAAAAATTCAAGTTGGGCACTTACCTTTAGGATTTCAAAAGGAGCCTCCTTTGTGCCTTTTAACCAAGTTGTGGTTAATTCAAAGGGAACAGGAATTAGGGCTACCCGAGCCTTGGGATGGTCAGGTAGCCCAAGAAAGGAGAGCTTCATTTTTTAAAGAAAAATATTTTTCCTTTCTATACGAATGAAATTCTCCACAGCTCTTATGGAGCGAGGAAATTCAAGGCCCCTATCAAGAAGCCTTATCTCACTCTTTTTAATTTCAAACATCTCAGTAATATCCTGAATAGCTTTGTCTACGTTAAAGGGCTTGCAAGAAAAGATGTCTACACTTAAATATAATTTTTCTGGAAAGGTATGAATACTTATATGGCTTTCAGCTATAATTACAAAGCCGGAAATTCCCCAATCTTCAGGATTAGGTGCATAATATTTAAAAACATAGGGGGGCATAATTTTAGTCATTTCTATATCTTCGGGATACTTATTCAGAAAGTTGTAAATAAAATCAAGATCCATTAATTTTTCTCTACTTGCACCATATCCATCTAAAATAAGATGCTGCCCAAACCCAAATTCCATTTTTTCTGTATTTTTCATTTCTCCCACCCCCTGAAAATTAGTACCTAAAAGACGGGCTATAAATTATATCATAAATTTCATTTGTCAAGATCCTTAATTAAATTTGAGAAATTTATTTTAACCAGTAAAATCCAGAATTTTTATTTTAACATATCAGTTTCTTTGATAATTTTTCAATTTTTTTCCCAAATGCTTCTTTTTATAAAATCCCATTTATAATCTTCACCTTTTTGGTTTTATTTTTTGATTTTAGTATCAAGAAAAGTTTCTCTTGTCTAATTTTTCTTTTTAATTAAAATCATCCTTTATATGAAGGTCTTGCAATTTACAAAATTCTATCTATCAACTCTTTTGATTTTAGTTATTTTTACATCTTGCGCCCGAGAAAATAGTGCCTTTACTCTTCTTCCTCAAGAAAAAGAAATCGAACTTGGAAAACTATATTTACCAATCTCAATCGACGAATTTGAGGGGCTTTATCCTGAAGAAAGAGTTCAGAACTATCTTCAAAATCTTGGAAAAAGAATAGCTCAGCATGCTGAACGTAAAGTTCCATTTAACTTTTATCTAGTTAATTCTGAGGTTATAAATGCCTTTGCCTTACCAGGTGGTCCTGTAGTAATAACGCGAGGAATTTTTCTTACCCTTAATTCGGAGAGTGAACTTGCAGGCATTCTTGCTCATGAAATAGGTCACATAGAAAGAAGACATCATGCTAAATTTGTGGAAAAACAATTAGCTTTAAACTTACTTCTTCAAATTGGTTCCTACCTTTTGCCTCAAAATCTAACAGGGGAGCTTCTTTTCCAATTAGGACAAATTTCTGCTGGGCTTTTGAGTCTTAAATTCAGCAGAGATCAGGAAAAAGAGGCTGATGAAACTGGCTTTTATCTTCTTCTCAAAGCTCACTATTCCCCAGAGGGAATGCTTAGAGTCTTTGAGAAATTTAAAAAAATGAGTGAGACAAGACCTCCTGAATGGCTTTCAACACACCCTCTTCCAGAAACACGTATAAAAGAATGGGAAAAAAAGCTATCTACCTTGAAGCCTTCAGGTTCATTCATAAAAGATTCCTCCTCTTTTCAAGAAATTTTATCCCTTTTAAAGGAAACCCAACCTTCCTTTGAGGAAGTCAAAAAAGGAAAAAAAGCTTTACAAGAAAGAGATTATTCAAAGGCTGAAATCTATTTTCTCAAGGCCATAGAACTCTATCCTAAAAACATTCCAGCCCTTATTAATCTCTCTCGCTTAAAATTTAAGAACAAAGATTATTTATCAGCAAAAAACTATGCCCTTACTGCCTTGAAATATAATCCTGATTTGTTCTCAGGCTATTATTTAGCAGGTTTATCTGAATTTGCTCTAAATAATTGGAAAGACTCACTTCACTATTTCGAAAAAGCCAAAGCTCTCGTTCCCTTTGAGGGTTCAACCTATTATTATTGTGGAAGAAACTATGAAAATCTTCAGAATTATTCCCAAGCCCTTGCAAACTATAAAAAGGCCTTAGAGATTGGGCCTAAAAATGCCTCTTGGTATCAGGATTGCTACATAAGATATCAAAGGCTTCGGTAATGCGATGTTAGATTTTCTTCTTTTAGAATTTCCCGTCTCAAAAGTTAAGACTTACCTTTTTATACCACCCCTTTTTTCCTTCATCCTCTCTTTTTTCTGTGCCACAGGAGGTGTAAGTGGGGCATTTTTGCTTCTGCCTTTTCAAATAAATATCCTTGGTTTTACTTCTCCTTCTGTGAGTGCAACCAACCATCTTTACAACGTAATTGCTATTCCAAGTGGAGTATATAGGTATTGGAAAGAAAAACGCTTTTACGGTCCTTTGACAGTTATTATCACCCTTGGCACCTTTCCAGGGGTTATTATAGGTTATTTTTTAAGAGTGAATTTCTTTCAAAATATTAAAAATTTTAAACTTCTTGTGGGCTTGGTGCTTCTTTTCATAGGAATTAAGCTTTTTTATGATCTCCTTTTTCCACCAAAAGAGACCTCTTTTTCTCCAACTCCTCCTAAAACCATTACTTTCAATTTTCACAAACTCCTCTTTGAGTACGGTGGCCAAATCTATTCCCTCAATACACCTTTTATAATCTTAATTTCCTTTCTTATTGGGGTTGTTGGAGGAATTTACGGAATTGGTGGAGGAGCAGTTATGGCACCAATTTTGTTGGCCTTTTTCCATCTTCCACCCTATGTCTTTGCAGGAGCCACTTTATTTGGAACCTTTCTTACCTCTATTCTTGGAGTAATAGTATATACCCTTGGAGGAAATGGCCCAGATTTTTGGCTGGGTTTTCTTTTCGGATTAGGAGGGGCTATTGGTCTTTATTTCGGAGCAAAGCTTCAGAAAAGATTTCCTCAAAAACTAATTCGTCTAATTCTTAGCTTAATCCTCTTTTATATTTCCTTACAGTATATTTATCAATTTTTCTTCAAAGCTTAGTTATAAAAAAGTTGTAAGCGAATCTTTTTCAATTCTTTTACGGTTTCTAAAGCAAGATAGTCCTTAAGCCCTAATTCGTGGGCTATCTCTTCCATTTTTTCTCTCTCTTTGAAATGGCACATAGTATATATATTATAAGGCCAATGAGGATAGGATCTTCTTAAATAACAGTGAGTTATGAAAGAATATTTGGAAACAGCCTTACCAACCTCTTCAATCCTTTCCTCAGATACTTTCCATGCAACCATAACATTTTTTTTGAACCCAAGTCTTTGATGTTTAAAAAGACCAGCATATCTTCTAAGGCCGCCCTTTTCTTTCATCCTTAATAGCCATTCAAATATCTCTTCTTCTTTACAGGAAAGTAATTTAGCAAATTCTTTAAAAGGCTCTGAAACTAATGGAAGTGGAGTTTGAAGAATTTTTACGAATTCTATATCCCGTTCAGTAAAATTGTATAGATTTTCTCCTTGATATATTTCTTCACTAATTTCCTCACTATTCTTATCTTCAAAATTAAAGATAGCAGCAATCTTAAAAACCTTTATTATGGGTAGATAAAGATAATCTTTGGCTCCGCTTTTAATGAATAGGACTTTAGCCTCTTCCATTAGGATTTTCTCAGGAGGCACAACTAGAGTAAACCACAAATTAAATTCGTGGTTTCTCAGATAATTATGACTAACACCTGGATGGGAATTTATAACCTCTGTAGCCTGAGAAAGATTTTCTTCTGAAACCTTAAAAGCAAAAAGGGAAGAGGTATGACCAAAAAAGGAAGGATTAAATATGGCAGAGATTTGGCGAAGGATACCTTCTTTTTGCCATTTTCTAAGGATTTTAAGAATCTTCTCCTCCTTAGTATTAAGGCTTTCTGCAAGAACTTTAAAGGGTCTTGGCACCAAGGGAAATTTTCTTTGAATAAGCTTAATTAGTTCCTTTTCAAGATTTTTTTCAAGAACCATAGTAGAGAAAGTTTTTAAGAAGTTTTAGGCGATGGGGATGTTTAAGTTTTCTTAGAGCATGCCCTTCAATTTGGCGAATTCTTTCCTTTGTAATGCCAAACCTTTTGCCAACTTCCTCAAGTGTACAGGGCTCTTTCTCACCTATTCCAAATCTGAGTCTTATAATTTTTTCCTCTCTTGCAGAAAGTGTTTTTAAAAGTTCTCTTATCTTTTCCGATAAAGCTAAATTAAAAGTTACTTCCTCTGGTTTTAAGACACTATGGTCTTCAATAAAATCTTTAAGAGTGACATCCTCATCTTCTCCTATACTAGATTCTAAGGAAATAGGTTGCTTCATTATTTTAAAGATGTAATTTAATTTCTCTACAGACAATCCTGTTTCCTTGGAAAGCTCTTCCAAAGTTGGTTCTCTTCCATATTCTTGATAAAATTTGGTATATAC
>PNIE01000032.1 GCA_002877875.1 Caldimicrobium thiodismutans
ACCCTGGTTCGTTCAATGTGTCTTAAAAATTCGTGACCAAGGCCCACTCCTCTATGGGCGCCTTCAATTAGTCCTGGGATATCTGCTACTATAAAAGTTTCACCATCAGGCATTTTTACCACCCCGAGATGGGGTTCAAGGGTGGTAAAGGGATAATCAGCAATTTTTGGCCTTGCTGCACTTATGCGGGATAAAAAGGTTGATTTTCCAACATTTGGGAAGCCTACAAGCCCTACATCCGCAATAAGTTTTAGTTCAAGAATAAGCCATCTCTCTTCACCAGGAGTCCCAGGCTCAGCAAACCTAGGAGCCTGCCTCACAGGAGTTGCAAAATGGGCATTCCCTCTCCCTCCCTTTCCACCTTTAGCTACAACTAAAGTTTGCCCTGGTTTGATTAAATCTCCCAAGAGTTCACCTGTCTCTGCATCTTTAACTACTGTTCCTACAGGCACTTTCAAAATCAGGTCTTCTCCATCTCGTCCTTTCATCTTTTTTCCCATGCCAGGGCGACCATTTTCAGCACGAAAATGAACTTGGTGATAAAAATCATAAAGGGTATGAATCTGAGGATCAGCCACTAAAATAACATCTCCTCCGTCTCCTCCGTCTCCTCCGTCAGGACCGCCTCTTGGCACATACTTTTCTCGTCTAAAACTTACACATCCCTTTCCACCATCCCCTGCCTTAACATAAATCTTTACTTGATCTACAAAACGAGCCATTTTTTATCCTTTACCTAATTCCTCTATCTTAGACATCAAGGGAAAAAGGGGCCTACTTCCTTGTAAAGTATTTTTTAAAAATTTCAATAAGAGTGGTTGTGGTAAATTCCTCTGAAGCAATATTCATCATCTCAAAGGGAATTTCAGCTCTTGCTTTTTCTTTATGTCCTCCAGCCTTTCCCAGATTCTTAAAAACACGGCTAACTAATTTTCCTGCATCTTTGCGATAACCGTCGCACCTAACAATTACAATAAGAGTTTTTTTATACTCTCCTCCCACAAAAACCCAGGAGGTCTCATAAACCTTATTAAAAAAATCAGCCACTAAAACCAAAACATCGGGGTTGCTAACCTTACCAAGATACGTAAAAGCCTTATTTCCTAAATATTTTAAATTTTCTAAGGCAGTTTTAAAATACTTAAGTTCTGATCTTCTGAGATCAGAGGCCTCAATTTTGGCAAGGAGATGTTTATTCATTTTCTTGAAAAGTCTCTGAAAGGTTATTACATCTTGAAGCTGAGAGGCTTTCTGAAAGTTATCCGTATCCGTTTTAATTCCGTAGATAAGGGCTGTGGCTAAATACACATTAGGACTCATACGAAGAGCCTTTAAATACTCATATAAGATAGTAGAAGTTGCGCCATAATCAGGTCTAATGTCTATATAAGGAGCAGAGAACTCAGAGGTTACAGGATGATGATCTATGACAGCAGTAAAGTTGATTTCTTTGAATTCTTCACGATGAGTAGGTTGAGAATCAACAAGAATGAATTTATTATGGTCTAAGAGAAACTCTTTTTTAAAGGGCTTAAGGGGAATTTTTAAGATTTGAATCATCACTTGATTGTTTAGTCTTCTTATTTCATTTATATGGGAAAGGGTTATCTTACTTACCCTATTTTGGAGGATCTTTTTTATGGCAAAGGCACTAGCTATGGCATCTGGATCAGCCCACATTAACACAAGCACAGAATCATTCTTATCAAAAAGTTTAAGAAAATATTTAACCCGCTCTTTATTAGATTTAAATTTAGGATAAGAGAGGGATCTTAACATGAGTGAGCTCATTTTGCTTTGGAAATAACCTCAAGAAGTGCCTCAAGGCTAAAAGGCTTATATAAAATATGATCTATTTTAAAATCCTTAGCCTCATTCATTACCTCTTTTTCAGTATAACCTGTGATTAAAATTATTTTATACTTTGAAAGATCTTCGGAAAGGGCTTGAAGTTTTCTTAAAAAGTAAAGCCCACCCTTACCCTCTGGAACAGTTAAATCAAGAAGAAAAATAGAAAAGGGATTCTTTTGTTTTTTGGATTCTATAACAAGGTCTAAGGCTTTATCTCCATTTTCTGCAGTTTCAACTTCAAAGCCCTTTTCCTCAAGAAACTCCCTTAAAACTTCCCTTATCTCTTCTTCATCGTCAAGAATGAGAATTTTTTCTTTGGAAATCTCCTTTCTTTCAGGGGGAAAAAAGCCCTCTTTCTCTTCCCTTGGCCTTCTCTCTTCCCCTTTTAGAGGAAATCTTAAAATAAAGGTCGTTCCTTCTCCTAAGGAAGATTTTACCTCAATGCTTCCTCCATATAGGTTGACAATCCTTTTTACTATATAGAGACCAAGACCAGATCCTCTAGGTTTGGTGGTAAAACCAGCCTCAAAAATTTTTCCCAAATATTCTTCTGGTATGCCAGGGCCTTTATCCTCAAAGATAAGATAAAGGCTTTCCTTAGCTTTATAAGCTTTAACCCTAAGTTCTCCCACATCTTTCATTGCTTCTTTAGCATTGAGAACCAAATTTTGGACTATAGAGAGTAAGTGAGCTCCCTCTATTGGAAGATAAAGCCCTTCTTCAAGATCTAAACTTAACTTTATCTCACTCCCTCTTAAAAAGAAGGGGACCCAGGTTTTTAAAAATTCAGAAACTTCTATCCACTCTATCTTTTTCATTTCCCCTCTTGAGAGAATAAAAAGTTCTGAGACAAGCTGCTTCATTCTCTCAAAGGAAAGATCTATCTTTTCAAGGTAAGAAAGCTCTTTTTCTTTGAGATGCTTTTTGAGAAGATCAAGATAGCCCTTAATTATCATAAGAAGATTATTAAGGTCATGGGCTAAACCTCCTGCAATTTTCTCTATAACAAATTCCTTTTCCTCTTTAAAAAGTTTTTCTTCAATTTTTTTTCTTTCTGTGATATCTTGAATAACGCCTATAAAAAGCCTCTTTCCCTCAAAATAAAATTCATCAAAATAGATTTCTGCAAGAAAAAGATCTCCACTCTTTTTCCTTCCTTGAAATTCTACTCTCCTTTTAGCTAATTTAGGCCTATGCCCTTTAGCTATTTTTTCAAAGATTTGTTTAGCCCGCTCTTTTAGCTCTTCGTCTGCTATAAGTAATTGATGTAAATTAGCCCCTATGAGTTCTTCTTTGGAATAACCTGTTATTTCAGAAAATTTGGAATTTACAAATAAAGTTCTATCTCTTTCATCAATTACAGCAACCCCTGCGGGTAAAAACTCAAGGACTCTTTCTACAAATTTTTTGGCCTCTTCTTTGGCTCTAACATATTCCGTAATATCCTCTATGGCAGAATAAATAAGTTTTAAGTCATTCTCTTTAAAGAGACTGGAAGAAATAAGGGCATAAAAAGGCTCTCCTGAGGCTCTTTTAAGTTTTATTTCAAGGCCTACAATCTTAGCTTCTCTTTCAAGTCTTTCAAGGAAGGCTTTTCTCTCTTGAGGATCCTCCCAGAGGTCAGAAGCTTGATATTTTCTTAAGTCTTCACTTGAAAGGCCAAAAAGTTCTCTTGCTCTTTTATTAGCCCTTAAGAGCTCCCCTTCCCAAGTCACCACAACCAAAGGAATACTTGCCTCTTCAAAAAGTCTTACCTGTTCAGTAATATCATTATAAAAAGTAATTTTGAGTATTTGTCCTGAAGGCGTTTTAAAGGTTTTAAAATATCTAAGAAAATAGCGGTTTAACTTTGGGGAATAGACCTCTTCTTCTCCCATTATATTTTCTTTTAAAAGGGGACAGCCTTCACAAGGCTTAGTTTCTCCATAAAGTATTTCATAACACTTAGCCTCTTTATCTTTACAAAGATTTTGCAAATTTTTATTCATATAGAGAAGATTAAAGTTTTCATCATTTATGAAGAAAAATCCAGGATAAGTCTCTATGACATTTTTTAGGAGATCATTTAAATTTTTTGTCTCTGTCTTATCTTCGATGAAGTGAAGATAACCGAAAAATTCTCCCTTTTCGTCATAAAGAGTAAAAAGATCAACTCTTAAATATTTTTTAAGCCTTGGTTCAAAAAACTCTTTAAATAGAAAATTTGATTTTTCAATAGAGGCTTTTTTATCACACTCTTCAAAGGGACATTGGGAACACACATAGTCTTTGTTTCGACACCCGCTGAGGAGACATACCTCACCTTCCTCTAAGGGACAAAATTTAGGCCTTTCCTTTGAACCATGAATAAGCTCGTAACAAAATTTCCCTTCAACTTCTTCTCTTTCTTTGTTTATAAATTTAAGGAAGGCCTCATTTGAGAGAACAATACGATTTTCTCTATCAAGAACAAAGGCTGGAAAAAGAGATTCAGAAAGGATTTTTTCCAGATTAAGAGTGATTTTTTTCATCTTGGCAGCATTCTTTGATTCCCAGTTTTCTGTAAAGGGTCATTACAGGGCACCAATTGGTAAAGGCAGACTGAATGTGATTTAGGCTCATAAAGAGTAGGAAGGCCTTCCAAAACCAATGAGCATTAGAAGGCCAAATTCCGAAAATAAAAAGAATGAGCATAGCTATTCCTGCGGTGAGTCGAAGGGCTCTATCCATAGTCATAGTCATAGTACCCCCTTTCCTATTAATATTCTTCTTCTGTCCAAAAGTCTGGTTTGAATCTTACCACCTTATTGCGTCCTTCCTCTTTGGCTTTATATAAGGCAATATCTGCAAATTTTATAGCTTCCCAGATGGCAGAGGAATCTACAGGAAATTCAGAAACTCCAATGGAAATGGTTCTTTTTATACTTCCTTTCGGAGTTTTAAATTCATAGGTTTCAATAATTTTTCTTAATTTTTCAGCCACCTTTTCTGCCTCGCCTTCTTTAATATCTACCAGGAGAATTAGAAATTCCTCTCCTCCAAATCTTACCACAAGATCAGATTTACGCACATTTTCAGAAAGAAGGCGAGCCGTCTCTTTTAACACTAAGTCTCCCACATCATGACCATATTTATCATTAATAGACTTAAAGTAATCAAGGTCACACATAAGAATTCCAAGGATAGTTCCCCGTCTTAAGATTTGGGCGCAAAGATTATCAAGGATTCCCTCAAGGAAACGGCGGTTATAGAGATTGGTTAATGGATCTTTGTGGGTTTGTTCCTTTAAAGCCTCAGCATAGCGTTTGGATTCAATAACTGGAGAGGTCTCTTCAATAAATTTATGGGCAAGATTTAGTTTTTCCTTAAGTCTCTTTGAAGTAAGAGTTTCTTCAGTAATAGGAAGATGAATCTCAACCACCCCAAGAACTTTATTTCCTGCAACAATGGGAAGGCAATAATGATGGGTAATATCTTGATATTCATAAAGTCTACAAATATGCGGAGCTTCAAGGGAGGTAACTACTTTTCCTGTCCTCTTAGCTCGGCATTTATCAGCATTAAAAAGTTTTTCAGAATTTATCTCCAGTTCTTCATCGCTTTTATAAACAGGCCTCATAGTGTTTTGAGAGTTTGAGACCTCATAGATTACAAAACTTGAAAAGGAGAGATTTCTTAAGTATTCTCCTAATCTTTGATAAATTTCCTCTACACTTTCGTCATTTTCAATAATATGCCTAAAAGTTTCAATTTCGCGAAAATTTCGAACAAGTTGATTCACCTTTTCCACAACCTCTCCTATTTCATCCTTTATAGAATATTTAATATAAGCTTCACCTTGAAGACATTTAGGATCATAAATTAAGGTATCAAGCACGTTCTTAATTCTATCAAGAGGCCTTTTTACCATATAATAAAAGGCTATAGCTCCCCAAATGAGAAAAATTAAGACAAGAAGGCTAAGAAAATAAAGCATCCTTTCAAACATAAAAGATGAAGAGGGGGAAGCAGAGGTACCATTAACTAAGCCTTTGGTATAAAAGTAGAAATAAAAAACCAGGGAAAAACAAACCAAAATACAAACTCCTATGATAAAACCCACTTTCCAGAAAAGGCTTCTTTCAAGAAAAAAATATAGGATCTTTTTTAGGGCTACTTTTCCCCTTTGGTTCATGGTTATATCCTCTTTTTTAAAATTTTTATTATATATTATACCTAAAAAACTTTACAAAGTAAGATTTCTTTTTAGGAGGTTGCAATTTGTAAGATTGAGGTTTAATTAAAATAAAATTATAATTTCAAATGAGAAAAAAAGGAGGGAGTTATGATTGTTATTCTTGAGCCTCACATAACCAAAGAGAGTAAAGAATTCCAAGGTCTTATGGAATATTTAAAGCGATTTCCGCACTTGCAGATCAAGGTAATGGAGCACCAAGGGGTTACTCGTTCACTCATTGAGGTGCATTTAATTGGGGAGGATTATATGGTTTCTCAAGAGGAGATTGAGAACTTGCCTGGAGTAGAGAAGGCCATAAAGGTTACGGCTAAATATAGGCTTATTGGGAGGCATGGGGCTCTTTCTGATTTTGGTTTTGAATATCAGGGCCTGCAGTTTAATCAGGAGAGTTTTCATATCTTTGCTGGGCAGTGTGCTGTTGATACCTATGAGAACGCTGAGGCTATTTTTAGGGCCTTAAAAGAAAATGGGCTTTGTTGCGCTCGGATGGGGGCCTATAAACCAAGGACATCTCCTTATGACTTCCAAGGGCATGGAAAGGCCTGTTTGCCCTGGCTTTTTGAGCTAGCTGGAAAGTATGGCATTAAAGTGATCGCTATGGAAGTGCTTTCGCCTCATCATATTGAGGAAATCAAAGAGGCTTTAGAGGCGGCAGGAAATCCCTGTGGAGTTATCCTTCAGATAGGGACAAGAAATGCTCAAAATTTTGAATTATTAAAAGCTGTAGGGAAACAATATGAGTTTCCTGTGCTTTATAAAAGAGGGTATGGATTAGCTTTAGAGGAAAGTCTCAATGCTGCTGAATATATTGCCTCAGAAGGAAATACCAAAATAATTTTTTGCCTAAGAGGGGTTAGAACTCATTTGGGAGACCCCCATAGAAATCTTGTTGACTTTGCACATGTTCCGGTAGTAAAAAGACTTACCAGACTTCCCGTTTGTATTGATCCCTCCCATCCTATTGGGTCTAAAGTGGCTGATCCCGATGGAATAAAGGATATTTACCATGTAACTGCTCAGGGAATAATAAGTGGGGCTAATATAGTTTTAGTAGAGTTTCATCCTCAACCTGAAAAAGCCCTCTGTGATGGTCCACAGAGTCTTCCTCTCTCGGAACTCCCTCTTTATGTGGAATATGTACAACAAGTTAGAGAATGCTATCTTAAGCTGAAAAAACTTGTGAAAGAAAAAGGTCAAAAGGAGTAGGAAATGCCGAAAGTAAGCCCTTATATCTTTAGAGAATATGATATAAGAGGAAAAGTTGGAGTGGATTTTACGGAAGAGGTAGTAAGGCTTATTGGAAAGGCCTATGGGACCTTGGTTAAAAATTCTGGTGGGAAAAGGGTAGTTACTGGTAGAGATGGAAGACTTTCAGGCCCAGCTCTTCATCAAGCTTTAATAGAGGGTATTTTGTCTACAGGGGTTGAAGTAGTTAACCTTGGGGTAACGCCTACTCCGGTAATGTATTTCTCCCTTTTTAACCTTGAGGGTGTAGATGGTGGTATTCAACTTACTGGTTCCCACAATCCTCCTGAATTCAATGGTCTAAAGATTTGTCTTGGCAAAAACACCCTCTTTGGAGAGGATATTCAAAAAATTCGTAAAATTATTGAAGAAGAGGCCTTTGAAAAGGGGAAAGGAAATTATTTTGAAGTAAATATCCTTGATACTTATATTGAGTATCTTTCCAATCATATAAAGCTTGAAAGACCTCTGAGAATTGCCCTTGACCCAGGAAACGGAGTATGTGCCCTCACAGCTCCAGAGATTTTTAAGAGACTTTCCTGTGAGGTTGATTGCCTATTTTGCGAGGTTGATGGAACCTTTCCTAATCACCATCCGGACCCTGTAGTTCCTGAAAATCTTAGATTTTTAAAAGAGGTTGTTACCAAAAAGGGGTTGGAGGTAGGTTTTGGCTACGATGGAGATGGAGATAGAATTGGGGTGATAGATGAAAAGGGAAATATTATTTGGGGAGATGA
The DNA here is from genome assembly GCA_002877875.1 of Caldimicrobium thiodismutans. Classification (GTDB taxonomy): domain Bacteria; phylum Desulfobacterota; class Thermodesulfobacteria; order Thermodesulfobacteriales; family Thermodesulfobacteriaceae; genus Caldimicrobium; species Caldimicrobium thiodismutans_A. The sequence goes on from PNIE01000032.1 coordinate 8,050, forward strand.
GCTTTTAATTATTTTTGCCAAAGATTTACTGGAAAAACATCCAGGAGCCAAAATTATTGGAGAGGTCAAATGTTCAAGGGTTCTTTATCAGACTATAGAGAAGCTTGGCGGAAAACCTATTATGTGGAAAACAGGGCATTCTCTTATTAAAAATAAAATGAAAGAAGAAGGGGCTCTCCTTGCAGGAGAGATGAGTGGTCATATCTTTTTTGCTGACAGATGGTTTGGCTTTGATGATGGAGTATATGCTAGTTTAAGGCTTGCCGAAATCATTTCTCGTTCTTCAAAACCCCTTTCAAGCTATCTTGAAGGCCTTCCTAAGATGTATTCCACTCCAGAGATAAGAACCGATTGTCCTGATGAAATAAAGTTTAAAGTAGTTGCTGAACTGGTTGAGAGATTTAAAAAAGAGGGCCTTAAAGTGATAGATATTGATGGAGCAAGGATTGAATTTGACAAAGGTTGGGCCTTGGTTAGAGCCTCAAATACGCAACCCGTTTTAGTGTTACGCTTTGAGGCTGAAACCGAGGAATTTTTAGAAATCTTAAAAGAAAAGGTATATTCTGCCCTTGAAGAGACCTTTAAAAAATATGGAGTCTCTTAGAGAATTCTTTTCAAAGCTGAATTTACCTCCCAAAGTTAAAGAGAGTTTAAACCTCTACCTAAAGATCAAAAAATATTGGCCAAACCTTATGGAAACATTTTCAGAAGAAGCCCTACCTCTTTACATTGAAGATGGTGTGCTTTTTATAGGAGTATCAGATAATTATCTTTTGCAAGAATTGAATCATAGATATCTTGAACTTTTAGAAAAAATTAAAAATCTTCTTAAGGAAGAAGCCCCTAAAATTAAGGGATTAAAATTCCTCTTTCATAGAGGTTTTAGAAATCTTAAGAGCTCATCCAAGAAGATTTCCTTTAGGAAGGTCTTTTTAGAGGAGGAGTATAGGCTTTTGAGAGAGCTTTGCCAAAGTCTTCCTGATCAGGAACTTTCTCAGTCTTTCCTTAGAGTTCTTAAATATTATTCTTTTTAATAAAATCTTTTAAAAATTGAAAAACTTGGTATAATATAGCAAAATTTTAATAAAGTCTTTTAAGAGGGAAAAATATGGAGTTTGGGATTATTGAAGATTACGCTGTAAGGATGGTTCTCTATCTTTCAAGAAATCCTGAAAAGATTTCCTCTCGCCAGGAAATAAGTCAAGCTATGCAGATTCCTATCAGTGTTCTTGCAAGGATTGGTCAGATCCTTGAGGCCGGTGGTATTGTTGAAATCCAAAGGGGAAAAAAGGGTGGATATAGGTTAAGGAAGCCCCCTGAAAAGATCACCTTGCTTGAAGTTATTGAGAGCTTTGTGGGAAAAATTGCCATAAACAAGTGCGTCGATAATCCTAATTTTTGCGTAAGAGAGGGAATTTGTCCTGTAAACTTTGTTTGGAAAGAAATTAATGAAAAATTTAGAGAGCTTTTAAAGATCGATTTTAAAACCTTACTTGAAAAGGAAAGGACTTTACTTCAAAATAAGTAACTTTATTATCCTAAACTATGAAGAATTTTATTTTTTTAAGGCATGGTCCTGTTGCAGAGGAATATCGCAAGATCTTTTACGGTCAAATGGATGTGCCCCTTTCCCCTCAAGGGGAAAAACTCTCCCTTGAGGTGGTGGAAGGTTTAAAAAAATTACCTCTGAAGAAACTATATTCAAGCCCCTTAAAAAGGGCTTTATATCCAGCTTTAGTTCTCTCCAAGGAAAAGGAAATACCCCTTGAAATAAGAGAAGAGTTAAAAGAAATCAACTATGGAGAGTGGGCAGGAAGGGATAGAGAAGAGGTTTATAAGGAGCCTCTTTATTGGGAGAGATTAAAAAAGGATACCTTAGCTCCGCCTGGTGGGGAATCCCTGAGAGAATTAAGAGCGAGGACAAAAACCTTTTGGGAGTCCTTAAAATCCCTCGAAGAGGGAAATTATGCTATCTTTACCCATGGAGGATTTATAAGAGCCCTTCTTTGTGAACTCTTAGAACTTAAAAGTTCCCAATTCTTTACCTTCGAGGTTTATCACTTAAGGGCAGTTCTTATAACTCTCTTTGAAGATGGAATTTTTGTAATAAAAGGTCTCAATTTAAAAGTAGATGAAATTAAAGACCTCTTAGAAGCTTCTTACTGGTAAGACTTTAAATCGCCTGTAAAAATTTTTTTGTTTTTCTGGTAGGGACCTTTTTTAGCTATCTTATTTGGAATAAAAAAGCCCTGGGAAGGAAAAGTTTGTGGATTTTGAAAAAAAAATTGAGAATTTATACTTTGACTTTTGAGATGGAGGGAGTAAGAGAAGAGCTTATAGGAGTGACTTGACAGAGATCTTTTCCAGAAAAAGAGTTTCAATGAGCTTTTAATAGGAGTGGAGAGGGTTTAGGCCTAGATGGCTGGCTAAACTTTTCCTAGATAATTTCTTTATAAGTCTATTTAATTTTCTAAAAGAAAATCTCCAAAGAGTCTTCTTAAAAGATTTTAAAGAAAAGATGAGGAAATTTTTCACCTTTTCATTTTTCAACAAATTTTATAAAATGTTGTAAAAAAGAGATCATGGAATATAATGAGTATTTCAAAAACTGGGAGGGGGTAGCTATAAGGGTTTATTTTGTGTTATTCCTTTTGTTTTTAGTTTTTTTCTTTTGGGACTTGAGTTTGGCCTCTGAAGTTTCTTCTCATATTATTGAGGGTGGTTCAAGATTCCCCTGGTGGGCTTGGCCTCTTTTGCTTTTTATAGTAACTTTTGTTCTCGGGATAATTGTAGTCCTTGGAGGAGTTGGAGGAGGTGTGCTTTTTGTGCCTATTGTGGGTGGTTTTTTTCCTTTTAACTTGGATTTTGTAAGGGGTGCAGGGTTACTTGTAGCCCTTTCTGGTGCCCTTGCTGCAGGTCCTGGACTCTTAAGAAGAGGTCTTGCGGATTTAAGACTTAGCCTTCCTTTGGCGCTCATTGCCTCTACAAGTGCTATTGTAGGAGCTATGATCGGGCTTTCCTTACCTAAAAATGTGGTTAATACCTTCCTTGGACTCACTATCCTTGGTATTGTTGTTATTATGCTTACTGCCAAAAAGTCTGAATACCCTGAGGTTAAAAAGGCAGATGCCCTTTCTCAGGCTTTAAAAATATATGGAGTTTACTATGAGCCAACTACTGGAAAAGAAATCGAGTGGAAAGTGCATAGGACTCCCTTAGCTCTTCTTCTCTTTGTAGTGATTGGAATTATGGCAGGCATGTTTGGGCTTGGAGCAGGGTGGGCCAATGTGCCTGTGCTTAATCTTCTTATGGGAGTCCCTTTGAAGGTGGCTGTTTCAACGAGCAAGTTTTTGCTTTCCATTACTGATACCTCAGCTGCCTGGATCTATTTAAATAGCGGAGCCATCATTCCTATGATAGTGGTTCCCTCTATTATCGGAATTATGCTTGGCTCCATTGTGGGAGTTAGAATCCTTGCTATAGCTAAGCCAAAGATTATTCGCTGGGTGGTAATTGGGCTTCTTGCCTTCTCTGGTTTAAGAGCCCTTCTTAAGGGCCTAGGCATATGGACTTAAGATTCATCAAGACTCTACAAGGAGGAGGACTATGAACAGAGAGATCAAACCTTCAGAAGAACAGCTGGCTTATGCCACTATTCTTGACTGGGGTATGAAATTAGGATTAATTGGAATTATCATTACTTTTGTCATTTATCTTTTTGGTATATTTCCAGCCTATATTTCTGTGGAGGAGTTACCAAGATACTGGAAGCTCAATGTGCATAACTATCTTGAGGTAACAGGTATTCAGTCAGGATGGACCTGGTTGAAATTAATTTCAAAAGGAGATTTTTTAAATTTTTTACCTATTGCTTTTCTTGCAGGTTTGACTATTCTCTGTTACATAAGGATCTTGCCAATTTTTATAAAGAAAAAAGATACTCCCTATGTTATTTTAACACTCCTTCAGATATTAATTCTTTTACTGGCAGCTTCAGGGATTCTTAAGGTGGGAGCTCACTAAGCTTCTTAGTTCTCTTTTAGGGGGCAGGGCCCCCTAAGAATAAACCAGTAATTATGAAAATTGGGGAATAAGGATAATTAAACCTTTAAGGTGCATAGAATTTATGCAAAAATGTATTATAATCCTAAGTAAGGCTATTGGGGTGCCTGTGCGACGGATCCCGGTGAACCCCGCCAGGCCCGAAAGGGAGCAACGGTAGCCGGGCTCTCCGGGCAGGTTCCCCCAATAGCCCCTTAAGATTTTAAAGGGGAGGCGTTAGGGGGCTGGTGCCCCTCCCGGGCTTCAAACCCGGTGCACCTCAAAAAGGGGTGGGTGGGTTCAATTCCCATACGCCTCCGCTTAAAATGATTAATTGGGTGATCCTGCCTATTCCAAAAATTAAATCCTTTAAATTTAAAATTTTTTCTTTCCTTTTAATAAGTTTACTAACAATATGCCTCTCTTTTTCTTTAATCACTATCCATCTTTATGCCCTTATTTCCCTTGAGGAAGAGGAGAAAATTGGAAAAGAAGTTCTTCAGGAAGTTTCTAAAAATTTGTCTGTGATAAATGATCCTGAAGCCATAGCCTATGTAAATCTTCTTGGGGATATCCTTTTAAAAAAAGGGGTTACTTTTTCTCTCTTTAAGTTCCGTTTTTATATCATAAAAGATAAGACCTTCAATGCCTTTTCTGTTCCTGGGGGCTATATATTCTTGAATACTGGGCTTTTTGATTTTCTTGAGAGTGAAGATGAGCTTGCAGGCATAATGGCTCACGAGATGAGCCATAACTTGGCAAGGCATGTGGCTAAAAGAATTGAAACAATAAAGAAAATGCAGATGGCTACCACTGCTGCAACCCTTGCGGCTGTCTTTCTTGGAGGAAGTGAAGCAGCTCAAATAGTAGGCATTACGGGAACAGCCCTTGCCCAAACGAAGCTTCTGGCCTATAGTCGTATGGATGAAGAAGAGGCAGATCGCATGGGCTTTGAAATTCTAACAAAGGCTGGTTTTAATCCTGAGGCCATGGTAAGAACTTTCCAAAAACTTTCAAGGGAAAGCTCCTTTTCTATAGAATTAAATTATCGGTATCTTCTCACACATCCTTTACCTCCGGAAAGAATCAATTATCTTCAAAATCTCTCTGAAAAAATTTTTACCAATAAAAAGGTGGATAGATATGTTCTTTCTCAGGACCCTGTTTATTTTAAAAGACTAAGAAAAAGAATTATCGTTTATGGTGAAGAACCTTCAGATTTGATTTTGACTTTAAAGATCCGACTCTCTGCGGAAAAAGATCCTTGGACTAAATACCAGCTTGCCTTGGCCTTAATGCAAGGAAGATTTTTTGTTGAAGCTGAAAAATATCTCAAAGAGGTGCTTACTGAATTACCCAGAAAACCCTATTTTGAACTTGATCTTGCAGAACTTTATTATCAAAAAGGGGATTATGAGAAGGCAAAAGCTATTCTTACTGAATTAAATTTTAGTGGAGGAGGTATAGCCCGTATTCTTGATCTAAAGAGAAAATACCTCCTTGCCAAGGTTCTCTCTGAAATAGGAGATCTCAAAGAGAGCTATAGTCTTTTTAAAGAACTTGAGGAAGAAGGACTTATCAAAGAGGATCCCTATTTTTATTACTACTTTGGATTACTTTGTGCAAGACTTGAAAGTCTTGGTGAGTCCCATTTTTATTTTGCCAAATTTTATGAAAACAAAGGTGATTTAAAGACTGCAAAGTATCATTATAAAAAATCCCTTTCCCTTTTGAAAAAAGACTCTAAAATGTATTTAGAGGCTAAAGAGAAGGTTGAGGATGATGAGAAAAAGTGAAATCTTTAAGAAAGTCTTTAATCTTTTTTGGGTTGTTTTATTTTTAATGGTAGGATCTGTATGGCTATGGGCAGGAGGTAGAAAAATGAAGTTATATTCTCCAGCTTTTGCTGATAAAGGTAGAATTCCTTTAAAGTATGTTATGCCAGCGGCAGGAGGGCAGAATATTTCTCCACCTCTGAAATGGGAAGGTGTTCCTGAAGGAACCAAATCTCTTGTTCTTGTTTGTGTAGATATCCATCCTATTGCAAGGAATTGGATTCACTGGATAGTTATTAATATTCCTCCAGAGACAACCGAATTTAAAGAGGGAGCTTCTTTAAAGGAGATTAAAAGTCCCATTTTAGAGCTTGAAAATACTTATGGCTTTAAAGGTTGGGGAGGGCCCCAGCCTCCTCCTGGAACAGGAGAACATCCCTATGTATTTAAACTTTTTGCCCTTAAAGTTTCAGAAATTAAACTCTCACAAAGACCAAGTTATGAGGAAATTTTAAGGGCTATAAAACCTCACTTAATAGCTGAAGCAGAATTTACAGGATATTTTGGAAGATAGGAGGGCAAATGGAAAAGGGGGTTTTTCAAGGGAAAACTCATAAAATAAGAATTAGGAAACCCTTCTTGCTTCCAAAGAAAGAGAAAATAGTTTGTCCCTTTTGTGGAAATACTGAAGAATTTTATGAGATAGTTGAAAATGCCACTTTTTATATTTATTATATGCAGACAGAAATGGGAACCCTTGAGCCCCTTGAAGAAGAAGCAGAGGTGCTTGGTCCTGTTAGGTTTTACTGTGGGGTTTGTCATTCTGATATCACCCATCTCAAGAAATAGATGTCAAACTTCTATGTGGTAACCTCCTATCAAGCCCTTTTAAAAAATTACCACTTACTTAAAAAGGGTGACCTAATTTTAACCCGGGTTCCTATCAGAAAGGATAATCTCCATCTTTTCTTTGATTTAAGAGAGAGGGAAGTTCTTTCTTATCCTTCCTTTCTCTCTCAGATTTTAAGTCATTCTAAAGTTGCTCAAGCAGAGATTTTAAAGGATTTTATGCCGCCTTATACTTATGTGGTAAAAAACAAGATAAATCTTCTTCAAATAATGGAAGATCCTCCTCCTTACGAAGTTTTTATTACTAAAAGAGATTTTGCCAATTGTGGGCTTGGAGTCTCTCTCTGGAGGGATCTTGAAGATATTTTTAAATATGCAGGCACTGAGGTATTACCTTATCCCTTTGTTTTACAACCCTTCTTTGAGAATTGGAAGGATATCCGTGTAATCATCTTAGGAGATCTTTATTTTGAGGCTTATTTAAGGGAAAATTTTAAAAATTTTAGACAAAATCTCTTTTTTGGGGGAAAGGCAACTCCTTATGAACTCAAAGAGGAAGAAATTTCTTTCTGTAAAACCGTCATAGAAAGAGGTGGTTTTCCTTATGCTCATCTTGATCTTGCTTATGTAGGGGATAAAGGTCCTTTTTTATCAGAAATAAATCTTAAGGGTGGGATAAAAGGGGCAAAAATAAAAGTTAATGAGTATGAGAAAATTCTTAAGAATTTAAAGGAGAAATTTTTTGAAAGTTGGAAGGAAACTCATACCCCTTATAAAATTCTCTAAGAAAGCCCTGGAAGAAAGTATTTTTTTACGATGGTCTCCCAGTCAAGTTCTTTCAGATAGGGTTGCATCTTTTCGAAAATTTCAACTCTTTCTTTTTGGTTTTTTGGGATTTTTTGAAAGAGATTTTCTGCATACTTTGCTATGGTAAGTTCTTCAAGGATTTCTCTTTTTTCATGAGTAAGTTCTAAGAGGACGTGTTCTGGAAGATCTTTACCTATATCAATAAAATCGATTGCTACATAAGGCTTGAAATCCTCCTTAAAAACTTTTTCAAGTAGGTAAAATACCCCACAGGAAGTTGAGAGTAAGGACAACCCCCCTGATGGTAAAGCTTCAATATGGGAGATACCAAAGGGTTCATAAATAGAAAGACCAAATTCGGCATCACTTGCAAGCTTTAAATCTCTATGGTAAATATCTTCTGGAAAATCTATTCCGCACTTTCTTTTGGAAAGGCCATATTGATTGATAAAAATTGCTTTAATATTTTTAGCTTTCTGATTAAATTTTTCAATATATTGATAAATCTCTATTTCATAACCAACAAGATCAGGCCAGCCAATACGATGATTAAAGGGCCATCCATATTCTTTAACCATAATATCAATGAGTTCCGCAGGGCGTCCTTGAGGAATTTGAGAGGCAAGAAGTATATAAATACCTTTGAGATTCTCCTTTTCAAAGTATCTATCAAGCAACCAAAGGATTTTTATATCCCTCCAGATGCCCTTGCTTTTAACCAATCTACAGGTATGTGAGAGTAATACATCAACTCTATCACAACCTTTGAGACTAAGGCAAGTATTAAATTTAATCCTACTCTTTTCCTTCTCTTCGAAAGTAAAGTGATCAAGAGGTAGTCCATTATAGACTACCTTTATTTTATTAGGAGAAACTTCTCTTACTAAAAATTGATATTCTTTAGCTACCAGGTCTCCTACAGCAAAAATTCTATCAAATCTATAAGCAAGCTTAACCAAGGCAGTTCTATACCAATCCATCTGGGATCCAAAAACATCTTCCAGACTTTCTTGAGTAGCTTCGGCCTTTTTTAAGAGATTATAGAAAGAAATATCATGCCCTGGATGGTTCTCAACAATTCTTCTTACAGGAGCAACTTCATGAGCATAAAAAATTCTGTAATGTTTCTCTTCGGGTGAAAGCTCTCTTAACTCCAAGGAGAGAAGAGAGGGAATCCCCATGTATTCATGGCTAAAATGATAAAACTCTTTGGTTTTGGGATAGAGAAGTTTGATGAATTCATAGTAAGGTAGGGCAAGGCGGAAATACTGCTCATAATCCCAATCCTTTTCATAACGGTCAGAAGGAAGCCCAAATTTTTCCCAAAAGAGATATTTGTGTAAATCTACAAGCTCTTTCTTCATCGTCGTAACATCAACTAGAAGAACATCCACTGTTGCTATCTTTTGGGGATTGAGTTCACTGGTAAGGCGCCTTTTTCCATAAACGATGTTTACGTGATATTTTTCAAGAAGAGGTGTAAAAAGCTCACTGAAGTGTCCAGTATCGTAGTTGTCTTTACTTGAGTAATAAACAATTCCATCCTTTCCCAAGCGAGTTGAAGGAGAGCCAATATACTCAAAAAGAGGTCCATAAAAAAGGGTTTTTTCAAAAAAGGCCTGATAAGATGAGGCTGTGCAAAGGCCGATAAGAACTTCACCAATTCCTCCTATCTTATACAAGGCCTCATGGGAAATATGAATGGCTAACTTCATAATGAACACCTCTTTATTAGTTTTCCAGTTTTTTATGAAATTTCAAGTTTTTTGACTCTCTTTTTGAAATTCTCTTTTTTAGGATTATGGCCTTTCCCTATGGAAGATCAAAGTATTATATCTCTTCTTTTAGAAAGAAGGGGAGCCATTTTAGGCTCCCCAAAGAGAAACTATGAAGAAGGAGGGGGGCTTAATAGGCAATATCTTTTTCAGTGATTTTGTAAGAGAAGGTTTTATAAGCCCAGAAAGTATAAGCTAA
>PNIE01000092.1 GCA_002877875.1 Caldimicrobium thiodismutans
AAATAAGATCAAGAATAGCCCCCTTTTTAAAAAGATGTCTCTGTCCTATAAATTCTTCTATTGTCTTAGGTCTTAATCTCTCTGCAAGGTTTGCCATAACTAAATTAAAAAACTTATTTTGCAAAAATTCAACTCCTTTCTTCAAGCTTTTTTTACCTACCAAAAAGGGTTATCTTCTTTTTAAGATAGCAGGAGATTCTTCTGCTTTTATCAAAGTTTAGGAAGTTAAAATAGTCTTTATTTCAAAATTAAAGTTAAGATTGTTAAGATTAGATGGAAAGCTCACCTAAGGATTAATTAAAGAGTGATTTATAAATTTAGGAAAATTTTCACGATGGGGTTGAAAGTGAAAATTTTTATGTTTTTATTTGGAGTAAAAAATTAACAAATGAGAGGTGTTCTATGATAGAGATAAGGCTTCATGGAAGAGGAGGGCAAGGTGGAGTTACCTCTGCAGAACTAATAGCTGTGGCTGCTATTCATCAGGGCAAGTATGCCCAAGCTTTTCCAAGTTTTGGTCCAGAAAGAAGAGGTGCTCCTGTTCAGGCTTTTGCAAGAATTAGTGATACCCGCATAAGAACTCGGGAAAAGATTTATCATCCCGATGTGGTCCTTGTGCTTGATGCAAGTCTTCCCAAGATTGTGAAGGTTACAGCAGGACTTAAAGAAGGAGGAATAGTTATTCTTAATTCTTCTCACTCAGAAAAGGAAGTAAGAGAGATGTTAGGGGGTTATAAGGGTAGGTTAGCTATGGTTGATGCCACAAAGATTGCTCTTGAAGAGCTTGGGTTGCCTATTACCAATACTACTATGCTTGGAGCCTTTATTAAAGCCACAGGGCTTGTTGAGCCAAGTTTTATGGAGGAGGCCCTAAGAGAGAGATTTGGAAGGCTTGCTGAGAAGAATATTAAGGCCTTTCATAGGGCCTTAGAAGAAACTAAAATTTATGGATAAGGAGATGAGCCATGCCAAAAGACACAGGATTAGTTAGTTGGAAAGATCTTGCCCCAGGTATGTATATTACAGAGCCTGGGAATTCGGTAAAGTTTAAAACAGGAGATTGGAGATCCCATCGCCCTCAACTTGACAAAGAAAAATGTATTAAATGTGGCCAGTGTTATCTCTTATGTCCAGAGCCTGCCTATGAGGAAAATGAAGAGGGCTATTTTATTTGTAATCTTATGTACTGTAAAGGGTGTGGGATTTGTGCAGCTATTTGTCCCAAAGGGGCTATAACTATGGTTTTAGAGGAGGAATAAAATGGGTAAAAGAGTAGCTAAAGAAGTCTCAATTGCTGTGGCTGATGCGGTAGCTCAATGTAGAGTAGATGTAATTTCTGCTTATCCTATTACACCACAAACGCACATAGTAGAACACCTGGCCGAGCTTGTTAATAATGGAGAGCTCGATGCAGAGTATATACCTGTTGAGTCAGAGCATGCAGCCTTAAGTGCTTGTATTGGAGCAGCAGCAACTGGTGCAAGGACTTTTACATCCACTTCAGCTCAAGGGCTTCTCTTTATGTATGAAAATATTTTTATAGCTTCAGCCCTTAGGTTACCCATTGTGATGGTAATTGCTAATCGTTCTATTTCAGCTCCCATTAGTATTTGGAATGATCATAGTGATGTTATGACTATTAGAGATTCTGGCTGGATTCAAACTTTTGCGGAAAATGGACAAGAGGCGGTAGACCTTGTTTATCACGCCTATAAAGTAGCTGAAAAATGTCTTTTACCTGTGGCAGTTAACTTAGACGGGTTTATTGTTACCCATGTGGTTGAACCCATTGAGATGCCTGATCAGGAGTTAGTAGATAAATACTTACCACCCCTTAAAATGAAGTATAAACTTGACCCTAAAAAACCTATAACTATTGGGGCAATTGGGGTTCCAGAGATTTATACTGAGGCCAAAAAGGCTTTAGACGAGGCCTTGAAAGCAAGTTACAAAGTTATTGTCCAGGCTTGGAGAGAGTTTGAGAGACTCTTTGGAAGAAAGTATCAACCTGTTGAGACTTATAAGATGGAGGATGCCGAGGTTGGAATGATAATTATGGGAAGTCTTGCTGAAACAGCCATGAATGCGGTGAATGAAATGAGAAAAAAGGGTAAAAAGGTCGGCCTTATTCGATTTAGGCTATGGCGTCCCTTTCCTATGCAGGATTTTCTAAAGGCTTTGGGGAAAGTTAAGGCCCTTTGTGTAGTTGATAGAGCAGTTAGTCACTGTTCTACAGGTGGCCCAGTTGGGATTGAAGTTAGGTCAGCTCTTTATCAGTCTAACAAAAGGCCTAAAGTTCTTAATTTGATTGCTGGGCTCTCTGGAAGAGATGTCACCGTGGAAGACTTTATGGAGATGTTTGAAATGACCTACGAGTCAATAAGTAAAAAGCCCAAATTTTCCTATCAAATATATGGTGTAAAGGAGTAGACCTATGAGAAAAGAACTTGCCCAATTTAAACCCCTAAGTATTAAAGATTTACCCAAAGAAGATTGGTTTGCTCCAGGTCATAGAGCCTGTCAAGGCTGTGGAACAGTCTTACCTTTAAAGCTGGCTTTAAAGGTTTTAGGTCCAAATACTATTGCTGTCTCTTCTACTGGTTGTATGGAAATCATTTCAAGTCCCTTTCCCTATACTTCTTGGAAGATACCTTGGATCCATGTAGCCTTTGAAAATCCAGCTAGTGTGGCTTCGGGTATTGAGGCAGCCATCAAAGTTCTCAAAAGAAAGGGAAGACTACCTAAAAAAGAAAAGATTAATGTAGTTGTCTTTGCAGGAGATGGATCTACCTTTGATATAGGGCTTCAATTTTGGTCAGGGGCTTTAGAGAGAGGCCATAACTTTATATATATTTGTCTTGATAATGAGGCCTATATGAATACAGGGGTTCAGCGTTCTGGAGGTACACCTAAATTTGCTCATACTACTACAAGCCCTGCAGGAAAGGTCATTCATGGAAATATAACTTGGAAAAAGAACCTTGATGGAATTGCTATAGCACATAATATTCCCTATTTTGCTACAGCAAGCCCTGGGTATTATATGGATTTAATCAACAAGGTTAAAAAGGCTTCTTTAGTTGAAGGTCCTTCCTTTCTTCATATATATTCTCCTTGCCCCACAGGATGGGGTTCAAAAATTGAAGATACTATAAATCTTTCTAAGCTTGTTGTAGATACAAGAATTTTCCTTCTTTTTGAGGTAATAGATGGAAAATATTACATCCTCAATAGAAAGGTAGATAAACCTAAACCTGTAGAAGAGTATCTTAAGCTTCAAAGAAGATTTAGACACTTAACTCCTGAGGAAATAGCTTTGATCCAGGAGAGGGTGAATGAAGAATATGAGAGACTAGTTAAACTCTGTGAGATTTTTGCTCCTCCTAAGGAAAAATAAAGAACCATTGACTGAGACAGAATATAGATTATAATATTATATTGTTAAAGCGGGCGTAGCTCAGCCTGGTAGAGCGACAGCTTGCCATGCTGTAGGTCGCGGGT
>PNIE01000051.1 GCA_002877875.1 Caldimicrobium thiodismutans
GCTGTTCTGGTTACAGCATGTTTGAGTGAAAAACCATTGGAAGGAGTTGATTTTCTACCTCTATCGGTGGATTATCGTGAACAGAGTTCTGCTTGGGGAAAAATTCCTGGAGGATTTTTAAAAAGAGAGGGAAAACCCACTGATAGGGAAATTTTAGTTTCAAGAGTGGTGGATCGCTCAGTAAGACCACTTTTTCCTGAAGGGTTTAACTATGAAGTGGTGATTACAGCCTTGACTCTTTCTGCAGATGAAAGGTATGATCCCGATGTTCTTGCTCTAATTGGGGCGGGAGCAGCCTTAACTCTCTCTCCCATTCCCTTCTATGGTCCTATTGCAGGGCTTAGAATTGGAAGGATTGAAGACCATTTTATCCTCAATCCTACTTATGAAGAAAGACTAGCCTCTTCCTTAGAGCTTATTGTAGCAACCTCTCTTGACTCTATGGTGATGGTTGAAGGTGGGGGAAAAGAGATAAAAGAGGAGGTGCTCCTTCAAGCCCTCTATTTTGCTCTGGATAAGGCCAAACCTATTATCCTTGCCCAAGAAGAACTGGCTAAGAGAGTAGGCAAAAAAAAGCTCCCCTTTGTATCCCCTTTTAAAGAGGAAGACCTTTGGGAATATGTCAAAGATAAGGCAACTTCCTCAGTTCTTTCAGCTCTTGCCCTTAGGGATAAACTTGAGAGACGCCGAATGCTTGATGAGATCTTAGAGGACCTTTCTAAGGATTTTGAAGAGGGAAAAAGAGGAGAACTTCTCTATGCTTATAAAAAACTTATTCAAACTTTAATGCGAGAAAAGCTCTTTAAGGAAGGAGTGAGAATTGATGGAAGAAGGCCTGAAGAGATAAGGCCTATAAAAATTGAGGTTCACCCCTTTGAAAGGCCCCATGGGTCTGCTATTTTTACCAGGGGCCAGACCCAAGTTTTTGCAACCGTAACTCTTGGTTCCCGTGAAGAAGCTCAGCTTGTAGAAACTATTTTTGAGGGAGAGACCTTTAAAAGATTTATGCTCCATTATAATTTTCCACCCTTCTCTACAGGAGAAGCTCGTCCTTGGGGTCCTCCAAGGAGAAGAGAAATTGGACATGGGGCCTTAGCTGAAAGAGCCCTTGAACCTCTTATCCCATCAGAGGATGATTTTCCCTACATTATAAGAATTGTAGCTAATGTGCTTGAGTCCAATGGGTCATCTTCTATGGCTACAGTATGTGCAGGCTCCCTTGTCCTTTTTGATGCAGGTGTACCCATTAAAAAACATGTGGCTGGAATTGCTATGGGGCTTGCTACCTATCAAGATAAATATGTTATCTTAACCGATATTTTGGGAGATGAAGATCAACTGGGAGATATGGATTTTAAAGTGGCAGGAACCAGAGAGGGAATTACCAGTGTTCAAATGGATATAAAAATCAAGGGCCTTAAGAAGGAAATCCTTGCAGAAGCTCTTGAGAGGGCAAGAATTGCCAGAAATTACATCCTTGACAAGATGTATGAGGCTATCCCTGAGCCAAGGCCAGAGCTTTCACTCTATGCTCCTAAGATTGAAATTATTACTGTTCCAGAGGATAAGGCCACCCTTATAATTGGCCCTGGTGGAAAGACCGTAAAGGAGATTCGCGAAAAAACTAACACAGTGATCTGGGTTCTTGAAGGGGGAAAGGTCTCAATCACTGGGCAGAGAAAAGAGGATATTGAGGCAGCTAAAAGAGAGATTTTGTCTATTGTTTCAGAGGTAGAAGTTGGCAAAGAATATGAGGGAAAAATTACACGCATTGAACCTTACGGACTTTTTGTAGAGATCCTCCCAGGGAAAGTAGGGCTACTCCATATCTCAAAGATGCTAAATCCACCTAAGGATTTGAAAAGTGCCTATAAACTTGGTGAAAAAATAAGAGTTAGGGTGCTTGAAGTAGATGAACTTGGGAGACCCAAGCTTACCACCTTTTTCGAGGAAACTAATGCAGGACCAATTATATAACCAAGATGACTATTATCAAAAGGTCAAAGAGACCTTTGAATTTTTAAAGGCCTCTGTTCCCTTTTCTCCGGAAATAATTATTACTCTTGGCACAGGACTTTCAGGACTTGCTGAGGCCTGTGAAAAAGCCTGGGTTATTCCTTATGAAAAGATTCCAAATTTTCCTAAATCTACAGTTGAGACTCATACAGGAGAGCTCATTTTTGGAAAAATCTCCGGTAAAAGAGTAGCCCTTTTCAGAGGAAGGTTTCACTATTATGAAGGATATTCAGCTAAAATCCTGACCTTTCCTTTAAGAGTTTTGACTCTCTTTAAGCCTGAAATTTATCTTGTTTCTAATGCAGCAGGGGGGCTTAATCTTTCTTTTAAATCAGGAGATCTAATGTTAATTAAAGATCACATAAATTTAATTCCCGATAATCCTTTGAGGGGTACAAATTTTGAGGAATGGGGCCCGAGATTTCCTGATATGTCAAGAGCTTATGATGAGGAGTTGAGAGAGCGTTTTAAAAAAGTGGCTGCCTCTCTGGGGGAGGAGGTAAAGGAGGGAGTTTATGTAGCTGTCCCAGGGCCAAGTCTTGAAACTCCAGCAGAAACCCGATTTTTGAGACTTATTGGGGCAGATGCTGTTGGGATGTCAACAGTTCCTGAGGTAATTGTGGCTGTGCATGCAGGGCTTAGAGTCTGTGGAATTTCAGTGATTGCCAATGTAAATGACCCCGATAATTTTCAGCCTATTCTCTTTGAGGAGGTAGTTAAGGCTTCGCAAAAAGCAGAGAAAAGGCTTACTACTCTTGTGGTGGAATTTTTGAAAACCCTTTAAAAATTTATGGGCAAACTTCTTATCAGTTATGCTCCTTTTGAGATAAGGGTTGGTTTAGTTGAAGATCGGAACTTAGTTGAATTTTATGTGGAGAGGCCTTCGGAGAAAAGTCTTGTAGGAAATATTTATAAAGGTCGTGTAGTTAGGGTTGTTCCAGGGATAAATTCTGCCTTTCTTGATCTTGGCTTGGAAAGAACTGCCTTTTTATTTGGCGATGATTTTGTACCCTCAGAGGACATTGATTGGGGTAAAGATTTTTCCTTTTCTTGTCCAAAGAAGGTCCTGAAGGAGGGTATGGAAATTCTTGTTCAAGTAATCAAGGAACCTCTGGGACAAAAGGGAGCAAGAGTTTCCACTAATCTTACCCTTCCAGGGCATTATTTAGTTTATCTTCCCTATTTTCAACATATAGGGATTTCTCGCAAAATTAAAGATGAAAAAATGAGAAAGGCTTTGAGGGAAATTCTTGAAAAAATAAGGCCTCCTGAGACAGGATGGATTATCCGCACCGCAGCCGTTGAAGCAGATGAGGAGGCTTTAAAAAAAGAAATGGATTTTTTACTCTGTCTTTGGGAGGAAATTAAAGAGAAGGCCAAAAAAGTTAAGGCTCCAGCCTTAATTTATGAAGAATTAAATATTGCCTTTCGAGCTATAAGGGATTTTTTTACCAAAGAAATTTCAGAAATTTTGGTGGATGATGAAGAGTTCTACGAGAAGCTTAAGGACTTCCTTGAGAGATATTTTCCTGACTTTGTCTCAGCTTTAAGATTATATGAGGGTAAGGAAGATCTTTTTTATGCCCATGGCTTCCAGATTGATGTTAAAAAACTTCTTGCCAGGAAGGTCTGGCTTAAATCAGGAAGTTTTATAGTGATTGAACCCTGTGAGGCCTTCACCGCTATTGATGTTAATACAGGAAGATTTGTAGGTGAAGGTGAAATGGAAGAGACTATTTTAAAAACCAACTTGGAAGCTGCTCAAGAGATTGCTTCCCAACTTAGGTTGAGAAACATCGGGGGGCTAATTATTGTAGATTTTATCGATATGGATAATCCAGCTCATCAGGACCTTGTTCTTGAAACTCTTAAAGAGGCTCTAAAAAAGGATAAAGCAAAACACAGTTTTCTTCCCATATCACCCTTTGGAATCCTTCAAATGACAAGAGAAAGAAAAAGGGATTCCCTTTACGATATATTTTATGAAACCTGTCCACTGTGCGGAGGAGAGGGAAAAATTAAAAGTAAAAGAACGGTTTATTATGAAATCTTAAGAAAAATTCAAAAAATGGGACCTCATATAAAAAATAAAAAACTAGAAATAGAGGTCCATCCAGGGCTTACTGAAATTATGGGTGAAGAAATATTCTATCTTGAAGATTATGAAAAAAAGTTCAATTTTAAAGCTGAGATAAAATCTAATAAGGACTTACTGCCCTGGGAATATAAATTTCACATAAAAAACATGTAGTTATGGAAAAGTTTCCCGCAGTTTTTCTTGATAGAGACGGAACTATAAATGAAGAGGTAGGGTATCTTAATCATATAAGTCGCCTTAAAATTCTTCCAGGGGTTCCTAAAGCCTTAAAGCTTCTACAAGAGGCAGGTTTTAAACTCTTTGTGGTAACCAATCAAAGCGGACCTGCAAGAGGCTACTTTCCCAAAGAGCTTGTTGAAGAGATTCACAGGGAAATTATAAAACGCTTGAGGCGCTTTGGGGTAAATATTGAGGAATTCTTGGTTTGTCTACATCACCCTGATGATAATTGTTCCTGCAGAAAGCCAAAAACAGGTCTTCTTGAATTAGCCTTTTCTAAGTATCCCCTTGATAAAGAGAGATCCTTTGTCATTGGGGATCGCCTGATTGATGTGGAACTTGCCAAAAACTTTGGTCTTAAAAGTATTCTTGTTCTTACGGGATACGGAAGGGGTGAAGCAGAGTATATTCTTCCACAAAAAAAATTTCAACCTGATTTTATTGCAGAAAACCTTCTTTCGGCAGCCAATTTTATAATAAACTTTCTCAAAAGCTAACCTTGAAGGTTTTAATCATTAAACTCTCAGCCCTTGGAGATGTCCTTCAAACCCTACCTGCAGTAAATCTTTTGAAAAAGTTTTATCCAAAGGCTCAGATTGATTGGCTGGTTGAAAAGAGAAATTCCGAACTCCTTCTTGAAAATCCCTTACTTAATAGAGTTTTACTCTTTAATAAAGAATTTTTTCTCAAACCCAAGGCCTTTTATGAATTTATAAAGGAACTTCGAAAAACCTTTTACGAGGTAGTTCTTGATTTTCAGGGGCTTTTAAAGAGCGGGATCCTTACTTTTTTTGCCAAAGGAAAGTATAAAATAGGTTATGAGAATCACCGAGAAGGAAGCCCCCTTTTTTACAAAATTAAATTACCAGCCTATGATCCAGAAAAGCACGCTGTTTACCGCTATTTAGACCTTGTAATCCAAACTGTCAATTTTTTGAATGGTGAGATAAAAAATCCACCTCTTGAGAGAGAGCTTTTTTATAATATTCCCCTTCCTGAAAAGAGACCAGATTTTTCTTTTAAGACACCCTTTATTCTTCTAATAGCAGGAGCAAGATGGAAGACTAAACTTTGGCCTTATGAGAATTGGAAAGCCTTTCTTGAGATAACTAAGGATTTAAGAAAAGAAATTGCCTTCTATTTTATAGGAGGTCCTAAGGAGACAGAGCTTAAAGCCTTCTCAGAGGAAATGGCTCAAATTTATGACGGAGTTTTTTCCCTTGTGGGAAAGATTACTCTAAGGGAACTGGTGTATCTTATGAAGAAAGCTTTGGCTGTTTTAACAGTAGATACAGGTCCCATGCATCTTGCAAGTATACTTAACAAACCCATTTTAGCCTTATTTGGCCCAACTTCATCCGGTAGAACTGGGCCATGGAGTGAAAATTTTATAGTTTTAAGAGAGCCTCTTTCCTGTTCCCCCTGTTTTAAAAGATCCTGTAAAAATCCCCTTTGTATGTCAAGACTATCTCCTGAGAAAGTTAAACATAATTTAGTAGAACTTCTTTACTCAAAAACATCTGTCAAAAATTTGGCATAAGGAAAAATTTTCCTAAGAGTTCAATAGAGCTGAAAATTTTTCAGGTAAACCTTATTTAAGTTCTTCAATTTTCCCTTCTTTTTATAGGCATAGTTTTTGATAAATTTACTTAGGAGGAGGCTATGAGGGATTTAAGAATTAATCCACAGCTTGGTCTTCTTGAGGCTCTTGAAGCTCTGCAGCTGATTGAGAGAAGATTTACGGCTACCACCAATAATCTTGCCAATGTGGATACTCCTGGGTTTAAGGCTGATGGTTTAACTTTCAGAGAGGTTTTGATGAGAAAAATTGGTCCAAGATACAGAAGGGCCTTTAAGGAGACTGTGCCTTATTTAAATCCTGAACAGGGTATCTTAGAGCCTACTCAAAATCCTCTTCACTTTGCCATTGTGGGGGAGGGCTTTTTTAAGGTGCAGACTCCCCAAGGGATAGCCTACACCAGGGCTGGAAATTTTACCCTTGATGCCCAAAGAAGGCTTGTTACTCCTCAAGGATATCCTGTGCTTGCTAATGGTGCTCCTATAATAGTTGATCCAGGGATGGCTGCAGAAGGTCTTGTTACTATGGATAATTTGAAACTTCGGGTTTCCCCTGAGGGTATTCTTTCCATTGATGGAACCGAAATTGCAAGACTTGAGGTGGTTACCTTTGATGACTTAACGAAACTTAAAAAAATTGGAGAAAACCTTTATGTCTCAGAAGGGGCACAGGAAATGGCAGCTATAAATTATGAAATTCGGCAGGGGTTTATTGAAAAATCCAATGTAAATCCCATTAAAGAGATGGTAAATCTTATTGAGATTCAAAGAACCTTTGAGGCGGTTCAGAGAAGTATAAGAGGTTATGATGAGGCTTCAGAAAAATTAATAGAAACTGCAAGGAGGTAAGAAGATGATTAGGGGTCTTTGGAGTGCCGCAACTGGTATGCAAGCCCAACAGCTTCAGCTAGATACCATTGCTAACAACCTCTCTAATGTGAATACTCCTGGTTTTAAAAAGAGTCGTGTAGAATTTGAGGATCTCTTTTATCAGAATCTAAAGCTTGCTGGGGCTTTAACCGCAGATGGAGTTCAAGTGCCTGTGGGAATGCAGGTTGGTCTTGGAGTTAGACCAGTAGCTGTTTCAAAACTCTTTACTCAGGGAGAATATCAACTTACTAATCAGGAGCTTGATTTAGCTATTGAGGGAAGAGGCTTTTTTAAAGTGGTTATGGGAGGAGAAGAATATTATACAAGGGCTGGAAACTTTAAACTTGATAGAGATGGCTACATAGTAACACCTGATGGAGCAAGGCTTCAGCCTGAATTTGCTGTGCCTACAGGTACGGCAAGAATTGAAATTACTCCTGATGGAGTTATTACCGCCCTTGATCCCAATGGCAATGTTCTTGCCCAAGCCCAGCTTCTCCTTTATGACTTTCCTAATCCAGCTGGTCTTTATGCTGTGGGAAGAAATCTTTTTCGGGCAACTCCTGCCGCAGGAGATGTCATTGAGGGAAATCCAGGACAAAACGGTTTTGGAACCATTGCCCAAGGATATTTAGAAATGTCTAATGTAGATATTGTGGAAGAAATGGTAAAAATGATCATTACCCAAAGGGCCTATGAGTCAAATTCAAAAGGGGTTGTTACAGCGGATCAACTTCTAGAAATAGCCAATAATCTAAAGAGGTAATGTATGAGAATTTTGGTAGGGCTTCTTTTCTTCCTACTCTGGATTAGTTCTTTCTCTATGGCTGAATCCTTTTATGAAGAGAGGGATTTTAGAGAAATTTTTCTAAGGGAATTTAAAAGGCTTTTACCCAATTTAAAAGGAGAAATTACCCTTGAAAAATTTCGCTACGAACCGGACCATCTTAAAATTCCTAAGGGGCAACCTTACAAAATTAGTTGGATAGGGACACCTAGAGTTGGGTCAAACTCAGCTGTCCTAATTTTTGATCAAGGTAAAGGACTTAGCCCAGTTATAAGACTTTGGGGTTATGTGGAAGTAAAAATGTCTGTGCCTATTTTAAAAAGGGATCTTCCTCCTAAAAGTCTTATCGGTGAAGAAGACTTAGCCTTTGAAAAACGTGAACTCTCAAAACTTCCTCATGATGTTCTTCTAAACAAAGAAAATATTGTGGGTAAAGAGACAAGGTCCGGCCTTAAGGCTGGATCAATTTTAAGAGCCTCTTTTCTTTCCGAGCCTATTATTATTAAGAGAAATCAGGTGATAGAAATTTTAGCTAAGGGAAAGAATCTACTTGTTAAAGCCAAAGGAGTTGCCCTTGAAAATGGAAGACTCAATGAACTTATTAAGGTAAAAAATATAGGCAGTAATAAAGTTATCCAAGGAAAAGTTACAGGAGAAGGGTTAGTGGAGGTGCCTTTCTAATGATTAGACTAAAATATTTTATAGCTCTTTTACTGATTTTCCTTTTAAATGCCTGTTGGGAATTTGATCCTAAGACTCCACCGCCTCCTCCACCTCCACCGAAAGTGGATTTCCCAGAACCAATTATACCAAGCCAATCCAGCAATGGGTCCCTTTTTAAAGAAGGGGCTTCCCTTTTTGCCTATGCAGATAATAGAGCTCGTTTTGTGGGAGATCTTATAACCATAAAAATTATTGAAACCTATCAGAGCTCAAATAATGTTAAGCAGGGCTCAAGTAAAGCAAGCTCTGTGAAAGCAGGTATTAGTAGACTTTTCGGTTATGAAAATCAAATAGAAAAAACTTTACCTTTGCCATCCGGATTTGATCCAACAAAACTTGCAGAGGGAAGTTTAACCTCTTCAACCTCAGGGCAGGGACAGTTGCAGAGAGAATCAAGAATCCTTGCCACTATCTCTGCCCGAGTAGTTGAAGTTTTGCCTAATGGGAATCTTGTAATTCAAGGGGTAAGAACTATTAAAAGAAATCGTGATCTTGAATACATAACAATTACAGGTATTGTAAGACCTCAGGATATCAGCTCTGACAACTCTATTGAATCAACCAAAATTTCAGATCTTTATATTGAATATAGCGGTAAAGGCCCAAGTAGTGAAGCAGCAAGTGGCCCAGGGATTATTACCAGATTGCTTCAACTCTTTTGGCTTTTTTAGGAGGAGGTTATGAGGATTTCTTTAAAAAGGAAGAGCCTTGTAATCCTTCTAATTTTCCTTTTTATTCTCTCGGGGTTTACTCCTTTATGGGGGGTAAGGCTTAAGGATATCATGGATGTTGAGGGAGTGAGGGGGAACTATCTTATAGGTTATGGCCTTGTGGTTGGTCTTAAAGGCACAGGCGATGGAGATCAGACTAAATTTACTGTTCAATCTGTAGTAAATATGCTTGAAAAGTTTGGGATTAGGGTTCCAAAGGAACAGGTGAAATTAAAGAACGTGGCTGCTGTATTAGTAACTGCTTATTTACCAGCTTTTGCTAAACTAGGACAAAGGATTGATGTTGAGGTTTCAGCCCTTGGAGATGCTAAAAACCTTCAGGGAGGGACTTTATTGATGACGCCCCTTACAGGGCCTGATGGAAAAGTTTATGCCTTAGCTCAAGGTCCTGTCTCTATAGGAGGCTTTGCTGCAGGAGGGGGAGCTGCTCAAGCTCAAGTTAATCATCCCACAGTGGGTAAAATTCCCAATGGAGCAATTGTGGAAAGAGAAGTTCCTATGGAAGATTTTAATTCCCAAAACACTTTAATCCTTTCCTTAAGAACTGATGATTTTTCCACAACTTCCCAGGTAGCTGATGTAATTAATACCTATCTCAAGGGTAAATATGCCCAACCTCTTGATGTGAGGAATGTGGAGTTAAGGGTGCCTGAAAGGTATAAAAGAAAAGTGGTTTCCCTTCTTGGAGAGATTGGAAATCTTGAAGTAAGACCCGATATTCCTGCAAGAGTAGTAATTGATGAAAAGACAGGTACGGTGATTATGGGAGAAAATGTGAGGATCTCAAAAGTGGCAGTGGCACACGGTAATTTGAGTGTAGAGGTAAGGGAGATGCCTGAGGTAGTTCAGCCCCTTCCTTTTGCAGGGGGAGAGACTGCTATTGTTCCAAGAACAGAAGTTAAAGCTAAAGAGGAAAGGGCAAAAATTGTAGTGCTTGAAGAGGGGGCAACCTTAGGGGAATTAATTAGAGCCTTAAATGCTGTGGGAGCAACTGCCAGAGAACTTATAGCTATTCTTCAAGCTATTAAAGCAGCCGGTGCTTTACATGCTGACCTTATAGTTATTTAGGAGTAAAAAAATGGATAATTATGGCCTCTACTTCCAAAATCTAAATAATATAAAAATTCTTGCAAAGAAAGACCCGGATCTTGCCC
The DNA here is from genome assembly GCA_002877875.1 of Caldimicrobium thiodismutans. Classification (GTDB taxonomy): domain Bacteria; phylum Desulfobacterota; class Thermodesulfobacteria; order Thermodesulfobacteriales; family Thermodesulfobacteriaceae; genus Caldimicrobium; species Caldimicrobium thiodismutans_A. The sequence goes on from PNIE01000051.1 coordinate 10,177, forward strand.
TTAAAAAATTGTGTAAAGAATTTGAGTCTCTTATTTGGTATGAAATACTTAAAGGCCTTGATAAAACCACTATGAAGAGTGGTTTTTTTCCTGAGACTTTAGAAAAAAAGATTTTTCAGGATTATCTCTATCAGGAGGTAGCAAGACTTGTATCTGGAAGACCTAATGGTCTTGGAGATTATCTTTACAAAAGATTAAAAGAAAGCCCTTATTTTAAGGAAAAAGCCAACCTTTCCGATAAATAAAAAGGAGGTTTTTAGTTATGTACTCAAAAGAATTGATAGAACTTAATAATGTTCTTGAAGAAGAACGCAATGCTCTTATGCAAGGTGCTGTGGAAGAGATACTTAAATGGTCCTCTCACAAGATTCGTCTACTTCATCTATTGAAGGATAAAGAGCTTTCTCCCAAAGAAATAGAGCTTTTAAAGGAAATTTATAAAAAAAATGAGAAAAATAAAAGATTAATTGAAGCAGGGCTAAATTTTGTAAATGAGGCTTATAAGATACTTTATAATTTTTTGACAGAAAAGGGGACCTACGGGAACCAAAAGGTCTCCACCAATCCCCAATTAATCTCCAAAAGGACATAAAAAAGCATGGCAGGACTTTCCTCAGCCCTTAACATTGCTAAAAATGCCCTTCTTAACTTTCAGCTGGCAACCTCTGTAATTTCTCATAATGTGGCCAATGTAAACAATCCCTCTTATTCCAGACAAAAAGCTATTGAAACTACCTATCCACCAAGTCCTTCTCCTGTGGGCTCCATTGGTTCGGGTTCAAGAATTGAAAAGATTATTCGTTACTTTGACTCCTTTCTAGAGAGAAACCTTAATCTAAAAAAAACAGATTACGGTCTGTTCTCAGCTAGTGAGGCTGGCCTTAATATACTTGAAAGCCTTTTTAATGAAACTCAAGATAGCGGGCTTTCCAAAATCTTAAGAGAATTTTGGAATGCCTGGCAAAACCTGGCAAATTATCCTGAAAACCTTTCTGCAAGAACTCAAGTTGTGGAATATGGGAAACTTATCTCTGAGGCCTTAAGTACTAAATTCCAGGGGATGCAAGATCTTGAAAACCAGATTGGATTGAAACTTAAAGAAATGGTAGATAACGTAAATCGCCTTTCTTCTCAGATTGCCGAGCTTAATCTTCAAATTATTGCCAGGGAGTCTGGAGGAAAAACTGCCAATGATCTTAGAGACCAAAGAGACCGCTTAGTGGGAGAGCTTTCTCAGCTTGCAAGTATCCAATATTTTGAAACCAAAGAGGGGGCTTATAATATTATTTTAGGAAAGGGGTTTAATTTAGTTAATCTTGGATATTCTTGGAAGCTTCAAATTTCTGGAAAAGATGTCTATTGGGTTGGTTCCCAAGGAGAGAGAGTGCCTCTTACCAGTAAAGAGATCCCAAGCGGTGAGCTTGGAGGCTGGCTAAAACTTCTTGAGCAGTTATCAGATAGCTATAATTACGAATATGTCTCAGGAAATAACACCATGTATTTAGGTGGAAGGTTACTTGGCGAGTCGGATAAATTTTCCGAGCTTGGTATATTTTCTGGAGCTATAACCTTTGTGGGAAAAGACCACTTTGGAAAAGAAATCTCTGGTACTTTTAATATAAATACAGGGAATGAAACTTTAAGAGATTTTCTTGATGCTATAGAAAGGGCTTATAGTTATACAGTTAAAGCCTATCTTAAAGATGGAAGGCTTTATGTAGAGGATGCCTTTCGAGGGCCTGGTAAATTAGAATTTTCTATAACCTCTGCCCCATCAGTTATAAATTTTGGGTCTTTTGATGATCCAGCCTACCAGAGAAGGGTTGAAGAACTTAATCTTGCAGGAAAGCTAAAACTTTTTGGAGAAGAGCTTATAAAAGCAGTTAATGAGCTTCATACTCAGGGAGTTGGCCTTGAATTTTTTACTAAGGAACTAGAAGGAGCCTATGCGGTAAATCAATATATTAAAGAGTTACCCTATTATCTTGAATTAAATAGGGCTGGCTTCTTTTTCCTTTGGGTAAAGGATGAGTCAGGAAAGATTAATCCAGTAAAAGTAGATCTAAACCTTCATGATGATTCAAAGCTTGAAGATCTTGCTAACACTATTAATCAGGCCCTTTCCCAAGCTGGCTATAATACCTCTGATGCTAATTTTGATATCCGTGCCATTGTAAGAAGCGGTAAGCTTGTTTTTCAAGCAAGAGAGGGAATCTCCTTTGCCTTTTCAAATGATACCTCTGGGATACTACTTTCGACGGGAATTAATCTCTTCTTTTTAGGAAAAGATCCTGCTGATTTTCAAGTAAATCCCCTTCTTGTGCAGAAACCAGAACTTTTAGCAGCAGGAAAAATGGATGTCTCTGCTTTGGGGACAAAAAGGCCTCTTTTTGGAGTCTTTAGAAGTAAAGATCCTGTTACTTTATCTAATACCTTTCAAGTAAACACCCTCTATCTCCGCCCCTATGATGACCAAGGAAAGGTCTATTCCTATCCTCCACAGGCTATTTATGAAGGGACCTATTCAGGAGCCACTTTTACTGGTGCCTTAACTATAACTTTTAAAGATGCCAACGGAAATAATTTAAATTCTCTAACTATTCCTTCTGGGACGAAAATATCCGACCTTTCTCAACTTCTTGATGGTTCTCAAGGTATTAAAGCTACCCTTGAAGATAGTATTGTAAGGCTTGAACTTGTTCCCAATACGGCTCCTTCTGGGGCAGTTTGGTTTGAGGTAACAGAAGGTGCATCAGGAGTTAACTCTTTAATTAAATGGAATAATCAGGTCAAAGCCTATGCAATTAGTATAAATCCTTCTGGTTCTCCTGATCCAGATAGCTTGGGGAAAATTTTAAACAAACTTAATAGACTTCCCTTTTTTAGGGCCTATGTTGATGAATTTGGACATGCCATTTTGAGACTTGAACCAGACCAGACCAAGGTCTATGGCTTTGAACTGGGAGAAAGCCTTGAAGGTGGAGCCGACCCTGCTTCTATAACTGATAGTCTTCTTACTTATTTTAAAGAGCAAAATATGGCTATTCCCTCCTTCAGGTGGGATGGGTCTGAATATCGCTTTCTTTCAGGGCTTGAACCAATGATTAAGTCCCAGATCTATATTGGAGATGCCAATGTTACACCTTCAGCTCCAACCACTTATAGAGTAAGGTTTTTTGACACTAATGGCCACGAGGTAGGGGTAGCCTCTGTTTCAGGGGCAGGAACTCTTGCTGGGCTAATTAACAATTTTGATACCGTCGCTGGTCTTAAGGCCAAGATACTTGGAGACAAATTCTATATTTGGCTTGATACTACAGAATCAGGAAGTCCTCCTAGTGCAAGCTATTTTACCATTGAAATAGCTGATGATGGAAATAGCCTTTATGAAGGAGCTTGGGGCCTTATAAGAACTAATACAGGAGCTATTGGTCTTAAGGCAGGAGAAATCTCTGCCTATCTTTTTGACGAAAAGGGAAATCCTATTGATACTTTGCAAGATTCTTTTGGTGTAGTTGATCCTTTTAGAATCGAGCTTAAAACCCATGAATCTCTTTTTCAGATTCTACAAAAAATAAATGGGCAAGAAAATGTTCAATGGGCCCTTTCTTCCCGCCTTGATAAAAGTGGGAATCTAATTGTTGAAACCACAGGACTCTATCATACTAAAAGCTTTATCCTTGAAGATATAAAACCTGCTATAAGAGGAAATATTTTGGATTTAAATAGTCTAAAGTATGATAAAAACACGAATTCCTACTACTACTTAAGTGATTATATAGGCATAGGTACCACCACTTTTTCAGCTCAAACCATAAGAATTACCCTTCTTGATGAAGAAGGAAATCCAATTTCAGGGGCCTCAGTGGACATCAATCTTAGTTCTCCCTCAACAGATGAGTTAAGTGAGATTTTAGATGCTATAAAAACTTCAGTTATAGGCGGCACCAATTATTTTGAAGCAGGCCTTGATTCCTCTGGAAAAATTTATATCAAGCTAAAGAATTTTACTTATGGAAGTCCTCCTAAGAAAGTTTTAGGATTTAAGCTTGAGACTATTACTCCACCTACAGATGACAATGATTTTACTTCCTTTCTCCATTCCAAGCTTGCTATAAAGAATTCTAAGAATGAAGGCCTCCTTCATAACTTAACACCTTACGAACTTAAAAGAGGAGATAATCGTATAGCTCAAGCAATTGCGGATTCAGCTACCAATACCAGAGAGGCTCTTAATCTCTCAACTCTTGAAAATTATTATGCCAGTATGGTAGGGGAGGTTGGGACTACCACTAAAGCCGTAAGAGAAAATAAAACCTTTCTTGATGATCTTTTAAGACAGCTTCAAACTATAAAAGATTCTATTTCTGGAGTTTCTTTAGATGAAGAGATGGCTAATCTTATAAAATATCAGCAAGCCTTTACCGCTACAGCAAAGATTCTATCTACTGTGGAAGATATGTTTGATGCCTTAATAAATGCCAAACGTTAAGGAGGGGTGACTTGATTTTATGAGAATAGGGATGAACACCAAATTTGGGGGGATTTTGGCAGATCTTGAAAGGCTATCTTCAGAAATTACTCTTAATCAGCTCAAGATATCCTCTGGAAAAAATTTTTTAAAACCCTCAGATGATCCAGCAGCTTCGGTTACAACTCTTAATTATAAACAGGGAATATCTCGCCTTGAGCGGTATATGAGGGCTATAGATGATGGTTATGCCTTTCTTAAGTCTCAGGAAGCAACCCTTTCCAAGGTGGAGGACCTTGTGGCCAGAGCTAAAGTTCTTGCCATTCAGGCTGCTAATGCTACTCAGGATATAAATGCAAGAAAGGCAGCTGCTGAAGAAATTGACCGTATAGTGCAAAATCTTCTTTCTCTTGCTAACTCTCAACTGGGTGAAAAATACCTCTTTTCCGGCCAAAAAACTACGGGCTTTCCACCAGGAGAAACTCCCTTTAAACTGGTAAAGGAAACCTTGCCTGATGGCCAAATTCTCGAAAAAGTCCTCTATCAAGGTTCAACAGAAGACTTTGAAATAGGCTATGATAAGGATATGAAGATGACTCTTGGGGAGAACGGCCAAAAAGTTTTTATGGATTCAGGAGTCTTTGAAACGCTCCTAGCCCTCAAAAGACTTCTTCTTGCAGATAATAAAATTGACTATCAAAAAGAACAGTATAACATTCAAGAGATCATTGGTAAGCTTGATGAAATTTATAATCATTTTGCAGGAAAGCGGGGAAAAATAGGGGCAGAGATGTCCCACCTTGAGACCAAGAAAAATCTTTATCTTGATTTTAAACAGACCTTGGAGAGTAATCTCAGCGAAGTAGAAAGTGCAGATCTTGCAAAGCTTGCCACAAGACTTCAAAGCTTACAAATCGCCTATGAGGCAGCTTTAAAAGCTACAGCCCTTTTCTCCGATATGAGCCTAGCTAAATACCTTTAGCTTAAAATAATTCCTCCACCCAGAAGATATTCACTTTCATAGAAGGCACAAACCTGTCCAGGAGTGACTCTTTTAGCTTCTCTTTCCAGAACTACCCTCCAAGCATCCCCTTCTTTTTGAAGATCTTTTACAGGTATTTTCTCTGTTCTATATCGAATTTGAGCTTTTGGATTTTCCCAAAACTTCAAGGGTAGATGAAAATTGAGATCTTCAAGGTACAAATCCCTTCTTTCAAGCTCCTTTTCCTCCCCAAGATAGATTCTATTAGTTTCTGAGTCAATTCTAATTATGTATAGGGGTTTTCCAAGGGGTAGATTAAGACCCTTTCGCTGACCAATAGTGTAAAAATGAATTCCTTTATGCCTACCTACAACCTTTCCTTGATAAATAATCTCTCCTTCTCTCTCCTTTAGATGTTCTTTCAAATATTCTTTAAGAGTTTTTCCCATAAAAAAACATACATCTTGAGATTCCCTCTCTTGGTAAAGGGGCAAACCCTCTTGAAGAGCTATCTTTCTTACCTCATCCTTACTCTCAAAAACACCTACAGGAAAAAGAAGGTTAGGAATTATCTCCCTTGGGATGAGTGAGAGAAAATAAGACTGGTCCTTTTCTCTATTCCTTGAGATTTTTAGAAGTACATGATTTTTATAATGCCCCTTTTCTACATAATGACCTGTAGCATAAAATTCAGCCCCAAAATTGTTTTTAACAAGCTCAAAAAGAACTCCAAATTTGATGATTCGATTACAAAGGGCACAGGGGTTAGGGGTTTTTCCTCTTGAATATTCTCTCAAGAAATGCTCAATAACCTCTCTTTTAAAAGTTTCTCTTAAGTCTATAAGAAAATAGGGAATTTTAAGAAAATTAGCTACTTTTTGAGCTTGTTTAAGAATTTCTTCCTGTCCATTAAAAAGCAGAAAGCTTACTCCAAGGACATCATAGCCCTCTTTTTTTAGAAGCAAAGCAGAAACAGAACTATCCACTCCTCCACTAAGGGCAATGGCTACCTTCAAAGGACTACCTTCATTATAAAACTACTTGATTTTTACCTTTGGCTTCATAAAGCTTTTGATCTGCTTTACTTATCATTTCTTTAAGACTATTTAGTATTACCTATATCCAAAAGAAAGCAAGCACTTGACTAAATTTAATAATATTTTGACCTTCTTTAAAGAGGTATCTTTGATTAGGTATGCCGGTTAAAGGTTCATGACAGGCTGTCTAAAGCCTTACCCTCGTAAAGATAGTAATCCAAAGGTATTAATTTGATGTTTGTTTTTTGAAAAAACCCTTTTAGCCTCGGTAAAACCTCTGTTTTATCCACTATAAGTCAAAATCTTTGAAAAGATTTTTCCTTTAGTTGGAAAAGCATTTATAAGAAAATTGAGATAAAGGAATATGCTATATTTTTCACAAAATCAGTTCATTTTTGGAATTGGAAATATTATTGCTAAATAAATTTTAAAAAGGAG
>PNIE01000091.1 GCA_002877875.1 Caldimicrobium thiodismutans
AATCCTTCCTTTTTTGGTCATACCTCTTCCCTTTTTGCTTTTAAGGTTTCAGAAGTTAATCTTTCTCAGGCTATAGAGGTTATAAATTCTCATCCAGGGGTAAGTCATAATTATTTGAGAAACCATGAATTTAACTTGTGGTTTATTTTGGTTGTGCCTCCTTACAAAAATCTATTGGAAGAGGCTGAAGAACTATTCATTAAAAGCAGAGCTAAAGATTATCTTTATCTACCCATTGTAAAGGTTTTTAAAATTGCTGCCATCTTTAATCTTGAAGATCAGAATAGTGAGGTAAATAGTGAGGAAATACATCAAGGAGAAAATTTCTATAATTTTACTGAGAGGGATATAAAATTTGTAAAGATTCTCCAAACTCCTCTTCCATTAGTTTCAGAGCCCTTTAAAGAACTCGCTAAATTAATTTCCTGTAAAGAAGAAGAAATATTTGAATGGCTTTTAAGGATGAAAGAAAAGGGTGGCCTTAGAAGATATGCTGGCCTTTTTAAACATCAAAGACTTGGGTTCAAAAAGAATGTTATGGTTGCTTGGAAAGTAAACGAGGAGAGGCTTGAAGAGATTGGTAAAGCTCTTTCAAAATATTCTTTCATAACTCACTGTTATTTAAGAAAATCCTATCCTCATTGGCCTTACAATATTTACACTATGTGCCATTTCAAAGAGAGAGAAAAAATAGAAGAGATAGCTCAAGAAATAGGGATTAAAGATTATCTTCCCTTAGAGACTGTAAAAGAACTAAAAAAGATTCGCTTACAACTTTTTTATAACTAAGCTTTGAAGAAAAATTGATAAATATACTGTAAGGAAATATAAAAGAGGATTAAGCTAAGAATTAGACGAATTAGTTTTTGAGGAAATCTTTTCTGAAGCTTTGCTCCGAAATAAAGACCAATAGCCCCTCCTAATCCGAAAAGAAAACCCAGCCAAAAATCTGGGCCATTTCCTCCAAGGGTATATACTATTACTCCAAGAATAGAGGTAAGAAAGGTTCCAAATAAAGTGGCTCCTGCAAAGACATAGGGTGGAAGATGGAAAAAGGCCAACAAAATTGGTGCCATAACTGCTCCTCCACCAATTCCGTAAATTCCTCCAACAACCCCAATAAGAAAGGAAATTAAGATTATAAAAGGTGTATTGAGGGAATAGATTTGGCCACCGTACTCAAAGAGGAGTTTGTGAAAATTGAAAGTAATGGTTTTAGGAGGAGTTGGAGAAAAAGAGGTCTCTTTTGGTGGAAAAAGGAGATCATAAAAAAGCTTAATTCCTATGAAAAGAAGCACCAAGCCCACAAGAAGTTTAAAATTTTTAATATTTTGAAAGAAATTCACTCTTAAAAAATAACCTATAATAACCCCTGGAAAGGTGCCAAGGGTGATAATAACTGTCAAAGGACCGTAAAAGCGTTTTTCTTTCCAATACCTATATACTCCACTTGGAATAGCAATTACGTTGTAAAGATGGTTGGTTGCACTCACAGAAGGAGAAGTAAAACCAAGGATATTTATTTGAAAAGGCAGAAGCAAAAATGCCCCACTTACACCTCCTGTGGCACAGAAAAAAGAGAGGATGAAGGAAAAAAGGGGTGGTATAAAAAGGTAAGTCTTAACTTTTGAGACGGGAAATTCTAAAAGAAGAAAATCTAACATCGCATTACCGAAGCCTTTGATATCTTATGTAGCAATCCTGATACCAAGAGGCATTTTTAGGCCCAATCTCTAAGGCCTTTTTATAGTTTGCAAGGGCTTGGGAATAATTCTGAAGATTTTCATAGTTTCTTCCACAATAATAATAGGTTGAACCCTCAAAGGGAACGAGAGCTTTGGCTTTTTCGAAATAGTGAAGTGAGTCTTTCCAATTATTTAGAGCAAATTCAGATAAACCTGCTAAATAATAGCCTGAGAACAAATCAGGATTATATTTCAAGGCAGTAAGGGCATAGTTTTTTGCTGATAAATAATCTTTGTTCTTAAATTTTAAGCGAGAGAGATTAATAAGGGCTGGAATGTTTTTAGGATAGAGTTCTATGGCCTTGAGAAAATAGATTTCAGCCTTTGAATAATCTCTTTCTTGTAAAGCTTTTTTTCCTTTTTTGACTTCCTCAAAGGAAGGTTGGGTTTCCTTTAAAAGGGATAAAATTTCTTGAAAAGAGGAGGAATCTTTTATGAATGAACCTGAAGGCTTCAAGGTAGATAGCTTTTTTTCCCATTCTTTTATACGTGTTTCTGGAAGAGGGTGTGTTGAAAGCCATTCAGGAGGTCTTGTCTCACTCATTTTTTTAAATTTCTCAAAGACTCTAAGCATTCCCTCTGGGGAATAGTGAGCTTTGAGAAGAAGATAAAAGCCAGTTTCATCAGCCTCTTTTTCCTGATCTCTGCTGAATTTAAGACTCAAAAGCCCAGCAGAAATTTGTCCTAATTGGAAAAGAAGCTCCCCTGTTAGATTTTGAGGCAAAAGGTAGGAACCAATTTGAAGAAGTAAGTTTAAAGCTAATTGTTTTTCCACAAATTTAGCATGATGTCTTCTTTCTATGTGACCTATTTCATGAGCAAGAATGCCTGCAAGTTCACTCTCCGAATTAAGGGTAAGAAAAATTCCTCGCGTTATTACTACAGGACCACCTGGTAAGGCAAAGGCATTTATAACCTCAGAATTAACTAGATAAAAGTTAAATGGAACTTTACGTTCAGCATGCTGAGCTATTCTTTTTCCAAGATTTTGAAGATAGTTCTGAACTCTTTCTTCAGGATAAAGCCCCTCAAATTCGTCGATTGAGATTGGTAAATATAGTTTTCCAAGTTCGATTTCTTTTTCTTGAGGAAGAAGAGTAAAGGCACTATTTTCTCGGGCGCAAGATGTAAAAATAACTAAAATCAAAAGAGTTGATAGATAGAATTTTGTAAATTGCAAGACCTTCATATAAAGGATGATTTTAATTAAAAAGAAAAATTAGACAAGAGAAACTTTTCTTGATACTAAAATCAAAAAATAAAACCAAAAAGGTGAAGATTATAAATGGGATTTTATAAAAAGAAGCATTTGGGAAAAAAATTGAAAAATTATCAAAGAAACTGATATGTTAAAATAAAAATTCTGGATTTTACTGGTTAAAATAAATTTCTCAAATTTAATTAAGGATCTTGACAAATGAAATTTATGATATAATTTATAGCCCGTCTTTTAGGTACTAATTTTCAGGGGGTGGGAGAAATGAAAAATACAGAAAAAATGGAATTTGGGTTTGGGCAGCATCTTATTTTAGATGGATATGGTGCAAGTAGAGAAAAATTAATGGATCTTGATTTTATTTACAACTTTCTGAATAAGTATCCCGAAGATATAGAAATGACTAAAATTATGCCCCCCTATGTTTTTAAATATTATGCACCTAATCCTGAAGATTGGGGAATTTCCGGCTTTGTAATTATAGCTGAAAGCCATATAAGTATTCATACCTTTCCAGAAAAATTATATTTAAGTGTAGACATCTTTTCTTGCAAGCCCTTTAACGTAGACAAAGCTATTCAGGATATTACTGAGATGTTTGAAATTAAAAAGAGTGAGATAAGGCTTCTTGATAGGGGCCTTGAATTTCCTCGCTCCATAAGAGCTGTGGAGAATTTCATTCGTATAGAAAGGAAAAATATTTTTCTTTAAAAAATGAAGCTCTCCTTTCTTGGGCTACCTGACCATCCCAAGGCTCGGGTAGCCCTAATTCCTGTTCCCTTTGAATTAACCACAACTTGGTTAAAAGGCACAAAGGAGGCTCCTTTTGAAATCCTAAAGGTAAGTGCCCAACTTGAATTTTTTGATGAAGAAACAAGAAGTTCTCCTCAGGAAGATCTTGGATTTTATACCTATCCCTTAGAGGAGTTTCCTCTTAATGTCCATAAAGCTTTAGAAAAAATTGAGGATTTAACTCATAGAGCTTTAAAGGAAAAATTTTTTCCTATCCTTGTTGGAGGAGAGCACACTATCACTTATGGAGCTGTAAAAGCCTTAAAAGCCTATTATCCCGATCTCAAGGTGCTTCATCTTGATGCCCATCTTGATTTCAGAAAAACCTACCTTGAAGATGAATTTAATCATGCTACTGTTCTCAGAAAAATTTATGAACTCTCCATTCCTACTTTGAGTGTTGGCATAAGAGCTATCTCAAAAGAGGAATTTGAAGAGGCAGAATTTTTAGGTCTTTCAATAATATATTCTTATGAAATTTATAATTCCTTTGAGAGAGTTCTTAAAAAGATAGAGGAATTTCTTAAAGAAGGGAGTATCTATCTTACTCTTGATATGGATGTCCTTGATCCAAGCTTAGCTCCAGGAGTTGGAACTCCTGAGCCTGGTGGTTTACTTTGGTTTCAAATTCTTGAGATTCTTAAGAGGGTTTCTCAAGCTAAAATTGTGGGTCTGGATATAGTTGAAACCAGGCCTATTTCAGGATATCCTTTTACAGAATTTTTGGCAGCCAAGATTATTTATAAATTTTCAGCCTATCTTACGGTTTATAATAAATGGATAAAGAAAAGTGAGTCTTAGACACAGACTGGCCAAACTTCTTTTCGAAGCCTCCCTTTTAAAAAGGATTGAAAGAACAGGGTATAGTTATCTTGGCACAGGAAAGGAAAATGTAGCCTCCCATTCATTTGGAGTAGTTTTTTGTACTTTTATACTGTGTAAGCTTTTTCAGGGACAAGTTAATGAGGAAAGGGCTTTAAAAATGGCTCTTCTCCATGATTTTCCTGAGGCTAGAATTGGGGATTTTAATGCTGTAAATAAACTTTATAACCAAGCTGATGAGTTTAGAGCCTTAAAAGAGGCCTTTTTTGGCCTTTCATTTGAAGAAGAAGTGCTTAAACTATTTGAAGAGTATCGTCAAAAAGAGACCTTAGAAGCTAAAATTGTTCATGATGCAGATACGCTTGATCTTATGGTTCAGCTTAAAGAACAAAAGGATCTCAATAATCCCTTTGCGGAGCGTTGGTTAAATTATGCCAAAAGAAGACTTATTCTTGAAGAATCTAAAAGACTTTCTGAAGCCCTTTTAGAGACAGAGTGGTGTTCCTGGTGGTTAGAAAGACTTATCAAAGAAAAAGATGAAAAAGAGCCCTGAAGATTGCCTCCACTGTGGAAAATGCATTGTTTCCTGCCCCAGTTATCGCCTCTTTCTAAATGAAAATTTTAGCCCAAGAGGAAGAAATCTATTATTTTCTAGAAATTTTGATTCTATTGCCTTAGATTTTTGCCTTTTTTGTGAAAATTGTAAAGAGGTTTGTCCCCAGGGACTAAGTTTTCCTGAATTTTATCTTAGAAAGGTCCTTAAAGAGAAGGGATATCCCTGGCCTTATCTTTCAGATTCTTTAACTCTCCTTTATTTCCACCCAGAGGGGAAAAAACTTTATAAGAAATTTAGTCCTGAGAGCATTAAATTCTTTAAAAAAGGCGATTTTTATATTTATCTTTCCTGCGGGTTAAAACATCTCTATCCTCAAGCTCTCTTTAATTTTTTAGAAAAAATCAAGGCCTTTGGATTTAAAGCTCATATTCCAATGGATCAGGATTGCTGTGGAATAATTCATGTCACTCTTAAAGCCAGAGAAACTTTGAAAAAATTTGCTATAAAAAAACTTGGTTATTTTGAAGAGAAAAAGCCTGTAGTGACCTTTTGTGCCACTTGTTACTGGATGTTAAAAAGGGTCTATCCTCTTCTTTTTGAGGGTGAAAAAGAGGAAGAGGAATTTATAAGCCTTTCTGAAAGGACTTATTTTGTTTCAGATTTTATGATAGAGTATCTGAATATAGAGCCCTCTTTTAAAAAGAACAAGGCTATTTTATATCACCTTCCTTGCCACCTTAAAAATGACTTGACTTTTCAGAAAAGGACATTAAAAAAATTATTAGAAAATGTTTCTGAGACTTGCTGTGGCTCAGCTAAGTTAACCCTTTGGGTGAGAGGTTTTCAAAAGGAATATTCCAAATTTTGGAAGAGGGATCTTTTTGGCAAAAGTTTTATTGCAACTGCCTGTACGGGTTGTTACTTAAATTTTAGCCTTCAGATTAGGAGACCTCCTGAAATAAAGCACTGGATTGAACTAATTGAATGAAAAAGTATCCCTCCTATCTTGAACTTCTTGAAAAGGGAGAATTAGATAAAAGGATTGAGGCTCTTTATGAGAGAATGAGTCCCTGTCGTCTTTGCCCTCATGAATGTAAAGTTGATAGATTAAGGGGAGAAAAGGGGTTCTGTAAGGTTGGTGATAAGCCTATAGTTTCCAGTTATGGCCCCCATTTTGGAGAAGAAAGGCCTCTTGTTGGTACTAATGGGTCTGGCACAATTTTTTTTACATGGTGTAATATGGCTTGTGTATACTGTCAAAATTGGGAAATAAGTCATCTCGGTGAAGGAGATGAAATTACTGTTGAAGACCTTGCTAAAATTATGCTCATTCTTCAGGTCTGGGGTTGTCATAATATTAATCTTGTTACTCCTACTCATCAAATTGCCTTTATAGTGGAGGCTATAAAAATAGCTGCTGAAAAGGGATTAAATCTTCCCATAGTTTATAATTGTGGAGGCTATGAATCCCTTGAGACTCTAAGATTTCTTGAGGGTATTATAGACATTTATATGCCCGATATCAAATATATGGATGAAAAAGTAGCTTTAAGACTGTCTAAGGTGAAGAATTATCCTCAAATAGTTAAAGAGGCTGTAAAGGAGATGCATCGCCAGGTAGGTGATCTTGTCATAGAGGGTGGGATTGCTAAAAGAGGCTTAATTATAAGACATCTTGTTTTGCCAGGTGATCTCTCTCAAACTGAAGAAGTCATAAAGTTTGTGGCAAAAGAGCTCTCCTCTAATACTTATTTTAATCTTATGGACCAATACAGACCATGTGGAGAGGCTTGGAAATATCCACCTCTTGATAGACTAATTACTGAAGAAGAATGGACTAGAGCTTTACAATTGGCCTATCAATATGGGCTTAAAAGGCTTGACGATAGAAGGGCTAGATTCTGGGACTAAGCTTTTTGCCGTGGGAGATATCCACGGCTGTTTGTTGGCTCTTGAGGCCCTTCTAGAAAAGTTGCCTATAAGGTGGGGGAAAGACTTTTTGATTTTCCTTGGAGACTATATTGATAGAGGCCCTGATTCAAGAAGAGTCCTTGAATTGATCATGGAGTTGAAAGAAAAATATCCAGATAGGGTCTATCCCCTTAAGGGCAATCATGAGTGGATGTTTGAGAGATTTCTTTTGGGGCTAGACGTGGAAATCTTCCTTTATAATGGCGGCTCTGAGACTTTAAAAAATTATTTTGAGGAGGGAAAACTAAATATTCCTGAAGAGCATAAAAATTTTATTAAGAATCTTCCCCTTTTTCTTGAGGTAGGCTCTTATTTCTTTGTGCATGCAGGGGTAAATCCACAAAGGACTTTAGAAGAGCAGACTGAAGAAGATTTTCTATGGATTAGGCAAAAATTTTACCTATACGAAGGAAAATACCCAAAAAAAATAATCTTTGGTCATACTCCTTTTCCAGAGGTTCTTCATCTTGAGGATAGAATTGGTATAGATACTGGTTGTGTTTATGGAGGAAAATTGACAGCGATAGAATTGCCTGAAGAAAAATTTTATCAAATTGAATGTCGGGGGGTTTAAAGTGAGTGACGAAAAGAAGAGGCTTTCCTGGAGAGAAATTGATAAACTTAAGGATTCAAGTGGGCTTGCCAAATTAAGAAGAAAACTCGAGAGGGAGGAAAAGTCCTCTACAAGAGAAGACAAAAAGGCTAAAGAAAAATATCTGAAAGAGCTTGAAAAACTTTTTTCAGGTAAAGAGAATGGTGAGAAAGAGGAATTTTTAAAGAGACTTCATCAGTCTACGGGTAAAAAGGATTTTCAAAAATTACTCCTTGAGTTTTATGAAAAATTTGGACTTCCTGATACTGCAAGAGATTTAATGCTCTTTCTTGATGCCTCAAACAGGGATATTATTTATCAAACCTTAGAAAAAATCAAAGAAAAATTTACTGAATTTAATCTTTCGGAAAAACAGGGAATTTTTGCTAAATTAAAGACCCTCAAACTCTCAACGAAGGATGAAGTTGTTGCCTTTAAAACAGAAAAGCTCTTAAGGGAACTTTCTTTTTAAAATGGAAGCTCTACTCAAAGAATTTCTTCTCTATCTTTCCTCTCTCAAAAATTATTCTCTTAATACCCTTAAGTCCTATGCAGGAGATATTTCGGATTTTTTAGTCTATCTTGAGAAAAATCATCTGAACCCCTCTGATATTTCCTATTCCGTAGTTATGGCCTATCTTTCTAATCTCAAAGAAAGAGGGTTTAATCCTTTTTCTATAGCAAGGAGGCTTTCCAGTTTGAGAAATTTTCTTATTTTTTTGAAGGAAAGGGGGGTCTTAGAGCCAGATTTTTTTGATCTCCTTGAAAGTCCAAAGCTTCCTAAAAGATTGCCTAAGGTTTTAACCCTGGATGAAGTTGATAGACTACTTCAAGCCCCTAATTTGTCAGACCCCCTTGGTTATAGAGATAGAACTATGCTTGAACTTCTCTATGCAACAGGGCTTAGGGTGTCAGAATTAGTGAATTTAAGATTAGGACAGATAAATTTAAATCTTGGTTTTCTCAGAGTTGTTGGAAAGGGAGAGAAAGAAAGGCTTGTACCTATTGGAGAGGTTGCCCTTCAATATCTTGAAACCTATTTAGAAAAGATAAGAGCAAAGTTTGTGACTTCAAAGAGTAAGGATTATGTCTTTTTAAATAGAAGAGGTGGTCCTTTAACAAGGCAAAGGTTTTGGCAGATTATAAAAAAATATGCCAAAGCAGTTGGAATAGAGCCTTTAAAAATCTCTCCTCATGTGTTAAGACACTCCTTTGCTACTCATCTTCTTGAAGGTGGAGCTGATTTAAGGGCTCTTCAAATGATGCTTGGTCATAGCAGTCTTCTTACCACCCAGATCTACACCCACCTTGACCTTAAAAGACTTAAAGAGACCTATGAGAAATTTCATCCAAGGGCAGCTTCTTGAAAACTATATATATACCCTTTGAGGAAGTAAAGCCCTTTTTAGTTTTACCTCCTAAGGCTTTTGCTTTTCTTCACTTAGTTAGATTCCTTGCAAGAAATAAGGGCTATTTTTTATACCTTGCAGGAGGCCCAGTTAGAGATTTCCTCCTCAAGAGACCTGTTAAGGATCTTGATCTTGTTCTTGAGGGAGATTGGAAGGAACTTCTTCCAGAGATTTTAAAAGAAAAAGGTCTAACCCTTCTTTTTCAATCTCCCTTTTTAACTTATAAACTTAAAATTGATGAAGGGTTTACTCTTGATCTTGTTACAGCAAGAAAAGAAATCTATCCTGAGCCTGCTCATCTACCTAAGGTCTCCCCTTCAGATTTTAAAGAGGATATTTTTCGGAGAGATTTTACTATCAATGCCTTAATTTATGGCTTGACTCCTCCCTATGAAGAAACTTTGGTTGATCTTGTGTCTGGTTTAGCTGATCTTAAAAAGGGACTAATAAGACCTTTACATCTCAAATCTTTTGTAGATGATCCCACAAGGGCTTTTCGGGGAGTAAGGTATAAGGTTCGGTTAAGATTTGACTTTGCAGAAGAGATTTATTTAGCCCTCTCCGAGGCTGATAAAGTCTCTTCTTTTAAAAAACTTTCAGCTCAAAGGCTTATTAATGAACTTTTGCTCTTTCTTTTTAAGGAGTCACTGGAAGATCTTCCTTTATTACTTGAAGAGACAAAGAGGCTTAAGCTACTTAATAGGACAGGCCTTGTTTTAAGAAAAATTTCTCCTAAGGACTTTGAAATTTTAGAACTAGCCCTAATAGAACTTTCAAGAAAAGAAGCTGAAAAATTTTTTTTGCTTTTCCTTGTCGAGATCAGTGAGGAAAATTTAAAAAGGCTTGGTTTCTCAGAAAAAGAGCGTTTGCGTCTTTTAAAGTGGTGGAATTACTTCTTTAAAGAAGATTCCTTTTTTAAGCTTGGCATAATAGAGAAGGTAGAGGTTCTTGAAAAACTTCCTTTATATTTTGTTTTTAGACTTTCTCTGGAAGAGACTTATAGGGAATTTATTCTTAAATTTTTAAAGGAGTTGAGATTTGTAAAACCTGAGGTAACAGGCTATGATCTCCTCTCTATGGGAGTTAAGGAAGGAGAAACAATAGGTAAGATACTGAAAGAATTGAGAAGAAGAAGAATAGAGGGTGAGCTTAGGAGTAAAGAGGAAGAACTTTCCTTTGTTAAAACCTTGATTTTTCAAAGTTTTTAATTTAAACTAAATCATATTTTTTAAAAAGGAGTTTTCTGATGGAAGAGTTTCAAAGACTTCTTGAAGAATATCTTTTACAGAGTGAGAAAATCTATAGGATTGGAGATCGAGTTGAGGGTGTTATTGTTTACATGGATGACAAGAATGCTTATGTAGATATAGGCACAAAAAAGGAAGCTTTACTTCCTCTTGAGGAATTGAGAGATCTTGAAGGGAACCTCCTTTTTAAAAAGGGAGATAAAGTTTCAGCTCTTATTGTAAAAAGGCTTTCAGGAGAGGCTTCTTACCTTCTTTCCGTAAGAAAAATTCTTGAAGAGGAGGCAAGAAAGGAGATAAAGGAAGCCTATGAAAAGGGTTTACCTATAAAAGTAAAAATTATAAATTCAGTTAAAGGTGGCTTTGAAGTTACTTACAATGGTATACTGCGGGGATTTTTGCCCCGTTCCCAATATCAAGGAAAAGAGGGAGAAGAAATTTATGGACTTATTCAAAAAATAGATCATAAATCATTTGTAGTTTCACCTAAGGCCTATTTTGAAAAGGAAAGGGAGTTAAAAATAAGAGAACTTGTGGGGCATATCGAGAAGGAGGGAGTTCTTGAAGGCACAGTAAAAAAGGAGATAAAAGGAGGATATCTTATTGACTTCGAGGGAGTTCTTACAGGATATTTACCCTATGCTGAGCTTACAAGAAGAAGGCTTTCTTCTTATGAAGGCTTTCTTAAAGAGGGAGATAAAGTTCGAGTAAAAGTTATAGAATGGGAAAAAGAGACTCAAAAGTTGAGGGTTAGTCTTAAAGCCCTTGAGCCTGATCCATGGGATGAGGTTTCTTTGAAATATTCTGTGGAGCAAAGAGTTAAGGGTAGGGTGGTTAGGATTATGAATTTTGGAGCCTTTATAGAGATTGAACCTGGATTAGAAGGTCTTTTGCCAGCAAGTGAAATTTCTTGGAAAAGGGGATTAAAACCAAAGGATGTTCTCTCAGAGGGTGATATGGTTGAGGTAGTTATTAATGAAATTGAGCCCACGAAAAAAAGAATGATTTTAAGTCTTAAAAGACTTGAGGAAAATCCTTGGGATAAAGTTGCCAGAGAAATTAAGCCAGGAGATGTTATTGAAGGAAGAGTTAAGACGGTTACAAATTTTGGAATGTTTATTGAGGTAATGGAAGGGGTTGATGGTTTTATTCATATTTCTCAGGTTGATTGGGAAAGAGTTGAGGATTTGCACCAAAGATATAGAACTGGGGATATGGTGAGGGCCAAGGTAATTGAATTAAATCCTGAGAATAAAAGGCTTCTTTTAAGTATAAAGGAGCTTATACCTGATCCTTGGGAAGAGCTTGCTAAAAAAATTAAAATTGGAGATGATCTTGAGGGAGTTATTGTAGGAGAAACAAAAGGCCAGGGATATTTGGTTAAAATTTCTAAGGGAGTTGTGGGGTTCTTACCTTTAAAGGAGGTTTGGGAAGAGGATGGAAAAAAGAAAATTTTAAAGGAAGGAGAGGTTGTAAAAGGTAAAGTGATCTATTTTGACCCGGAGAGAAGAAGACTTTGGCTTTCAGAAAAAGCTTATTTTCAAGAAAAGGAAAAAGAAGAGCTTTCTCAATTAAAGGAAAATTTGAAAAGTTCCTCTAAAAGACTAAGAGATGTGGTAAAACTTGATTTAGAAGAGAAATAGAAGATGAGTCCTATGAAAAGACCCTGGCTTGTTTATGGACTTGCCTTTTTAGGAGGAATGGTTCTTTTTTTAATTTTGGTAAGTTTTTTTCTTACGCTCCTTTTTTTTCTCTTAGGGGAAAGAGATCTTAAAGGGCCAAAAATAGGAGTTCTTGAAGTAAAGGGTGTAATTTTGGAAAGTTCTGAGTATTTAAAAGCTATTGAAGAGTTGAGAGAGAGGGAGGATATAAAAGCTATTGTTGTTAGGATTGATTCTCCGGGGGGGTCAGTGGGAGCTGTTCAAGAGATATTTGAGGAGTTAAAGGTTTTAAGAAAAAGTAAGCCTCTTATTGTGTCCATGGGAGGAGTTGCAGCTTCTGGAGGTTTATATTTAGCCCTTTCTGGGCAAAAGATTTTTGCCAATCCTGGAACTATTACTGGAAGCATAGGCGTTATGATTCAAATACCAAATTTTGAGAAATTAATGGAAAAAGTAGGTATTTCAGCAGAAGTTATTAAGAGTGGTCCTTACAAGGATACAGGCTCAGCCTTTAGAGGTCTTACCTCTGAGGAGAGAAAATATCTTCAAGAAAAGGTGGAACTTCTTCATAACCAATTTATAAAGGCTATTTCTGAAGAGAGAAAAATTCCCTTGGAAAAGGTAAAAGCCTTTGCTAATGGTAAAATTTACACTGGAGAAGAGGCTCTTAGGTTAGGTCTGATTGATGGCCTGGGGAACTTTTATAGAGCTGTGGATGAGGCTAAGAGACTCTCTGGAATAAAGAAGGCTGTCCTTATTTTTTATCCCAGAAAAAAGGGATATTTAGAGAGATTTTTTGAAGAAAAAATTCCTTTAAAGGATATTCGTCTTTACGATCCTTTAAATTTAAGAGCCTTATATCTTTATCAACCTTAAAAATGACTAAAGGCGACCTTTGTGAGAAATTAGGGCTTCGTTTCCCAGACTTGGAAAAAAGAGATTGTCAATTCTTAGTAGATACTTTCTTTGAAATCCTGGCTAACTCTTTAAAAAAAGGAAAAAAAATTGAGCTAAGAGGTTTTGGGGTTTTTGAGATATCTCGAGCTAAGTCCTATTTTTTTGTAAATCCTAAAAATTTTCAAAAATACTATCTCCAGGGTAAATTTAGAGCTCTCTTTCATTTAGGAAAAGAATTTAAAGAAAGATTAAATACTCCTTTTCTTGCAGGAATGGATCTTGGAACACAAACTTTTAGACTTATCCTTGGTAAGAGGATAAAAGAGGAGGTTGTTTTTTACAAGAGTTTTAGGGAAAATGTAAGGCTTGGAGAAGGGATAGCAGAAGGTAGAAAAATTTCTGAAGAAGCATTAACAAGGGCAATTAGGACTTTGAAAACTTTTAGAGAGATTATGGATAGCTATGGAGTTTCTAATTACTATGCTATTGGGACAGCAGTTTTTAGAAAGGCTGAGAATTCTAAAGAGATACTCTCTGAGATAAAAAAGGAGACTGATATCTCTATAGAAGTTATATCTCCTGAAAGGGAGGCTGAACTTACCCTTGAGGGGATTCTCTATGGATTAAAAAAAATAGGTTTATCTCTTAAGGATTTTTTGATTATTGATGTGGGAGGTGGCTCAACAGAAATTATCTATATGAAAGAGGGAAGTCCTTTTAATATACAGAGTCTTGACATAGGCGCTGTTTTTTTGAGGGAATTATTTAATTTAAGATATCCTTTGACAAGGGCTATACTGAAATCTCTTAAAAATTATGTTAGAGAGAAAATAGAACTTCTTTCAAAGGGTGAATTTGAAAAGATTGTTATTACAGGGGGAACAGCAAGCCTTCTTGGAAGCCTGGATTTGAAATTGACCAAATATGAAATGGATCGACTTCACGGCCATAGGGTAACCAAAGAAAGAATAGAAAAACTTATACAAAAAATCAGTGAAATGACCCTTCCAAGAATCAAAAAGTTAAAAGGAATGGAGGAAGGAAGAGAGGATATAGCCTTGCCTGGTTTTATAATTATTAAAGAAATGATTGATTATTTTGAGAAAGAAGAGGTTTTAATCAGTGAATATGGAATCTTAGAGGCAACTTTACTTTACTTAACCAAGAAGTATAATTAGAGAAAAAAGGGGGTATAAGTATATATGTTAGAAATAATTGGTGAGGCTTACACTTTTGATGATGTTTTGTTAGTGCCTGCTTATTCAGAAGTTTTACCTAAAGATGTAGATGTGTCAACATATATCACTCCTAAAATAAAACTTAATATTCCTCTTATTTCAGCCGCTATGGATACAGTTACTGAAAGTAAGATGGCAATAGCTATAGCTCGAGAAGGGGGCCTGGGGGTTATTCACAGGAATATGTCCCTTGAGGAGCAGGTAAAGGAGGTTGAAAAGGTAAAAAAATCAGAAAGTGGGATGATTTATGATCCCATTACTGTGCTTCCTGATACACCTATTAGGAAGGTCCTTGCTTTGATGGAGGAGTATAAGATTTCTGGAATTCCTGTGGTTGAGGGGCCTGAGAAGAAATTAGTTGGGATAGTTACTAACAGGGATCTTCGATTTGAGACTCAACTTGATAAACCAGTTAAAGAGGTTATGACAAAAGAAAATCTTGTCACAGCAAAGCCAGGGATAACTTTGGATGAGGCTGTAAAGATTCTTCATGAAAGGCGTATAGAAAAACTCCTTATTGTGGATGATAATTTTTGCCTGAAAGGTCTTATTACGATAAAGGACATAGAAAAAATAAAGAAATATCCTAACGCTTGTAAGGATGAGCTTGGAAGACTAAGGGTAGGTGCTGCCATTGGTGTGGGAAAAGATAGGCTTAAACATGCAGAGGCCCTTCTTAAGGCTGGTTGTGATGTGCTTTTTATAGATTCTGCTCATGGTCATAGTAAAAATGTGATAGATACGATTATAGAGATAAAATATCATTTTCCAGAGTGTCAGCTTGTTGCTGGTAATATAGCCACTAGTGAGGCTGCTGAGGCCTTGATAAAGGCTGGAGCAGATGGTGTAAAAGTTGGGGTTGGGCCAGGTTCAATTTGCACAACAAGGATTGTTGCTGGAGCAGGTGTTCCTCAAATAACAGCTATCCATAATGTAGCAATCGTGGCTGATAAGTATGGGATCCCAGTTATTGCAGATGGTGGAATAAGGTTTTCAGGAGATATTACTAAAGCTATTGCTGCAGGAGCAAATGCAGTTATGATTGGGAATCTCTTTGCTGGTACTGAAGAGGCTCCAGGTGAAATTATCCTCTATGAAGGAAGAACTTATAAAGTCTATCGTGGTATGGGATCACTTTCAGCTATGTTTAAGACTGGAGGAAGAGAAAGATATGGATATTCTTCGGAAGACATATCAAAGTTTGTACCAGAGGGAGTAGAAGGGAAGGTACCTTACAGAGGCCCTGTTTCTAATATGATTTACCAATTAATTGGAGGTTTAAAGTCAGGTATGGGATATTGTGGATGTAGAAACATTGAAGAATTGAGAAAGAAAGCTAAGTTTGTTAAGATAACAGGTGCAGGTTACAGAGAGTCTCATGTCCATGACGTTATTATCTTGAGAGAAGCTCCTAATTATTGGATAGGTAAGTAAATGCCCTTTTTTGAGTGGAAGGGAAAATCTATTTCAGGGGAGATAAGAAGTGGAGTCCTTGAGGCGCCAAACTCTCAAGTGGTTGAAGTTTATCTTCGTAGGCTTAATATTATTCCCATTAAAATTCAACAAAAGAAAGAAAGTGCCCTTAAGTTTCAATTTAAAAGGGTAAGTGAGAAAGAGCTTACCCTTTTTACCCGCCAATTTGCAACAGTTTTAGAAGCAGGACTTCCTATTGTTAGAGGCCTGGAAACCCTTGCTAATCAGCAGAGAAATCCCTATTTCAAGGAGGTTCTTTCTAATATCAAGAAAATGGTTGAAGGAGGAAGCTCTCTCAGTGAGGCTATGGCCCACTATTCCAAAATTTTTAGTACCTTGTATATACAGATGGTTCGTTCAGGAGAATCCTCTGGTAATCTCGATGTAGTCCTAAAAAGATTAGCTACCTATCTTGAAAAAATCCTATCTCTTAAGTCTAAGATTAAGCATGCTATGATTTATCCCTCTGTTATAGTCTTGGTTACTATTGTAGTAGTCTCAATAATTATGCTTTATGTGATTCCTAAATTTGCAGAACTTTTTAAAGAGGCTGGTCAATCATTACCACTACCAACTCAAATTCTTATTAACATAAGCCATAATTTTAAAAGCCTTTTTGGAATTTTTGTTTTACTTTTGGTTGCTTTGGTGGTTTTTATTAAATATTATCGAAAAAGCGAAGAGGGTAAATATAATACTGATAAAATTCTCTTGAAACTACCTTTGCTTGGAGAACTTTTTCATAAGGCTGCTATCTCTCGCATAGCAAGAACCCTTGCTAATCTTATTGCAGCTGGTATCCCCCTTATTCAAGCCTTAAGTATTGCTGGGGAGACTGCTGGAAATAAGGTGTTAGAAAAAGCTATGGAAGATATAAAGGTCAATGTTTCTGCAGGTCATACTATTGCCGATCCTATGTTTTTTACAGGGGTTTTCCCTTATATGGTAGTTGAGATGGTAAGAATTGGTGAGATGTCAGGTAATCTTGAGGAAATGCTTACTAAAGTTGCTGATTTTTATGAAGAAGAGGTGGACAGAACCGTTCAAACTCTGTCCACCCTAATTGAACCTATTTTGTTGGTAATTTTAGGCGTGGTTATAGGTGGGATTCTTGTAGCTCTTTATTTACCTATTTTCCAACTTGGTGGAGTGGTTGGTGGGGGCTAAGAACTCTTCTTTTTACAGGTTTTCTTTGAGCTGCACCCCTTTGTACCTTTAGCATCACCTTGAGTTTCCTCTTTAATCATAGTATCTGCCTCTCCACAGCTTGGACATTTTTTGGGTTTGCATCTTGATTCTTTTGTTGTACCACATTTGGAACACTTCCAAAGAGCCATCTTTTCACCTCCT
>PNIE01000003.1 GCA_002877875.1 Caldimicrobium thiodismutans
AGGCTCTGAAAGCCAAAGAAGTAATTGGAATTTATGGAGATTCTGATGCTGACGGGATTATTGGAACTTATTTGCTCTATGATTTTTTGAAAGAGGTTTCGGAAAGAGAGCCGGTGGTGCTTATTCCTGACAAAAATAAAGAAGGTTATGGGTTTCATGGAAAATTTCTTCCTTACTTTAAAGAAAAAGGAGTAAGTCTTTTAATCACTGTGGATGTAGGTATTTCTGCTTATGAAACCGTTGAAGAGGCAAAAGCCTTAGGTCTCTCAGTAATAATTACTGATCATCATGAGGTCATTAAAAAACCAGAAACTATAGTGATCTCAGGCAAGCTTACTCCTCCAGATTCGCCTTTTTATCATCTTTGCGGAGCTGGTGTGGTTTTTACCTTCTTAAGAGCCTTAAGAAGCTATCTTTATGAAATTGGCTTCTTTAATGAAACTTCACCACCAAGTCTTAGAAAATATTTAGAACTTCTTTGTCTGGCAACCCTTGCTGATATGGTTCCTCTTCTCGGAGAGAATCGGATAATCACCTACTTTGGATTTCGTGATCTAAATTCTCCTTCCCACCCTGCTCTAAGCTATCTTTTCCAAGAACTCAATCTTTCAACTCCTCTTTCTGAGGAAGATCTCCATTTCAAAATAATTCCAAGAATTAATGCCTGTGGAAGAATGGGAATGCCTGAAATCTTTTTTGACTTTTTAAGAAAAAAGACCTATGAAGAAATTCACCCTTATATTTGTAAAATAAATAATTTCCTCTCTGAAAGACAAACCCTTGAGGCAGAACTTTGGGAAAACATTGAAAAAAATCTTAAAAATGAATTTTCTTCACCGGTATTACTAGGAATATTTGAGAATCTTCCTAAAGGGCTCCTTGGGCTTCTTGCTAATAGGGCCAAAAATAAGTTCGGGAAACCTGCTTTAATAATCAGCTTTGAAAACGGAATTGGCTTTGGTTCTGGAAGAAGCACAGATGACCTTGATCTCCTTGACATCCTTCTCAAGGAAAAACACCTCTTTTTAGAACTTGGAGGACACCAAAAGGCCTTCGGCTTTCAGATTTTGAAGGAAAATATTCCCTATCTTCAACAAATCCTAACAGAAAAACTTAAAAATTTAGAAAGAAGGCAAGCCTTTGGATACGTAGATGGAGAAACAAGAATTTCTGAACTTCTCTTAGAGGAAAATCTTCTTGCTTTAAAGGAACTTCCTCCCTATGGAATAGCCCACGAGCCACCTCTTTTCTTTGTAAAGGATTTTACTATAAAAGATGTAATTTATATTAAAGAAAAACATACTAAATTTTTATTAAGAGATGGTAAAGATGAAATCTATGCCCTTTATTTCAACCAAAAAATAGATTTGTCTCCAAGATTTATCATAGGAACACCTTTTATCAACAACTTCACCCAGAGGCTTGAAATTCGGATAGAAGATGTCAAAACTTAGCCTAAGAGAAATAAAAGAAGAGGAAGAACTTCATCTTCTATCTCCCAAGGCAGTTAAAGCCAAGTTTTCAAAGGGCAGAATAAGACCTGAAGAAGAGTGTGATATAAGAACAGCCTTTGAGAGAGATAGAGATCGCATTATTCACTCTAAGGCCTTCAGAAGGCTAAAACACAAAACTCAGGTTTTTCTTGCCCCAAGAGGAGATCATTATCGCACAAGGCTTACTCATACCCTTGAAGTAGCGCAGATCGCAAGAACCATTGCTGGAGCTCTCAGATTAAATACCACCTTAACAGAAGCCATAGCCCTTGGGCACGATCTTGGACACACTCCTTTTGGTCATGCTGGAGAGGAAGTCTTAAATGAGATCCTTGAAGGAGGGTTTAGACATTACGAGCAATCCCTTAGAGTGGTTGATCATTTGGAAAAAGAGGGAGCTGGTTTAAATCTTACCTATGAGGTTAGAATGGGAATTCTCAGGCATTCTAAAGGACGTGGTCCTATCGACGTAGAGGATGACCTTTTTCTTGAGGCCCAAGTGGTTCGTTTTTCTGATATCATTGCCTATGTAAATCACGACTTAGATGATGCTATAAGAGCAGGCATTATAAAAGAAGAGGACTTGCCAAAGGAAATTATAAAAGAACTTGGGGAAAGACACTCTAAACGTATTGATACCCTTATTAAAAGTATTGTCTACACAAGCCAGGAGATAAACCTTGAGAGAATAACTATGGCTCCTGAAAAACTTAAGGCCCTTGAAAAATTAAGAGAGTTTCTCTTTGAAAAGGTTTATTTTTCACCCCTTGTAAGAAAAGAATTTGAAAAAGCCAAAAAAATTCTCCTTTCCCTTTTTGAATTTTATGATAAAAATTTTGAAAGGATCGAATATTTGGTAAAAGCAAGAGAGCTTTTTCCTACAGAAAAAAAAGAACGTCTTATTGCAGACTATCTCTCAGGAATGACCGATAGATTTGCTTTATATGAATATATGGAACATTTCCTTCCTAAACCATGGGGTCTTAATCTTTCCGAAGGGGGTTTAGGATAATGGCTTTCAAAAGAGTAGGATGGTTTACTACTGCAAGGGATGAGGCTGCCCTCAACCTATTAAAAATTGTTTATCAAGAAATAAAGAGAGGTTTTCTTAATCTCAAAATCTCCTATGTCTTTGTAAGTAGAGACCCAGATGAGGCAGAAGTTACAAAGAGATTTATTGAGACAGCAAGTAAAGAGATGGGTCTAAAAGTTATCACCCTCTCAGCTTTAAAATATGAGCCTGAGCTCAGAAAAAAGGATCTCGAACTTTGGAGAAAGCTTTATCATCAGGAGATATTGAAATATCTTCCCGAAGAGGTTGATTTTGGAATGCTTGCTGGGTATATGTGGGTAGTTTCAGAGGATTTTTGTGAAAAAATTCCCCTTTTAAATCTGCATCCAGCCCTTCCAGGAGGTCCTAAAGGAACCTGGCAGGAGGTTATCTGGCAGCTTATTAGTGCTAGGGCTTGTGAAACAGGGGTGATGATCCACAAAGCCACAAAAGAACTAGATGAAGGGCCACCCCTAACCTTTGTAAAATTCTCTATAAGAACTGAAGAATTTATGCCCCTTTGGGAAGAAACGGAAAACATTCTCTTAAAATATCACCTAAAGGGACTTAAAGAGAAAGAAGGGGAGAAAAACCGGCTTTTTTTAAAAATAAGAGAGGAAGGAGTAAAAAGGGAACTACCTCTTATAGTTCTAACTTTAAAGGCCTTTTCTGAAGACTCAATCTCTTTTAATAAAGAGGACCTACCTCTTGACTTAACAAATCAGGTGGAAAATTATCTAAAAAGGGGTTATTTTAAACTAGATTAGATTATAAAAGATAAAGGAGTCAACTATCAGAAAATAGGATAAAGAAAAAATGTTAAACATAACCAACCACCT
>PNIE01000080.1 GCA_002877875.1 Caldimicrobium thiodismutans
TTGCTAAAAATTTTTGATTAATTCTTTAAAAATTTTATTATTATTAAACATCTTTAATTAAAAATTAGTATGTTTAAATTTTTCTATTTGTTTCTTATGATTTTAGGGCTATAATTAACTTGAACTTTTATTAAAAAAGTTGACTTTTAAAATAGTTATTTTAATATATGAAACTAACCAAAAGAAATAATCGAAGATAGTTACCACTAACGATGGAATTCTTATTAATTGGACTTACTTTAGATTCGGAAGGGCACATCTTAACTTGTAATCGTAACTTTTTAAAACTTACAGGCTACTCCTTAGAGGAACTCAGAGGAAAAAAATTATGTGACTTTCTCTTTGAGGCTTATTGTAGGGAGAAATTTGGAAAAACTTTGGGTGACCTTAAGGAGACTACCTATGATTTTGAAACCATCCTCATTAAAAAGGATAAGTCTCCCCTATATGTTCAAGGAAAAATTAAAAGAGTCTTAAAAGACTCAAGAAGATATTATCTTCTTTCAGGTTCAGATATTACAGTTTTAAAGACTTTAGAAAGGGGATATAAATTGGTCAGAACCATAAACACTATTATTACCAAAGCTTCCAATGAGGAAGAGGTTTTTGAAAAATTAGGGCATAGCTTAGTAGAAGATTTGGGATTAAGATTTGTCTGGGTAGGAGTTCCAGATTTTGAAAAGGGCTATGTTAAGCCCTTATTTAGATTTGGCTATGAGGAAGGCTTTCTTGATGAGATTAGAATCCCTATAGATCCCACCCTTTCAGAAGGTAAAGATTTTCAATTAGAAGCTATTAGAGAAAGAAGAATAATTATAAATCCCGATACGCGTAGTAATCAATTCTTCACTGACTTTAGAGAGAGTTATCTACAAAGGGGATATTTCTCAGGTCTATCCATACCCCTATATATAAACGGGGAACTTCGTTATCTCCTAACCCTTTTTTCCCATGAGCCCTTTTATTTTGACTTAATTCAAGAAGAGCTTTTTAAGGAACTTAAGGAGGACTTGGAATTTGCCTTAGAGCGTATAATAAAAGAGCAAAACTTAAAACTAATAAGCACTGCTTTGGAGAATTCTGATCTTTGTTTAATTATTACTGATGAAAAAGGAAAAATCCTCTATGTCAATCCTGAGGTATGCCTAATCACAGGCTATTTAGAAGAAGAACTCATAGGAAAGTCAGTGAATTTTCTCCTAGTCAAAGACAGCACTTCTGAAGGTCAAGAAAACATAGAGTTTTTATTTGAGGAGTTTAAATTTCCTACGAAGGTTATGTGGCGGAGAAAGGACGGAGAAATTATTTATGTTGAACAAAAGGCTATTCCTGTTGATTTAGAAAGTGGAAAAAAACGCATAGTTTTTGTAGTAAGAGATTTAACTTTAATAACTCATCTTATAGAATCTTTAGAGAAAGAAAAGAACTATGACTCTTTGACAGGGGCCTTTACTTTAAGGGCCCTAATAGAAAAAATCAAACTTATTCTACCCCATCTTAAATCTCAAGCCCTTTTTATAGTCCTTGATCTATACCAATTCACCTATATTAATGATCTCTATGGATTCTCCGCAGGAGATAAGATCCTTAGAACTCTAACCGAACGTTTTAAAAAGACCTTTGAAAATAAAGGCTATATTGCAAGAGTTTCAGCGGATGAGTTTTTAATCTTTCTAATTGAATTTGCTATTGCTTTTTCTGATCTTATCGAATTAATTATTACAACTCCTATCAAGCTTGATAAAGATGAAATTATTCTTAAGTATAATTTAGGGATTGCTATTTATCCTTTAGATGGTGAAGATCCAGAGGAGCTTTATTTAAAAGCCTCCTCAGCTTGCAAATTAGCCTATAAAGAGGGACCCAATGTAATTAAATTCTATCTGCCCGAGATTGACCTCTTTATTAAGTCCAATTTAGACAAAGAGAGATTAATTGAAGAGGCGCTTAAAAATAACTATTTTCACTTTTACTTTCAACCCTATTTTGATATGCAAAATTATTTGATTTCTGGAGCAGAGGCTTTAATTAGAATTATCAAGCCTGATGGAGAGATTATACCTCCCTCAGTCTTCATTGAAAACTTAGAAAAATCTATTTATCGTAGAGATTTTGAGGTATGGGCTATTAAGAGCCTTGTGCAAAAAGTAAATAACTGGAAAATCCCCTTGGGTTTAAATCTATATCCAGATACCTTTTCTGATAAAACCTTTTGGGAGGAGGTCTCTTCAGATTTGGAGACCCTTGAAGGCAAACTTGTTCTTGAAATCACTGAAAGAGGTTTTATAAAAAATCCAGAGGAAATAGTTAAACTAATCTATTATTTGAAAGAGAGATTCCCCAAACTTAAATTAGCTTTAGATGACTTTGGAACAGGCTATAGCAGTCTAAATTACCTTAGAAGGATTCCCTTGGATTATCTAAAGATTGACCTAACTTTTATAAGGGAAATACATACTGAAGACAAGATAAGGGGAATTGTAAAGACTATTATTGATTTAGCTCATATTTTAGGTGCCAAAGCCCTGGCTGAAGGTGTAGAAACTCAAGAACAGCTTCAAATTCTTGATATAATGGGATGTGATTTTGTACAAGGATTTTACTTTAGTAAACCCCTTTCAGAAGAAGAATTTATTAAAAAATATTTATTAAAAAAAATTGTTAATTAAATATTAATCTACCTTCTGAACGAAATTCAACTTTTAACTTAATAGGTTGGGAAACTGGCAAAGGGTTTGAGGCAAAAAGACACTTCTCCACTGATTTATTAAAAGTCTCATCTTGAGATTTTTTAAGATAGTTTATCTTTTTTATGTATCCCTCAGCATTAGTCTCAATCTCAACTACCACTGAAAGATTTCCTTTATTTTTTAGATAAATAGGTATTTCAAAATGGATTTGAAGCCTTCTTTTTATAAGGCTAAGATATTCTTCTGAAATTTTTTGAGAAGGTGAAAGTACTCTCTCAGAAGCACTGGAAGTTTTTTCCAAAGATTGGAGATTATTTTCGGCTTGAGAAAAGCTGGTTTTCTTTTTTCCAAGGCTTGCAATTTTATTTTTAAGAAAATTTTCTTCATAATCTGATTCCTGAGTTTTTACCTTTTTTTCAATCTCAAAAAGCCTCTTTTTCAGTAGACCTTCATCTAAAGGTTTTTCAGAAGGAGAGTTTTTTACTGTGCTTTTTGCCTTAGGGGGAGAGGCAGTTTGTTTGGTTTTTAAGGATGGTTCTAAAGAAGGTGTTAAGCGGGGAATAGCCTTAGAAGTTTCAAGTGAGGGTTTTACAGGTTTAGGTAAGGTATTTTCTTTGGGTTGCCTTTCAACCTCCTGAGTAAGTTCATAAGATTTTTGTGGTTCAAGGAGGGAGATTTTAATCTCCTCTTTTTTGAGAGGAGTTTGAAAAAGAGCAAAGATTAGAAGAGTTAAAAAGAATAAATTAATGAAAAAAGAGAGGAAAAAGGAGAGAAGATTAAGGGGCATCTTTAACTTTCAGGCTGGGTAAGGACTCCCACCTGGGTAAAGCCAGCTCTTTTAACTTCCGAGAGCACTTTAGCAACAATTTCAAAATAGGCTCTTCTATCTGCTTCAATCTGAACCTCTTCTACAAGATTGTGTTTTTTGGCTTCAGAAAGCCATTGGTAGAGCCTATCTAAAGAAACAGGCTCTCCTGAAATTTTTATTTCCCCTTGTGCAGTAATAGTTATCTTTAAAGGTTCCCTCTCTTTATGAGCTAAAGCGGTATCCTTAGTTTGAGGAAGATTAACCTCAAGCCCAGAGGTCATAAGCGGAGCTGTAATCATAAAAATGATGAGTATAACCAGAACAATATCCACTAAAGGAATAACATTAATCTCCTCTTGAAGCCTTTTGCCTACTTTCATTCTTTACCAGTTAAGATTTTCCTCAGTAAGAATTTCATCTCGAATAATCTTTAAACTCTTTTCAAGAAGCTCTTCATCACTAAGTTTTAGGTCTTCCTGAGTAAAATAAGGTAGAGAATTATTTTTTATTTCTTCTCGCAATTCTTCAAGATCATAAGCCATAAGATAAATAAGATCAAGAAGCTCCCCTGTTAAAGGAATTTGAGAAAATTTTTGTCTTTTTAAGACTACCTCGCCCCACAGATCATTAAAACGATGATAAACAGGAAGCCCCTGTTCTTCAAGATATTCTCTTACTTTTATAGGTCTTTTTTCATAATGACCTTTACAATGGGTCTCTCTAATAATCTTATAAAGCTCTACTTTTTCCCCTTTTTCGTTTTCGGCAAAATATCTCGCCAAAGGATAGATACGACAAGCTGAAGGCCTATCAGGATAGACCTTACAGCCCTCAGGCTCAGAGAGAAAAGGACAACTATAATCATAAGGATTCATATTTATAGATATAACAGGAAGTTGTGTAACCTCTCCGATATAAAACTCACCATATCTTTCTATAAATTCACTGGTTGAAATTTTAAGATTTCTCTTTAAACGAAGGAGATCATAGGGAGAAAGAACAAGTTTCACATCGTAACAGCATTTATTGAAACAAACTATGCCTTTATAGCAATAGAAAGAAATTTCATCCTCAAGAGACAAATCTTTTGGGTCAAAGACGATATTATAATAAGGTATGTGCACTATTCTGCCACTTCTCCTTCAGTATGAATTTTAGGTCTCCCTGTATCAACGAGTTTAAATCTATCTTTGAGTTTTTCAAGGACCTTGGGTAGAGTGGTGTATTCCATTTCTTCAGGAGGCAGTCTATGAGGCTCAAAGATTCCTTGTCTGCGAAGGTAATTAGCCATTAGACTTGCATCAAGCCTTGCCTGATCAAAGGCAGGATCATCGAAAAGATCAGAGGGCCCAATTAGTTCTCCCTCACAGATCTGATATCCTGCGGCAATAACTCTTGGGGGACCATCAAAGCGTGTGGGCTTAGCCTGAGAAAAAGAGACTGGCATTAGAGGCCCTGTGTGAGATCCCCTCATCCAACCCTCAACAAACCAGGGCCTTGCAAAGGGTTCAAGAACCTCTCCCACCGCTGGAAATCCACTCTGACATCTCACAATCAAAACAGGATCGTCTTTCCCTACATATCTTCCCGCCATAAGAGAGAGCTTTTGAGTTGAGGCAACAGCTGCAATTTCTCTATCTTTCTTTCTATATACTGCCTTTACACAATATCTACTGGTGGCTCCAATAAATACCAGAAGATCGTAAAGTTCTTCAGGTGTGTTCAATTTAATGCTCATCCCTGTGTAGACATCTAAAACCTCAAAGATAAAACCCTCATGCATAGAGGGATCTATGACAAGCCCGGCGGTATTCATAGGGTCTGCAAACATTTCATAAAGAGGAAGATTCCAGGCGCTTGGAGAAGTTTTGTCTGCAAAAAAGACAATCACTGGCTCACTCTTTCTCTCCTCAAATTCCATTTCCGCAATGCCAGGCCCCATGCCTTTTATATTTCCTGAAAAGGCATCACTTAATAAATCTTGCCCTGCCCCATACATTTTGAGTTTTTTGGCAACCTCTGTCCCTTCCTTAAAGGCATTCCAAGCAACCTCGTGAATCTCTGAAGAATCTATACCTTTAGTATGAGTCATAACTAAGGCAATATCATCCCCACAGGCAAGTACAGATACATCCTTTATTATCCCATTGTCCTTGGCCTCAAGAGCTACCTCTTTAACCCTATTTAAAACCTCAGGATGCACTGAAGAATGCCCCACAAATCCACCAATATCGGCTTTAATAACTGATAAAGTGATCTTCATATACCCCTCCTTTTTAAGAAATTGGGTTCCTCTTTCCGATTATAATATTTAAGTTTACAATTTATTATAGCATAATTCAAAATGAAAGTAAACCAAAAATGAATGAAGAAAAGCTTGCTGTTGCCTTAAAATATGATCCAGCGAAAGGAGCTCCTGAAGTAGTTGCCAAAGGAAAGGGCTATCTGGCTGAGCTTATCCTCAAGATTGCTAAAGAAAGAGGAATTCCTATAAAGGAAGATTCAAAGCTCGTGCAAGAACTCTACAAGCTTGAACTCAACAAGCCTATTCCTCAAGAGCTTTATCAAGCAGTAGCTATAGTTCTTGCTTGGGCCTTTAAACTTAATGAGAAACTCAAGGAAAAAATCTTAAACTCCTTTGAAAAAAGAAAATAATTTCTAGGCATCCAAATTATGCATAGGCTGGCCACAACAAATAGGGGTTGGCTTATCTTCAGGATATTCCTCCATGCGATTACACACCATACAGACATAACGTACCCTCTTTATAACCTTTGAAACATCAGCCTTAGCTGAAAGGCCCTCTACATAAAATTGGACATAGGGTGAACTTCCTGGAACATACATACCAATAGGAAGGAGTTTTCTGTTTTCCTCTTCACACCTTGCCACAAGTTCCCAAAGTTTATTTAAATCTTGAACCTCCCTTTCATTTTCAGGAACAAGTCTAATCACAGCACCTTCAATCTCTATTCTCATTTCATCCTCCCAAAATTAATTTTGTTTACTAATTATTAAAACTTTAAAAATAAATTTGTCAAGTCATTTTAAAAAAAGATATTTATTTCTCTGAATGAACTTCTCAAAAGATTAGGGAGCTTAATCCAATCAAGGAATATCCTATTATTTGAAAATATATTTGTAAAGAGTGAGGAAAAAAAATTATCAGGTCCCTGAAATTCTTCATTCTTCAGGTTTCAGCGCAAAACACTTAAAGAGAGGTTTAAATACCTACGCCAAGGAACTGGATTCTACTATGCCCATGTATTAACCCAAAGGCTCAAGGCGTATTTTCTGAGAGAAGGCAAAAAATTTATCTTTAAGGATGGCAAACACTCCATATATTCCCTCTATATTTTGAGCCTTGGCAGATACCTTTTTAAAATCTTTTCCCTCTTTGAGGAGATTTCCAAAGGCTGTTGCTAAGGCATCAGCTATAGCAGCCTCCCTATGCACAACGGTAATGGCATCAGCTTTTCCAAAGCTCAAACTATGTCCCACTTTGCCTGAGCTTGTACACACTCCACAGGGTTGAAGTTCGGAAGGTATTATTAAAGCAATCTTTCCAGAAAAGGGCGAATCACCCGCAAAGAGAGAAACCCTGGCCTCTCTTTTGAGAAAAAGAAAGATGTCTCCCCCATTTTCTATAACTACCTCATTGGTAAAACTTCTTTCAAGAAGAGCCCTTCCTACCTCCTCAGCAATAGCTCCTGCCACAGAAGCCATAGGACCAACTCCTGCTATCGCTCCTGCTCTAATCATTTTTCTTACCAAAGGAGGAGCTAAGGGATCCTCAGGTAGGGGTATAAGGCTTTTTAAAAATAGAGGATTTTTCAAGACGTAAGCTTCAAGGGGTTTTCTTATCTCTCTTACAATCTGTAAAGTTTCTTTAGTTAAATCCTTATCAGCAAGTACAAGAAGGTCTGTCTGCTTATAAACTACCCGAAAGCTGCATAAGTGAGGATGGGATTTCGTTCTGTAAAAGGGTATCCCAGCATATTTTGAAGAAAAAAGTATTTCCTTCACTTAATAGGCGTAAAGCTTACCATAAGGTCTGTGAGTATAGGGAATAATTTTAATAAAATCTTCTTTCAAGATTTCTGAGAGGTCAAGCCCAAAGTCATCACAGTATTCTTTAAGGTGTTTTTCAAGAATCTTTTCGTCTTCTCCATCAAGAGCATAAGGCTTTAAGCCAAGCCCAAGATAAGACTCTTTAACCTTGCCTCTTACGTAAATGGTCCCCCCGTGCATCCCTGTTCCTAAGAAAAGTCCAGCCAGAGGTCTTTCTGGATAAATGCTATGCATACCAAGAAGAATAATAATTCCACCTGCCATATATTCACCAAGAAAGTCTCCAGCCTTTCCTCCAATTATAATTACAGGAACTTTATCCATATAAGCCTTCATATGAATGCCCACTCGATAACCTACATCGCCATAGATGTGGATTTTCCCGCCTCTCATAGCATATCCAACTACATCACCAGCCATCCCATGGACTACTATTTTACCTTCATCCATAGTATTTCCTGCTCCGTCCTGAACATTTCCAAAAACTCTTATTTCAGGCCCTCTCATAAAGGCACCAAGATCAAGCCCTGGGGTGCCATATAACTGGGCCTTAATTTCTGCAGAAATTCCAGCAAAAAGATAACGGTGCCCATTAACCCCTCTAAGAATAAATTCTCTTTCTCCTTTTTCTATATAATCCCTAAGGATCTTATTTACCTGAGAATAATGAAGGTGGGATATATCCAATTCTAAGGGCATCTTCTCTGACCTCCACTGGTCTTGGTTTAAGATAACTTTTCTGATTAGGAATAACCCCTTCTTCCATTTCAATAATCACAGGTTCTCCAGCCTTGGGTGCCCATATTTTTTCAGGATCAGGGCAAATGGCTCTTATAGCTGCTTCCTCTGAAGCCATAAAATAGAGATCTCCTTTAGAAGCAGCCACTAAAGGTCTAAGTTTTACTCTATCATTTAAGCCAACAAGCCCTCCATTATAAGCAAATAAAATAGCAAAGGGACCATTAAGTACAGCCCCACCATAAAGAATTCTTAAAGCGGTATAAAGTTCTCTTTCTTCTTCTGGCATTTCGTCAATTTCTATCCAAAAAGGTGGAGCCATAGCTTTGCAGGCAAGTTCCAAAGGAAGCCCATGTTTTCTAATGAGAAGATCAAGAATATAGGCTACAACCTCAGTATCAGTAAGAAGAGTGCACTTATAACCAAAAAGTTCTAAATATCTTCTATTGGTGCCATAACTTGAGATCTCTCCGTTGTGCACAATAGACCAGTCAAGAATAGTAAAAGGATGAGCTCCTCCCCACCAACCAGGAGTATTAGTTGGAAAACGATTGTGGGCTGTCCAAATAAAGGCTTTATATTCATCAATCCTGAAAAACTCAGCTATCTCATCAGGAAAGCCTACACCTTTAAAAACACCCATATTTTTTCCTGAAGAAATCACATAAGCCCCTTCAATCTTTTCATTTATCTCCATAACAAGTTGAACCATGCGATCATCTTCTGCGGTAAGATTACAAAACTCAGCTTCTTCCTCTTCCAACTTTGGTTTTACAAAATATCTTTTAAAAAGAGGGGGATTCTTTATGGTTTTTACCCTTTTTGTAGGAATGGGTTCCTGGAAATTGAGAAAGGTATTTTTTTGAAGAAACTCTTCCACCTTTTCAAGGGCTTGCCTATTTTGAGCCATAACATGAAGGGCATAGTATTCAGCTAAATCAGGGTAGATTCCATAGGCTGCAAAACCAGCTCCAAGCCCATTGCCTCTTTCATATTGACAACAAATAGCTTTCAGTATCATCTCTCCTGGTATAAGTTCACCTTTTTTGTGGATAATACCTGCTATTCCACAACCTGATATTTCTTTAGCTCTAAGGGTAAGATTCCACATATTTTTTACTCCCCTGCATGTTTTACTTCAAGAATTTCCATCTCTTCTTTGGTTAAACCTACTGCCCTTAACTTGTCCCTATTGCCCTTAAGACTTTCAATAGAGTTTATACCCATAGCACCAAGCATTTCCTTAATTTCATGGGCCCAGGCTTTGACAAGATTGTAGATTTTTTCATAAGCCACCTCTGGAGGAAGTCTTTTTATAAGTTCAGGATTATTAGTGGCAATTCCCCAGGGGCATTTTCCGGTATAGCATCTTTGACACATAGTGCATCCAACAGCAATAAGCGCAGCTGTTCCAATATACACAGCATCCGCACCAAGAGCAATAGCTTTTACTACATCAGCACTGGAACGTATTCCTCCTGAGGCAATAATGCTTGTTCTGTGGCGTATACCCTCCTCCCTCAAACGCTTATCCACTGCAGAAATGGCAAGCTCAATCGGAATTCCAATATAGTCTCTAAACATAGTGGGAGCCGCTCCCGTACCTCCTTTAAGACCATCAATCACTACTGCATCCGCTCCAGCTCTAACAATACCTGAAGCAATGGCTGCCACATTATGCACCGCTGCAATTTTAACAAAGACAAGTTTCTTATATTCTGTAGCCTCCTTAAGAGCATAGATTAAGCCTCTTAAGTCCTCAATAGAATATATATCATGATGAGGAGCAGGAGAGAGAGCATCACTTCCAACAGGGATCATTCTTGTTTTAGAGATCTCTTCGGTTACCTTTTCACCAGGAAGATGCCCTCCAATGCCAGGTTTAGCACCCTGCCCTATCTTTATCTCAATAGCTACTCCAGCCTTCAGATAATCTACATGAAGCCCAAAGCGGCCAGAGGCGCATTGAACAATAGTATTAGAGCCATATTCATAAAGAGAAGCATGAAGCCCACCTTCTCCTGTGTTATAAAGAGTGCCAAG
Source organism: Caldimicrobium thiodismutans (assembly GCA_002877875.1). Taxonomy (GTDB): domain Bacteria; phylum Desulfobacterota; class Thermodesulfobacteria; order Thermodesulfobacteriales; family Thermodesulfobacteriaceae; genus Caldimicrobium; species Caldimicrobium thiodismutans_A. The sequence continues at coordinate 10,351 of PNIE01000080.1, forward strand.
ATCACGGGCTGCTCTTGCTAATCCCTGATGAACATGAAGGCTTATAGCCCCATAGGACATAGCAGCAAACATTATGGGCACTTCAAGCTTTATCAGAGGAGGAAGCTTTTTCTTGAGTCTAAACTTCCCATTTACCTCCTCTATTTCCAAGGCCTCTGGTTTTGGCCCGATATAGGTGCGAAGCTCCATAGGCTCTCTTAGGGGATCAATGGGAGGATTAGTCACCTGACAGGCATCAAGCACTAAATGGTCAAAATAGTTTTTAAAGGGAAGGGCACAGCCTGTTGAGGTTAAAAGAACTCCACCCTGATCAGCCTGTTTATAAATGTTTTTAATAAACCAAGGAGTCCAAAGAGCATGTTCCCTAAATTCAGAAGGATGTCTTCTTATAATTATGGCCTTTGTAGGACACATAGCCTCACATCTATGACACCCCACACACTTGGTATGATCCTCAAGAAGAGTCTTTTTCTTTTCATCCCAAATATGGGCCCCATAAGAGCATTCTTTAACACACCTTCTACATTTGATACATTTCTCCCAGAGGCGCTCTATATAAAAATCAGGGTAAAAACTTGCAAATTGAGGAGTACCCATCTCTTTTCTGCCTCCTTGGAAGAGTTATGCTATCATACTCCTAATTCCTTAAGAAATCAATATTTTTAATATTTATATCTTCAGGGCATCCAATCTGCAGTAGCCTAGAGAAGTCATAAAAAGAAGAATTCTTGGACAATTTTAAAGAAAGCTCTTTTAATTGTTTTACCTCTGAAGCAGAAATTAAGCCCAAGGATTTAGAATCTATCTCCAATTGAAAGATTACCTTTTGGTAAAACTCGCCCCAAGTTAAAGCAAGCTCTTTATCACCCTCTAGATGATTTTTAAGACCTACACTTTTTTCATAGACAATCCCTTGATTTTCATATTTTTCTGAAAAAAACCACCTTACCGCACCTTTAGAAAGATCAAAGATATTTCCATCCCACTGAGAGGCCTTTACTTTCCCTGGAAAATCTTCCAAAAAGGGATACTTTTCTATCCTCTCTCCTTTAAAGGTTGCAGGATATTTGTAGGAAAGACCTAAATTTTCATAAACCTCTTCAAAGATTCCAAGATTTTCCATTTTTACATGCCTTAGAGCCAGCAGTCTCATATCTATAAAAACTCCCTTAAAAATAGCCGTTAGTTATAGGCATTCGGTAATCTCTTCCAAAGGCCCTTTTAGTTATTTTTGGACCTAAAGGGGCCTGTTTTCTTTTGTATTCTGACTTTTTAAGCATTTCAAAAACCTTTCTAACAGTCCCTTCTGCAAAACCCTTTGAGACAATTTCAGAGGGGGTTAAACCTTCCTCTAAATGCAGTCTTAAAATTTCATCCAGAATTTCGTAAGGTGGAAGGGTATCCTGATCTGTCTGCCCAGGCCTTAGTTCCGCAGAAGGGGCCTTTTTAAAAATTCTTTCTGGAATAACAGGAGTTTGGGAATTACGGTAACGGGCAAGTTTATACACTAAAGTTTTATAGACATCCTTAAGAGGAGCATAGCCTCCTGCCATATCTCCGTAAATGGTAGTGTAACCTGTTGCAGCTTCACTTTTATTGGAAGTTGAAAGCACAAGCCACCCCTTGCGATTGGAAAGGTAAAAGAGAAGATTAGCTCTGATTCTTGCCTGAAGGTTTTCCTCTGCCACTGTAAAATCTTCAAAACCAAGGGTTTTCCTAATAGTCTCTCTATAAGTTCGAAAGATTTCAGTTATAGGTATCTCTATAAGAGGGATCTCTAAATTCTTGGCAAGTTCCCTTGCGTCTTCCAAAGACTCCTTTGAGGTGAATTCACTGGGCATAAAAAGGACAGTCACTTTTTCCTTTCCAAGAGAATCCACAGCTAAAAGAGTAGTTAAAGCAGAATCAATACCCCCTGAAAGCCCTAATATTACCCCTTTAAAACCATTTTTGTTAAAATAATCCTTGAGAGCAAGCTTTAAGGCAGAATAGATCTCCTCTTCTTCTTTGGGATTTTCAGAGATCCTTCCTTCATAACAGGGAAGGTCTTTTTTTATTATAAGCTCTTTTAAAGGAGGGATATCCCTTTGATTTCCCTTTTTTAATCTTGGGTCAAGAAGGCTTTTGGACAAAACCTTTTCCGGGTTAAGGCTAATAATTAATTGATCCTCCTCAAAGGCCTTGGCTCTGGCTAAAATCTTACCTTCAGGAGAAATAACCAGTGACCTTCCATCAAAGATTAGTTCATCCTGGCCACCAACCATATTCACATATACCACATAGCACTGAGTGTCTTTAGCCTTAGCTTTTAGAAAATTCTCTTTATCTTCATATTTTCCAAAATAATAAGGTGAAGCATTAAGACTTATAATAATTTCAACCCCGGATAAATCATAGATTCTCTCTACTCCTGAGGGATACCAAATATCCTCGCAAATAGAAACTCCGATTTTTATTTCATTTATGAAAAAGAGAAGAAAATCATTTCCTTCCTTAAAATAACGCTTTTCATCAAAAACACCATCTTTGGCAAGATATCTCTTAAAATAAAAACTAAGAATCTCTCCCTTATAAAGGAGAAAAACTGCATTATATAAAGCCTCCTTGTAAAAAGGAAGACCAATCAAACCAGCTGAAGTAAAATTTTTTGAAAAAGCTAGAAGCTTCTGTAAATAATTTTTACAGTCTTCTAAGAAATCCCGTCTTAAGAGGAGATCCTCCGGAGGATAACCAGTTAGAGCAAGCTCGGGGAAACAAACAAGGTGACAGTTTTTATCAAGTTCCTTCCAAAAAGAAAAGATTTTTTCAAAATTGTAATTTAGATCACCGACTTTGGGATTTATCTGGGCAATTCCTATGTTGATATAAGTCATTTTTTTTTAAACTAAAAAGGTGCCCCTATCAGGGCACCCAGATACCTATAAAATAGGAAGGTATTTTTCAATTTCGTATTCGGTTATCCTAATTCTGTAATCGTCCCACTCTATTTTTTTGCTGGTAATAAGTTGAGTAAAGATGTGATCCCCCAAGGCCTCTCTTAGGACTTCACTTTTTTCTGCATATTCGATAGCCTCAATTAAACTTCCAGGTAGTTCTTCTATGCCAAGTTTTTTTCTTTCTTCAGGATCCATATGATAGACATCCTTCTCCACAGGATCAGGAAGAGGATACTTATTTTCGATACCCTTTAGACCTGCGGTAAGCATAGCTGCAAAGGCAAGATAAGGATTGCAAGCAGGATCTGGAGATCTCAATTCAATCCGAGTAGCCTTTTCTTTTCCTGGTTTATACATAGGCACTCTAATTAGCGCTGAACGGTTTCTTCTTGCCCAACAAATATATACAGGGGCTTCATATCCAGGAACTAATCTTTTGTATGAATTAACCCACTGATTGAGAACAAGGGTTATTTCCTTTATGTGTTTGAGTAACCCTGCCATATAATGCTTTGCCGTGTCTGAAAGATGATAGGGGTCCTTGGGATCAAAGAAGGCATTTCCATCCCCGATAAAAAGGCTCTGATGAGTATGCATACCACTTCCATTTTCACCAAAAAGGGGTTTAGGCATAAAAGTGGCATAAACACCATATTTTTTAGCAATTTCTTTAACGGTTACCTTGTAGGTCATAACGATATCGGCCATCTCTAAAGCATCAGCATATCTTAAGTCAATTTCATGCTGAGAAGGTGCTACTTCATGATGGGAATATTCTACATGTATACCCATAGATTCAAGAGCAAGAATGGTTTCTCTTCTTAAGTCTTCAGCAGCATCCATAGGATAGTCAAAATAACCTCCTGTATCAAGGATTTCAGGGGCCTTGTCAGATTTAAAATAGAAAAACTCTAATTCTGGACCTACATAAAAATTAGTAAAGCCCATTCTCTTCATCTTCTCAAGGGCTCTTTTAAGAGCATATCTGGGATCTCCTTGATAGGGAGTTCCATCAGGATTGTAGATATCACAGAACATCTTAGCTACAGCTTTTTCCTTAGGCCTCCAAGGAAGAAGAGTAAAGGTTGTGGGATCAGGAATAGCTACCATGTCTGACTCATCAATTCTTGCAAAACCTTTAATAGAAGAGCCATCAAAACCCATTCCCTCTTCAAAGGCAGTCTCAAGTTCACTCACATGCACAGCAAAACTCTTCAATTGTCCAAGAATATCTACAAACCAAAATCTGATAAACCTTACATCATACTTCTTACAGAGCTCAAGCACATCCTTCTTGTCTCTCGGTTTCTCAAAAGACATATCTTTACCTCCCTTTCATTAAGAGTTTAGTTTATTAAATTCAAAAAGCATGCCCATTCTTTTATAAAAAAACTTATTTTAATTTATGAAGAAGAAATTTCAAATATTTAAGAGGGCCTAAAAGAGGGGTTTTATAACCAAAATTTTTACAAAATTGTTAAAATAACCCTTTTCTTGCACAATTTTGTAAAGGTGTTAATCTTTTAATTATGGATTCTATTGAGAGGAAAAATGCCGAGCTTCTTTGCCTCTTTGAAGTAAGTAAAGTCTTAAGTTCATCTTTTAATCTCAAAGAAAATCTTTATAGAGCGATGGAAATTCTTTCGGACTACTTAGATATGAGAAGGGGCACTATAACCCTTTTGGATAAAGACACAGGGGAGTTAAAAATAGAGGTAGCCTATGGTTTAACCCCTGAGCAGATTGCCAAAGGACGTTATAAAATCGGAGAGGGAATTGTAGGAAGAGTGGTTGAAAAGGGAGAACCAATGGTTGTTCCTGATATTGGAAAGGAACCTCTCTTTCTAAACAGAACTGGAGCAAGAATCGAAAAAGACAATATCTCCTTTCTCTGTGTTCCTATTAAATTTAAGGATGAAATCTTAGGGGTTTTGTCTGTAGATAGGATTTTTGATGAAACTATTTCCTTTGAGGAGGATTTGCGAGTTCTTGAAATTGTTGCCACTTTAATTTCACAGGCTTTAAAGCTTTATCAGGCCTTTTACGAAGAACGAGCAAGAAGAGAAGAGCTTGAGTATGAATTAAAAGAGCGCTATGCCTTCAAAAATATTATTTATGCAAGCCCTGAAATGAAGGAGGTTATAAAAATTGCTTTAAAAATTGCTCCTACTAAGGCAACCGTCTTACTGAGAGGCGAATCTGGGACAGGAAAAGAACTTCTTGCCAGAGCTATCCATTATGCCTCTCCCAGAGCTAATAAGCCCTTTATAGCCATAAATTGCGCTGCCATCCCTGAGACCCTCCTTGAAGCAGAACTTTTTGGCTATGAAAAGGGGGCCTTTACAGGGGCCTTTACCTCAAAAAAAGGTAAATTTGAGCTAGCTGATGGTGGAACCCTCTTTCTTGATGAAATAGGAGACCTACCCCTTTCCCTTCAAGCTAAGCTTTTGAGAGTTCTTCAAGAACAGACCTTTGAGAAACTCGGTGGGACCAAACTCATAAAAGTGGATGTAAGAATTATTGCAGCCACACATCGAAATCTCGAAGAAATGGTTGAGAGGGGAGAATTTCGTGAAGATCTTTATTGGCGTCTAAATGTGATCCCTATCTTTATTCCTCCCTTGAGAGAACGAAAAAAGGACATCCCCCTTCTTGTAAATCATTTTATTAAAAAATTTAACGAAATCTACGGGAAAAATATTAAAATTAAGCCTGAGGCCTTAGAGGTCCTCCTTGATTATCCCTTTCCGGGAAATATAAGAGAACTTGAGAATCTAATCGAGCGTCTCGTCTTACTTACAGAAGGTGAATGGATTGAAGGAGAATCCGTAAAGAAAATTTTAAAAATTAAAAAAAGTCTCCTTAAGGAAGATAAGTTATTAACTCCTCCGAGAGAGGATTTCTTTAAAAAAGAAGGTCTTTTGAAGGAGATTGAAAGAATAGAGAGAGAAAGAATTTTAAAGGTCCTTGAAGAGTGTAATTTTAATCAAACTAAGGCTGCCAAAATCCTTGGTTTAACTCGAAGACAACTCAGCTACCGCCTTCAAAAATATCTTAAAAAAATCTCCTAAATGG
>PNIE01000048.1 GCA_002877875.1 Caldimicrobium thiodismutans
TAAAGATTATGAAAGCCCGCTATCAAAATGGGTTAGTTAGAATGCTTGATCTTCTTGATGCCCAAACCCAATTGGATCAGGCAAGGTTTGGAAGAATTGAGGCTTTAAAAGAAGTTTATGAGGCTTATGCAGAACTTCTCTTTGCTTCTGGTTTAATCAAGGAGGAGCTATGAAAACCTACTGGAAATATGTAGGTTTTGGTGCAGTCTTGCTTTTTGTTATCCTTTGGATTTCTGGATTTTTTAGACATAAGCTTGAGAGTGGGGAGGTGAAACCAGAGGTTAAGAAGGTGTCGGGTTTGAGATTTCAAGAGGTTGAAAAAAAAGAATTAACTGAGCAGTCCTATGTGGGTATTATTGAACCTAAGGAGAGAGCTGAAATTGCAACCCCTTTTAGTGGTAAAATTTTAGAGCTTAGAGTTAAAGAGGGAGACTGTGTAAAAAAGGGAGCTCTCCTTGTTAGAATAGAGGGAGAAGAGATCGAATCCACCATTAGAGCCTTAGATTATCAGACAAAGGAGGCTGAAGCTGAGTATAGAAGAGCCCTTGCACAATTTCAGGTAGCTCAAAACACCTTTGAAAGATATTCTAAGCTTTTAAAGGAAAAAGCGGTTACTCCTCAGGAATATGATGAAATAAAAGGACAGTATGAAGCAGCTAAAGAGGCTTTGGAGAGAGCTAGAGCCTCTATTGAGGCTGTTAAGTCACAAAAAAGAGCTGTTTCCTCTCGCATAAAATATCTTAATATAACAGCTCCTTTTAATGGGTGTGTTACTGAAAAAAGAGTTGATCTTGGAGATCTATCCCTTCCAGGGAAACCCCTTCTTGTTCTTGAAAAGCTACCTTATTTATTAAAGGTTGAGCTACCTGAAAAATTCTTCTCAAACATAAAAGAGGGGGATACCTTTAAGGTACTTTTAGCTGATACTCAAAAGATAATTTCTGGCAAGGTTGTTGAAAAAAATACCTCTATTGATCCTGCTACAAGGACTTTTAGAGTTAAATTGCTTTTAGGTGAGGGGGAAGGAATTAAAAGCGGAACCCTCGCTTACCTTCTTATTCCAGAGAGGGTTTCTGCTCTCTTTGTTCCTGAAAAAGCCATCCTTAAAAGATACGACTTTACAGGTGTATATGTGTTAAAGCCAAACAAAACTCTGGAATTGAGATGGGTTAAATTGGGAAAAACTATTGAAGGTAAAGTAGAGGTTCTCTCTGGGGTTAATGAGGGGGAAAAGGTTGTAGTAGAGGGTATTGAGAAGGCCTGTGACGGTTGTCAAGTAGAGTAGGGGGCTTCTTTTGGAAAAGCTTGGGCTTACTGCTCGTATTGTTAATTATTTTATTGATTCAAAATTAACTCCTATTATCATTTTGGTAACCCTATTTTTAGGTCTTTTTGCCATTTTAAAGACTCCTAAGGAAGAGGAACCCCAAATTGTGGTTCCGATGATTGACATTTTTATTCAATATCCCGGTGCCGAACCAGAGGAAGTAGAAAAGAGAGTAGTCACTCCTCTTGAAAAGAAACTTTGGGAATTAAAGAATATTGAGTATATCTATTCTGTATCTCGGCCTGGGATGGCAGTGGTTACTGCCCGTTTTTATGTAGGTACAGATCCAATTAAAGCTTTGGTTGACTTAAATTCTAAATGGATGTCTGCTCTTGATCTAGCTCCGCCTGGGGTCATTCTTCCTCCTCTTATTAAGCCTAAATCCATTGATGATGTTCCTATATTAGCTCTTACTCTATGGGGTCCAAATTATGATGGCTATAGTCTTAGAAGAATGGCTTCTCTTCTTGAAAATGAGATAAAAAAGCTTGAAAAGGTCTCTGAGGTTACTCTTATTGGAGGTTATCCAAGGCAAATCAGGATAATTCTTGATCCAGCAAAACTTGAGGCTTATAGAATTTCCCCTTTAGCTTTAGCCAATATTTTAAAAAATGCTAATGCCCAATGTGTTTCAGGAAGACTCAAAGAGGCAAACCGAGAGTATTTACTACAAACAGGTGAATTTTTCCGTTCAAAAGAGGATGTAGAAAATGTAATAGTAGGGTTTTATCAGGGAAGACCAGTTTATCTTAAAGATGTAGCCAAGATTTCCGACGGTCCTTCTGAGGTTAATGATTATGTTTTCCTTGGCCTTGGACCTTCAAGGGGATATAAGGGTACAAAAATCAATTCCCAAGAGCTATTTCCTGCAGTAACCATTTCTATTGCCAAAAGAAAGGGCACCAATGCTGTTGAGGTGGCAGAAGAGGTTTTGGAATTGGTTTCAAAGGTTAGAGGAAGGCTTCTTCCTTCTGATGTTCATATTACTGTTACCAGAAACTATGGAGAAACGGCTAAAGAAAAGGCCAATGAACTCCTTGAACATCTTTTTATTGCAACCTTCGCTGTGACTCTTTTAATTGCGGTCTCTCTTGGTATAAGAGAGGCTTTTGTAGTAGGGATTGCAGTCCCCGTGACGTTGGCTATGGCTCTTTTTCTTAGCATGCTTTATGGCTTCACTTTAAACAGGGTTACCTTATTTGCGCTTATTTTTTGTATCGGAATTCTTGTTGATGATCCTATAGTGGATGTGGAAAATATTCATCGTTGGTTCAAAGCAAGACTTGCTCCCAACCCAAGACTTGCCATAATTGGGGCTGTGAATGAGGTTAGAGCTCCAATTATACTTGCAACCTTTACAGTTATTGCCGCTTTAATGCCTATGGCTTTTGTTACTGGTCTTATGGGACCTTATATGAGACCTATTCCTATTAATGCCTCGGTGGCTATGCTCTTTTCTCTCTTAGTAGCTTTAGTTATAACTCCTTGGGCGGCTTATCGCTTTTTGACCCATCACTATCACAACGGCACAGAGCAGACGGATGAAATGACTTACGAGCTTGAAGAATTAAAAATGAAAGAATTAAAAGAGGAACTGGAACACTCGAAGCAAACTAAACTCTATCAAATTTTTGCAAGATTTATGTATCCTCTACTTATTTCAAAAAAGAAAAGGTATCTCTTTTACGGAGGGATAATCTTTCTACTTCTTGTAAGTTTAAGTCTTTTTTATTTCAAATTGGTGTTAGTGAAAATGCTTCCTTATGATAACAAAAGTGAGGTTCAGATTGTTCTTGATATGCC
>PNIE01000010.1 GCA_002877875.1 Caldimicrobium thiodismutans
GCGGGCGTAGCTCAGCCTGGTAGAGCGACAGCTTGCCATGCTGTAGGTCGCGGGTTCGAATCCCGTCGCCCGCTCCATTTTATTAGATACCTACTTTTAGGCTATGTCAGTTGAAATTACTTATTATGGTCATGCCTGTTTCAAAATTGTCAGTCCTCAAGGAAAAAAGATCATTATAGACCCTTGGCTAACTCATCCTTTGGCACCCAAGGAAGTTGATCTTGGTCCATATGATTTTATTCTCATTACTCACGGGCATGGTGATCATTTAGGTGAAACTGTAAAACTTGCAAGAACCGCAGTAACTGAGGTTATCGCTATTCACGAAATTCAGCAATATTTACTTGGAAAAGGAGTTCCTAAAGCTACAGGTATGAACTTTGGTGGAACTTATAGAATTAATGGACTTTCCTTTACTATGGTTCCTGCTCTTCATAGTTCTTCTTTTCCTGATGGAGGTTATGCAGGAGAACCCTGTGGCTTTGTGGTAACCTTAGAAAATGGTTTTACCATCTATCATGCAGGAGATACGGGGATTTTTGGGGATATGGAGCTTATTGGAGAACTTTATAAGCCAGATCTTGCTCTTCTTCCTACAGGAGACCATTATGTTATGGGGCCAAAGGAAGCAGCTAAAGCCTGCCAGCTCCTTAAAGCGCCAAAGGTGATTCCTATGCACTATGGTACTTTTCCTATTTTAACAGGAACAGTTGAGGCCTTTCTTGAAGAACTTTCTAAATATTCCTTTAAGCCTGAGGTCATCCCTTTAAATCCAGGTGAATCTGTAATTTTTTAGGTTCCCCCATGTCTTTAATTATAGCCCTCTGCGGGTATCATAACTCAGGTAAAACTACCCTTGGAACTTATCTTGTAAAAGAATTAAGAGAGCGCGGCTATAAAGTGGCAGTTATTAAATCCACTAAGGAAGAAGGAAATTTTACTGATAAACCAGGGACTGACACCTTTCGTTATCGAGAAAGTGGGGCTGAAGTAGTAGGTCTTCTTCAGAGAGATCTTTTAACCCTTTACTTCACAGAGTTCCCTAAAGATGAAGATTTTCTTTCATTTTTACAAAATCTTTTCTGGGATAAAGATCTAATTCTTCTTGAAGGTTTTAAGAGTTTTCCTTATCTTCCTAAAATATGGGTTTTAAAGGATAAAGAAGATAAGGAAGAAATTAGGAAAAAATATCCTGGAATTGAGCTTTTCATTAGAGCAGAAGATATTGGAATCTCTTTAGAATTTTTGCTTTCCAAATTAAAGGAAAAGGAAAAGACAGTCTCTCTTTATGTTAATGGTAAAGAAATTCAGTTAAAACCTTTTATTCAAAAGATTCTAAAGGAAATACTTTTTGGCTTTCTTAAAGGATTGAAGGGTATTCCCGAAAGGATTTCTCATTTTGAAATAAAAATCAAGACGTAGTAGCTAAGATAGAGAGCAAAAACGATGCCCACAAAGTGGAGATATCTCTTGAAGGGTATTTCTCTTTCAAAGTCTTTGTAATAAAAGTAAAAAATTAGATAGAGGCTTCCCAAGAGGGATAAATTCAAAAGAGAGAAGCTCCAAAGTTTGATAAATTTTTCTGGTACGGTAAATCCCCATTTGAAAAAAAATTCAATTCTAAATTGTCTTGCAAGAGTAGGGAAGAAATCTCCTATATTTTCAAGAAAGTATTTAGATCGATAGATAAGTTCCCCTGTAAAGGCAAAGGGAATAAGGATAGCAATAGTTAAATTGAACTTTCCAAGGATAGGATCTTCAATTACTCTAAAAAAGGAGGCAGCTAATTTACTTATAACAATTATAACCATTGAAAACCAAAAAAAGAGAAGGGTGAAGAGAATATTAGGTGAAATCGCAAGGGTATTAGCCCAATTGTGAAAAAAATCCTTTTCCATAAGAAACCTGGCAAGTTGAGAACCGATTAAGAAGGGAATTACATAGGCACAGGTGATTCCCTTTCCTTTGTTTAAAATAATTTCTTTTAGAGGATGTCTTAGATAGACAGCTGGTGAATTATGTGGACAAAGTATTAGACAGTGTCCGCAGATGAAGCAGTTTAGGTTGTTTTGAACAGCCACTGCTCCGAGATAAACTGGGCAGGGCCTGATGTTTGGAGTTCCCTTTTTACAAAGGACTTCTTTACAAGTTTTACAAATTCTGTAATCTGGTCTAAATTCAATTAGTGCCATAGTAGCAGCCACCCCAGTTATACGACCTAAGGGACATATGTATCTACACCAGGCATATTCACGGTAAAGAAGACCAAAAAAGGCAGCCATAAGGACTATACTAATGAGGAAAAAGGAAGTATAGCGAGGGGAGCTTGTGAGAGAAGTTGTGCTTTCAAGATAGATGATGAGAAAGAAAAGAAAAGTGGCTAAGTGAATTCCTTTATCTTTGAGAAATTTAGGGGGATTTTTGAAAAAGGAGAGTTTTAGATTTTGTAAAAGTCTCGCAAGCCCTGGGAAAGGACAAAGGGCACACCACATCCTTCCAAGAAAAAACCAAGATAAAATCACCGAGGTCCACCATACACCCCAGGAAAGAAAAAGCATAATATTTCGGTCCTTTTCCTGTGGTCCAAAGAGTCCCAGTATAATGAGTATGAGAAAAATAATATCTCCCAAAGTTCTTAGGTAAGCAAAATTTTTTCTTTGGTAAAAAAAATTTTTAATAAAAGGAGATCTTTCAAAGAGATTTATTCGATTATTTTCATAAATTTCAGGCCAAAGGAAATTTTTAAATTTTTTAAAAAAGTTTGTAAACATATAAAAGTAATTTAAGTCCTGAAAGAGTTGCTCTTAACAATTTGTGAAAAAGGGTTCAAATTTATGGAGTGTTAGTTTATCCTATGTGTGGGGACAATTTATCATAAATTCTTGGTCTTGATTTTTTAGGTTTTTTCTATTTTGTTTTTAATTGAGGCCATTCGGATTCTTGACTTTAGAGGAGGACGTTTTATATATTATTAAAAAATTCAGAAATAAAGGGGTCAATTATGAGTAATGTTATAAAAACTTTTGTTTTTCTTGCTATACTAACAGTTCTTTTTATATTTGTTGGACATCTTGTAGGTGGAAAGGCTGGGGCAACGATTGCCTTAATTCTTGCAGGGATAATGAATTTTATGGCCTATTTCTTTTCAGATAAAATTGTGCTTGCCATGAGTGGGGCAAGGCCAGTTAGTCCTTCAGAGGATCCTGAACTTCATGCTCTGGTTGAGGAGGTAGCAAGAAGAGCAGGTATCCCTAAACCTCAAGTTTACATGATTGATACAGAAACTCCTAATGCCTTTGCTACAGGTAGAAGTCCAGAAAAGGGAGTAGTAGCTGTAACTGCAGGAATAAGGAGACTTCTTTCAAGAGAGGAACTTGCGGGAGTCATTGCCCATGAGATAGCTCATATAAAAAATAGAGATATTTTGATTTCAACAATAGCAGCAACCATTGTAGGGGCTATAAGCTACCTTGCTCAGATGGCCCAGTGGAGCCTCTTTTTTGGAGGTTTTGGTAACAGGGATGATGAGGAAGGAGGTTTCAATCCCCTTTCTATTATTGGTTTCATTGTAGCCATAGTGATTATCCCCATTGCTGCCACTCTTATTCAGCTTGCTATAAGCAGAAGCAGGGAATATCTTGCTGATGAGACAGGAGCAAGGATTATTAGAAATCCCATAGCCCTTGCTAAGGCCTTAGAAAAGCTTGAAGCTTGGAACAGGGCCTATCCTATGGATGTGAATCCAGCTCAGGCTCAAATGTTTATTGTGAATCCCCTTTCCGGAAAATCCCTTTTGACTCTCTTTTCTACTCATCCACCCATTGAGGAAAGAATTGCAAGGCTCTACAGAATGGCAGGTGCCCTCTAAGGGATCACTCTTTGGGAAATGATACTCTTAAATTTATTCAATATCTTTTCAAATACTTAAAACTTTTTTACAAACCTTTTGTCCTTGGGGTTATCTTTTCTCTTCTCTCTTCTTTTCTTACAGGTCTTGGAACTTGGTCTATCAAGCCTATTTTCAATTATGTTTTTGTAGAGAAACACTACGAATTTTTTAAATATGTCCCTCTTTATCTTGTGATTATTTTCAGTTTGAATGGCTTTTTTTCCCTTCTTCAAGCCTATTATATGAAAAGTTTGTCAACTGGTATTATCAATCAAATTCGCCTTGAACTTTTTAAGAAGTGCCTCTCCCTTCCTTATGCAAGATTAGTAAGAGAAAGAAGTGGGCAGACCATTTCACGAGTTATTAACGATACCTCTCAAATTGAGCCTGTTCTTGGAGAGAGTTTCCAGATATTTTTTAAAGAGGCTTTAACAGTGCTTGTTTTGTTATCTGTTGCCTTTTACCAGAGATGGGACCTAACTCTTCTGGCTCTAGTAACCCTTCCAGCAATTATTTATGGCACAAAGTATCTTGGGATGAAGACCAGAAGGACAAGGAGACTTACTCAGGCCTCAACAGGGGAACTCACTCACAGGATGGGAGAAATTCTTCAGGGAATAAAGGAGATTAAGATATCTGCCTCAAAGGAGATAATGCTTAAATTTTTTGCAAGGGAACTTGAAAGATTTTATCGTTTGAACCTTAAAGTTACCAAATACAGGGAGGCTTCAAAAAGCCTCGTTGATCTTATGACAGGAATAGGAGGAGCTTTAATTATCGGCTATGGAGGTACCCTTGTGATAAGGGGGAGTCTAACCCCTGGAGCTTTTCTTTCAATTCTTACAGCTATTTTATTAATCTTCAATCCTATAAGAAAGCTCTCTAGGGCCTATACAGGTCTTAAAGAGGCTCAGGGTGCCTGGTCAAGGATTGAGGAAGTTTTTTACCTTGAAGAGGAAAAAGGGGGGACTCTTAAAGCTATGCCCCCTGAAAGAGGCTTTGAATTTAAAGGGGTAAGTTTTTGTTATGATAAGGGGCTTCCTTATGCCTTAAAAGATGTTAATCTATTTTTACCCGCTAAAAAGATGATTGCTCTTGTTGGCCCAAGTGGAGCTGGAAAGAGCACCCTTATTTCACTTCTTCCCAGATTTTATGACCCTACAGAGGGATCTATTCTTCTTGATGGAATTGAGCTTAAAGATTTTGAGCTTGGAAGTTTGAGAAACCTCTTTGGCTTAGTTTGGCAGGAGCCTTTTCTTTTTAATCTCTCAGTTTTAGACAATTTGATCCTGGTTAAACCTGAGGCAACCTTTGAGGAGGTGAAGGAGGCCTGCAAATTAGCCCAGGCCCTTGAATTTATTGAGAGCCTTCCTAAGGGATTTGAGACAGTTCTTGGGGAAGAGGGGCTTTCTCTTTCAGGAGGGCAAAAACAAAGGCTTGCTTTAGCAAGAGTCTTTTTAAAAAAACCTCCTGTTATCATTCTTGATGAGGCAACAAGCCAATTAGATACTCTCACTGAAAAAGCCATTGAATCTGCACTACATGAATTAAAGGGGCAACACACTCTCATTGTAATAGCCCATAGGCTCTCTACTGTGACTAAAGCTGATTTAATAGTAGTTCTGGATAAAGGAAGGATTGTCTCCCTTGGAACCCATGAAGAACTTATAGTAAAATCTCCCCTTTATAAAGACCTCTACCAAACTTTTGTGAGATAACTATGGTGACAGTAATTATTCCATGTGCAGGAAAGGGAGAGAGATTTGGAGGTAAGCTTCCTAAACAGTATTTGGAATTAAAGGGAATTCCCCTTTTTATAAGAACTATTCTTGCCTTTGAAAAGCACTCCCAATGCGAAGCTATAGTTTTAGCAGTAGAAAAAAATTTTTTAAAATACGTAGAGGAAAAAATCAGAGAATTTGGATTGAAGAAAATTTTTGCGATAACTGTTGGAGGAAAAACAAGGCAGGAATCGGTTTATCAAGGAGTACTTTCTTCTCCTGAGGATACAGAGATTTTCCTTGTGCATGATGCAGTAAGACCCTTAGTGAATGAGGCTTTAATTTCAAAAGTAATTGAGGAAGCTCGAGTTTTTCAAGCAGTAATTCCTGCAATTCCTGTCCGGGATGCTCTAATTAGAGCAGAAGATAACTTTTTAAAATCTCCTCTTTCAAGGGAAGGGCACTATCTAGTTCAAACACCTCAGGCTATTAAGGCAGAAATCTTAAAGGACTGCCTTTTTAAGGCCCAAAAAGAGGGGCTCATTTTTTTTGACGAAGGCTCTCTTCTTCATCACTACGGATATAAAGTTAAAATTACCTCAGGCTACATTTTTAACATAAAAATTACTTACCCCGATGATTTGATTCTTGCAGAGAGGCTGATTTCAAAGTAAAATAAAGGGCAAATTTTTTTCCAATTAAGATCTTTTTATGGAGCTTAAACTCTTTACTTTTTTACCGGAAAGACCTGCAGATTTTCTTAATTTTGCTAAGACTGGTCTTGGACTACCCTTTGAAGAGATCTTCAAACTTTATTTTATAACCTTTAAGCTTAAGGCTTTGACGGACCTTGTTCTTTTCAAGTTTTTGGAAAGAAATATTTGTTACTTAAAATTTGATGAAATCGGAAAAAAGGAGTATCTTCTTACCCTCTCTATTTATACTCTGAGAGAGCTTCTTAAGGAACACTTGGATCTTAAGTTTACTAAAAATTTATACAACTTTTTAAAGGATAAAATACCTTCCGAATTCTTTAAAGGTTGTGCTCCTAAAAGAGAGGTGATAACTTCTCAGGATATCTTTTTTCAATTCTTATCTTCTAAGGAAAAGGCCTCACTTCCTTCTTATCTAAAAGTAAAACATATAATTCTTACCTTTCATATAAAGGGAGGATGTGAAGAGCTTCTTTTAATCCTTCCAGAAATTTCTCTTTATGCCTTAAGAAGGATAAAAGAGGGATTATATGAGATTTATGTTCCTTTATCTATTTCAGAATTTATGTATTTTTCGCAAAGGCTTTTAGAAAAGAAGATCCTTAATAAAGTAGAGATAGACCCCCTAATAAATCAGTTAAAGAGCTTTTTTCCCGATTGTTTTATAGAAATTTGATAGAAATTTTAGGAGGAGATCTATGGGAAAAAATCTTACTCAGAAAATAATTGAAGCCCATCTTGTTAGTGGAAAAATGATACCTGGAGAAGAGATTGCTATTAAGATTGATCAGACTTTGACTCAGGATGCTACAGGTACGATGTGTTATCTTGAGTTTGAGGCTATTGGAATTGACAGAGTTAAAACAGAGCTTTCTGTTTCCTATGTGGATCACAATCTTTTGCAGACGGACTTTAAGAATGCCGACGATCACCTCTTTTTGCAAACCGTGGCTATGCGTTATGGGATCTGGTTTTCCAAGCCTGGGAATGGTATTTGCCATCAGGTGCATCTCGAGAGATTTGCTATACCTGGTAAAACTTTAATTGGCTCAGATTCTCACACCCCTACAGCAGGGGGATGTGGCATGCTGGCTATAGGGGCAGGTGGCCTTGATGTAGCTATGGCCATGGCAGGAAAGCCCTTCTATTTGCGTATGCCTAAGGTGTTAGGAATACACCTAAAGGGAAAGTTAAATCCTTGGGTGTCTGCGCGAGATGTGGCTCTTTATCTTCTTTCTAAACTTACTGTGAAAGGAGGTCTTGGTAAAGTTCTTGAATACTTTGGAGAGGGCGTAAAAAGCCTCTCTGTGCCTGAGAGAGCAACTATTTGTAACTTAGGAACTGAAATGGGGGCAACTACTAGTATTTTTCCTTCAGATGAGGTGACCTATGCCTGGCTTTATGCTCAAGGAAGGGAGGAACACTTTGTGCCCCTTTCGGCTGATCCTGATGCCGAATATGATGAGATCATAGAGGTAGATTTGTCAGAGCTTGAGCCCTTGTGTGCCTGTCCCTCCTCTCCAGACAATGTAAAAAAGGTGGCTGAAGAGGCAGGAAAACCTGTTTATCAAGTAATTATTGGTTCCTGTGCCAATTCCAGTCTTAGAGATTTATTGGTTGTAGCCAAGGTGCTTGAGAAACATAAGGTTCATCCTATGGTTTCTCTAGAGGTAAATCCAGGGTCTTTGCAGGTCCTTGAAAATCTTACCATTCTCTCTGGATTAAAGGGGCTTCTTGAAGGAGGGGTTAGATTACATCAGTGTGGATGCTTAGGGTGTATTGGTATGGGGCAGGCTCCTCCCACCAACGCTATCTCCCTAAGGACCTTCACCAGAAATTTTCCCGGACGTTCGGGAACAAGACCTGATTATGTCTATCTTGTTTCTCCGGAGACAGCAGTTGCCAGCGCGATAAAGGGGGTTATTACCGATCCAAGAGAACTTGGTGAATATCCTGAGATTAGGCTTCCTGAAAAATTTCATATCAACGACGCTTTACTTATTCCTCCCCTTCCAGAGGAGGAGGCAAAAAAGGTAGAGATCATAAGAGGTCCAAACATTGCGCCTCTTCCTAGTTTTGATCCTTTGCCAGAAGACTTAGAGGGAATCTTTGTTCTTAAAGTAGAAGATAATATTACTACCGATCATATCATGCCAGCAGGGGCAGAGATTCTTCCCTTAAGAAGTAATCTTCCAGCGATAAGTCAGTATGTTTATCGAAATGTTTATTCCCTCTTCCCAAAGGAGGCTCTCTCTTTAAAGGAAAAGGGACTTTCGGTAGGAATCGTAGGGGGTGATAATTATGGTCAAGGCTCAAGTAGAGAACATGCAGCCCTTGCGCCACGTTATCTTGGCGTAAGGTTAAAGATTGCCAAATCTTTTGCTCGCATCCATCGAACTAATTTGATAAATTTTGGAATCATACCTTTGATATTTGAAGATCCTAAAGACTATGAAAGAATAGAAAAGGGAGATAGATTTAGACTAAGAGGAATAAGAAAGGCTCTTTCCTCAGGGGCTAATAAGTTTAAAATAGAGATTGAGGGAAAGGGAGAGTTACTCTTGCGAGGAGAATTTACAGAAAGAGAAAGAGCATGCCTTCTTGCAGGATCTCTATTAAATCTGGCAAGGGAGTAAAGATGACTTGGGGGTTAATTATTGGTTTTTTAGTGCTTATTAGTCTTTCCACAGACACCTTTGTGGAAAATCTTCACGGCAAAAAGTGTTTTGCCAATCTTAAGGAGGAAGAAATTCCCTACGCCCAAAAACTTTTAGAAAGGATAAAGCAGGACCTAAGTGACAAGGTTCCAGAAGATTATCTGGAAAAAACCTTTTGTCGAAGGGAGCTAAGCTTTAATCCACAAATTATGCTAAGAAGTCTTACTTGGAAGGAGGCTAAACTTCCCTATTCTCAATTTCTTGAGGAGACGCGCCTTGAGAGGGCTCGAAAATTTATAGAAGAAAACAAAGAACTTTTATCAGCTATTGAAGAGCACTTTCAGGTAGATAAAGAAGTTATAACAGCCATTTTTCTTGTAGAGACTGATCTTGGAGGAAAAACGGGGAAACATACGGTTATAAATACCTTTTTCAGTTTAGCTTTAACAGGAGATGAAGATCTTTTTAAAAGATATCTCTCGAATGAATCTGAGATAGATTTTAATAATGAGACTGTGAGGGCTCGCTGGCAAAAAAGGGCTTCCTGGGCTTATAGAGAGCTTCTTAATTTTCTTGAGATAAGTTATCAGAATCAATGGGATCCTTATGAAATAAAAGGTTCCATATTCGGGGCCTTTGGCTATCCCCAATTTGTGCCAAGAAGTTATTTAATTTATGGATATGACTGGGATGGAGATGGTAAGGTGGATCTCTTCAGCGTTCCTGATGCCTTAGCAAGTATTGCCAATTATCTTCAAAAAGAGGGTTACCGTAAAGAGGCAGATAGAGAATATAAAAAGAAAATTATTATGAAATACAATATCAGTGAACCCTATGCAGAGACTATTTTAAGTATCTCTGAAATCTTAAAAGAGAAAACCCTTGTTCAGAACAATGAATCAAGAGGAAATTGAAAAGAGGCTTAAAGGTTTAAGAGAGAAAATTTTAGAGAGGGGAATTGAGGGAGCCCTTATCTTTTCCCATTTAAATCTTTATTATTTTACAGGCCTTTGGATTAAGGGTTTTTTACTTATCACTAAAGAGTATCTAAAAATTTTTGTTAGAAGACCCTATTCTCAGGTAAAGGAGAAAGAGGGTCTCCCCATCTATTTTTTTGAGAGTTTAAAGAATCTTCCTGAGATTTTAAAAAAAGCCTCTTTGAGGAGGATAGGGCTTGAATATAAGGCCTTTTCCTTAGGTGAAGGAGAAAGATTAAAGAAGCTCCTTACAGATTTTGAGATATTTCCCTTAGACTCACTTATTTGGGAGCTTCGAATGATAAAGAGTCCTTATGAGATTCAGTGTCAGAAGAGGGCTTCCCAGTTACTTTCCCAAGCTTTAAGAGAGGCTCTTTCTCAATTCAAAGAGGGCATGAGGGAAATTGAGGCAAGTGCTCTTTTAGAGAGAGCTTTGAGGGTTAGAGGTCATCCAGGATATACTCGTTCCTTCAATGGCTTTGAGCTTGCCTTTGGATATCTAATTTCTGGAAAAGAAGGGCTATTTGCCATCCCTTTTACTACCGGCGAAGGAGGAGCTGGTCTTGAAGGATTTCCAGGAGGTGCAAGCTTTAAAAAAATAAAAAGGGGAGAACCTATTCTTATTGATTATGGAGGTTTTTATAAAGGATACTATATAGATCAAACGAGAATGGCAAGCTTTGGAGAATGTAAAAAGGCCGAAGAGTTTTTTAAAGCCTCTATGGAGATTCTTAAAACTCTTGAAAAAAAGGGAAAGCCAGGGGTTCCTTGTGAAGAACTTTTCTTCATAGCAGAGGAAATAGCAGATAAAAGGGGATTTAGGGAGTATTTTATGAAACATGGTGATAAAATTAATTTTATAGGCCATGGAGTTGGCCTTGAGATTGATGAACCACCGGTGATTGTTCCAGGAAATAAAGGGGAGCTTAAAGAAAATATGGTCCTTGCCTTTGAGCCTAAATTTCATGTGCCAGAGCTTGGAGTAGTAGGGCTTGAAGATACCTTTGTGGTTACTAACTATGGACTTAAGAGACTTACTACCTTTCCAAGAAAGTGGATCCATTTAAATTAGGGAGGCCCTTAAAATATGAAGAAAAAAAAGAAGTTACATACTAAGTTTATTTTTATTACTGGTGGAGTTTTATCTTCCCTTGGTAAAGGGCTTGCAGCTGCTTCAATTGGGGCTCTGCTTGAGGCAAGGGGTTTAAGAGTTACTTTTCAGAAACTTGATCCTTATATCAATGTAGATCCAGGCACTATGAATCCTTTCCAACATGGAGAGGTTTATGTCACCGAGGATGGGGCAGAAACGGATCTTGATCTTGGTCATTATGAAAGATTTACTTCAGCAGTAATGTCCTCTATTAACAATTATACCTCAGGAAAGATATACTATTCGGTAATTACTAAGGAGAGAAAGGGAGTTTATTTGGGAGGAACGGTACAGATTATTCCTCATGTGACTGATGAGATAAAGGCAGTTATTCTTCAGCTTGCCTCTCGTGAGGTGGATGTAGCCATTGTTGAGATAGGGGGGACGGTAGGAGATATTGAGAGTTTACCTTTTCTTGAGGCTATAAGGCAACTTGGCTATGACCTTGGAAAGGAAAATGCCCTCTATATTCATCTGACCTATGTGCCCTATATCAAGACAGCCGGAGAGCTTAAAACTAAACCTACTCAACACAGTGTCAAGGAATTAAGGGCTATTGGTATTCAACCAGATATCCTTCTTTGCCGGACAGATCGTTTTTTACCTCCTGAGATAAAAAGAAAAATTGCCCTTTTTTGCAATGTAGAGGAGGATGCGGTAATTACTGCCAAGGATGTGGATTGTATTTATGAAATTCCCCTTATTTTTCATCAAGAGGGCCTAGATGAAAAGATTGTGGAAAAACTTAACATTTGGACAAGGGAGCCTGATCTTCACTCTTGGCAAAATCTAGTAAGGATTTTTAAGAATCCGAAGGATGAGGTTACTATTGGTATAGTGGGGAAATATGTGAATCTTAAAGACTCCTATAAGTCCCTTAATGAGGCTTTAATACATGGAGGGCTTGCCAATAATCTTAGAGTGAATCTCAAATTTGTGAGTTCCGATGAGTTAACCCCTGAAAATGTGGAGGACTCTTTGGGAGAGGTTGATGGCATACTTATTCCTGGTGGCTTTGGAATTCGCGGTATAGAAGGAAAGATTCTTGCCATCGAGTTTGCTAGAAAAAGGAAAATTCCCTTTTTTGGAATCTGTCTTGGTATGCAGCTTGCTGTGGTAGAATTTGCAAGAAATGTGCTTGGTTGGAAAGAGGCCAATTCCACTGAGTTTGATCCTCAAACTCCTTATCCTGTAATCTATCTTATGAAGGAGTGGTTTGATTACCGCACAGGGAAAATTGAGAGGAGAGAAGAAGGCTGTGATCTTGGAGGAACAATGAGACTTGGAGCTTATCCTTGTAAACTTAGTAAAAATTCTAAGGTCTATGAGGCCTATGGCCAAGAGGAAGTTTTTGAAAGACATAGGCATCGCTATGAGTTTAATAATGCCTTTAGAGAGGAACTTACTAAGGCAGGTCTTAAGATTGTTGGGACTTCCCCAGATGGTGAGCTTGTAGAGATAATTGAGCTTGAGAACCATCCCTGGTTTGTGGGAGTTCAATTCCATCCAGAGTTTAAATCCAAGCCTCTAAAGCCTCATCCTCTCTTTGTGAAATTCATTGAGGCCTCCTATAAATATAAACTTGAGAGGACAAAATGATTGATCTTCACACCCATTCAACAGCCTCTGATGGCACTCTTACTCCGCGAGAACTTGTGCTTCTTGCTAAAAAAGAGGGTCTTAAGGCCCTTGCTTTAACAGATCATGACACAGTAGATGGCTTAAAAGAAGCCTATGAGACAGCCAAGGAGGTGAACCTCCCTTTTCTCTGTGGAGTTGAGATAAGTATTAAATTTGATGGGCCTGGGCATTTTCACTTACTTGGCTATTTTTTGACCCCAGAGATTAAAACCCTTGACGAGACCTTATCCGAATTAAAGAAGGCTAGAAAAAGAAGAAACGAGTCTATGATCGAAAAATTAAGGAGTTTAGGTATTGAGATAACTATGGAAGAGCTCTCAGCTATTGCTCAAGGGGAAATTGGAAGGCCCCACTTTGCAAGACTTCTTTTAGAAAAAGGGGTAGTTAAGAGTATGGAGGAGGCCTTTGAAAAGTATTTGAAAAAGGGAGCTCCTGCTTATGTTCCCAAGGCTTTACTTACCCCTGATGAGGGCATAAGACGCATTCTTGAGAGTAAAGGTGTGCCAGTGCTTGCTCACCCAGTGACTTTGAAATTAGATGAGAAGGCTTTAAAGGAGTATCTTGAGAAATTGAAGGAATTAGGACTCAGGGGAGTTGAGGTTTATTATTCGGAACATAATAAACATTTTACAAATTTTCTTCTCTCTCAAGCAAGTAGACTCGGGTTGCTTGTTACGGGTGGAAGCGATTTCCACGGAGCTAATAAACCTGACATAAAACTTGGGAGAGGTTTTGGGAATCTTCAAGTTCCCTATGAATGTTTCGTAAAGTTGAAAGAGGCTCTTGAAAAGGTAAACTAACTATTGACTAAAGGTCTCCTTAAGCTTAGATTGATAGATTAAATTAAAAGTAGATAAGAAGATGCTCAGAGAGACTAAGTTTGAAAAAAGAGAAATAAAAGGCTTTATCTTTCAAATTGTTGATGAAGAGCTTGAAAAGAGGATTTTTTGAGATTCTTAAGAAGAAAATTAGGGCTTACGAGAAAGAGCTTACAGAACTCTCTCTTTGAGAGGGTCATAAAACAACTTTATTAAAACTTTTTGAATAAGAAAAATTCATTAAGGCAGGCTTAATCTATGAGCAAAGAAGAGCTTATTAAAAAGATCTTAGAGCTCAAAGAAAGGAGAAAGGCTATCATTTTGGCTCATAATTATCAACCTCCAGAGATTCAAGACCTTGCCGATTTGAGAGGGGACTCTTTGGAATTAAGTCTTAAGGCAAGTAAGACCGATGCTGAGGTAATAGTCTTCTGTGGTGTCTTTTTTATGGCTGAAACCGCAAAGATTGTCTCTCCTCAAAAAAAGGTTTTAATTCCTGTGGCAGGAGCCTGCTGTGATATGGCCAATATGCTCTCTCCTGAGGAGGTAATGAGACTTCGTGATGAATATCCTGGAGTTCCTGTGATAACCTATGTAAATTCTACAGCTGAGGTCAAGGCTTTAAGTGATGTTTGTTGCACTTCAGCCAATGCTGTAAAGGTTGCTGGCAACTTTTCAGACAAGCGCCTAATTATGCTACCTGATATGAATCTTGCAAGATATGTGCAGAGGTTTTATCCTGACAAAGAAATTATTTATTTTAAGGGCTTTTGTCCCTTTCATCACCTATTGACTCCAGAGGATGTTTTGAGGGCTAAGGCTGAGCATCCTCAAGCCGTTTTTATTGCCCATCCTGAATGTAGGCCAGAGGTCATTGATCTTGCTGATTATGTGGCTTCAACCAGCGGTATGCTTAGACTTGCCAAAGAGCTACCTCACGAAGAGTTTATCATTGGAACAGAAATAGGGCTGCTTTATCCTCTGAGCCAGGTAGCTCCTAACAAAAAGTTTTATCATCCTGCTCCTGAGAAAATGCTATGCCCCTCAATGAAAAAGATTAGGCTTGAAGATGTCCTAAACGCCCTTGAAAGGGATGAGTTTGAAGTGATTGTCCCTGAAGAGATAAGGATTAAGGCCTATCAGGCTGTAAAAAGAATGCTTGAAATTGTTTAAAGGCTAATCCCCCTATTTATAGTCTTCTCTTTAAATTTTTTTCACTATGATTTTACTAAAATTCCAGCTATATAAATTTTCCCTTGACATTTTCCTAAAAGATTTCTAAATTTAAAAATAAGAAAAAATTTTAAAGTAGGTTTTTTATGCCTGAAAGCAAAGGTTTTTTAGTTGTAAAGAGAATAATTTTTATTTTTCTTGTCATTATTTTATCTCTTATTTATCGGGAGACAAGGCATGTTTCCGGAGGTATGTCTGATTATTGCTATGTGCCAGCTAATATAAGCCAAACTGTTCCTCCTAATGTGCTTTTAATTATTGATGTCAGTGGCTCCATGCGTTGGTGTGCTTATAATCCAAAAAGAGATAGAAGAGATTGTTGTAATTCCACTGGATGTGGTTGGACCTACAGGGAAGATGAAGAGGGATATTTTGAGCCAGATGCGGTCTATGAATATAAAAGGGTTTCCGTTGGATCAAAAAGCAATGTTTATGCCTGGGTAAAAAGCTCTGAAACAACTTATGATCCTTGCCCCGAGCGAGCCTATGATATTAATGCTACTAAAAAATATAAAGGAAGTTGTCTTAATTTTCATTATATGAGAAGAATCGATCTTGTAAGATGGGCTTTAACAGGAGGAACCCTTGCCAGTTGTCCAACAGGTGTAGATGTAAATAATCCCCAATTTAATCGTTGTAATCCTATGGCTTATAATCAACCTGGCAATCAAACTTCCTGTAATGGAACGGGTTGCCTTTTAAAGACTTATGGAGGTGTATATGTCTTTGCCTCTTGGGAGAGAATTACCGGGACAGAAGGTGGCATTCTCTTTCAATTCAAAAGGTTTAATCCCCAACCAAGAGTAGGTTTGATGGAGTAT
>PNIE01000039.1 GCA_002877875.1 Caldimicrobium thiodismutans
CGTTTAAGGACGCGGGGTAGAGCAGCCTGGTAGCTCGTCGGGCTCATAACCCGGAGGTCGTGGGTTCAAATCCCACCCCCGCAACTTTTTCTATCTAAGGAGTCCTTTCAATTAAATTCTATGAGGTATTCCAGTGGAGGAGTTACAAAGAATAAAGAAACAAATCTTAAGAGTCCTTGTAAAGGCTCCTCAAACCTTTTGGGAGCTTATAAATTTTCAGGATGCTCACATTATCCCCTTTCTTGAGGCTCTAAAAAGTCTCCTCAAAGAGGGCATAATTATCTATGAAAAACCCTATTTCAAAATTTCTCAAAATACCCTTCAGATAGAAGAATATCATGATCCAGGTTGTTTATTTTGTTCACCCTTTGAAAGTGATCAGTATTGGAAAAAAATTCTTGAAAGTTTTAAAGAACTTACCAAGGATCGTCCCCTTCCTACCAGTGATTTTGATCAGGGTTTTATTAAGCCTGAGGATACCCTTAAAAGGGTGGCTTTTATTTATTTGAGAGGTGATCTTGAGGAGACAGAGGTTTTCATCCTTGGTGATGATGATCTTATTTCTATTGCCATGGCCTTAACAGGCCTTCCCAAAAGAATAACGGTGGTGGAGATAGATGAAAGAATTAATCGTTTTATTGATAAAACCTGTCAGAGAATCGGCTATAAAAATATAGAAGTTTATAACTATAATGTGATCGAAGCTCTTCCGCAGAATCTTAAGGGGCAATTTGATGTGTTCGTAACAGATCCTGTGGAGACTAAGAAGGGGCTTAAGCTTTTTGTAGCGAGGTGCATTGAGAGTTTAAAAGGTCCTGGATCAGTAGGTTACATGGGATTTACCCATAGAGAAGCCTCTCTTCAGAAATGGAGAGATTTTGAGAAATTTATTTATGAGGCTGGTTTTGTTATAACTGATATTTTGAGAGATTTCACAACTTATCCTGAAAAGGAGAATTCCTGGGAGGACTTTTATCGCACTTATCGCCTTATGAAGGAATTTGATCTTGATCTTCCTAATGTGGATTGGTATAAATCTTCTTTAGTAAGGTTTGAGGTAGTGGAAGGACCTTATCTTCCAGAGATAGAGATTCCAGAGGACTTAGAAGAACTCTATTTTGATGAAGAGGCTTGGGCGACCCCCTTGCCTTCCTATCTTGAAAAGAAGGTTTAAGGAGGAGGTAGTCTATGGGATATACTACCTCTGATTTTAGAAGAGGCCTAAAAATAGAATGGGAAGGTAAACCTTACGAGGTCATAGAATTTCAACATTCTAAGGTTGCTCAGGGTCAAGCCACAGTTAGAACCAAATTAAGAGATCTTACCACTGGTAGAGTGATTGAAGTAAATTTTCGTTCGGGAGAAAAATTTGAAAAGCCTGATTTACAAGAGAGGGAGATGCAGTATCTTTACAAAGAAGGGGATCGCTTTGTTTTCATGGACCTTGAGGATTATGATCAGGTCTATGTGTCCGAAAAGGAGGTTGGAGAGGCAGCCAAATTTATGCCAGAAAATCTTCAAGTAAAAGTTCTCTATTATAAGGGGCGGGTTATTGGGATTGAGCTTCCCAATGTGGTTGAGCTCAAAGTTATCCAAACTGAGCCCGGGGTTAAGGGAGACACCGTTGGCACAGCAACCAAGCCTGCAACTCTTGAGACTGGGGCGATAATTCAAGTGCCTCTTTTTGTTCAGGAAGGAGATATAATTAAAGTTGATACCAGAACTGGAGAATACCTTGAGAGGGCAGGATAATGCTTACTTTAAAAAAACTTCAAGAATTTAAAGAATATCTTGCAAGCGGTGCTTTTATTGAAGACCTTGAGATGAGACCTCCTGACGGACAGGCCGAAATGCTTGATATGCTTGATCTTCTCTTTGAAATCTGTGAGCTAGCAGATGAGATAATTAGTAAACACTTTTATCGCAAGTGGGGAGAAGAGGTATTAAAAAAGTCCTCCTAAATGACTTATTTTATAAGAGCAAGAACTCATTACCATTATGCTCAGCTTCTTTTTCAGGAAATCCTCAAAGGAAAAAGAGAACTTAGTCTTTCCCTTTTCAGAGATATTTTTCTTCAAGGATTAAAGGCCATTTATGCTATAACAGAAGTAAATGCTCCTTCTTCCCCTCCAACCCTTGAAGATATCTTAAAAAAAATTTTACCTACTCTTTCCTCTGAGGAAAAAGAAAAAATTTTGCAATTGAAAGAACTATTATTTTCAAAAAAAGATGTTAAATTTTCAAAGGAAGAGTGGCTTTCAAAAATAGAGGAATTTTTGGACCTGGTTAGAGAATGTTTGCAACCGATTCTCTAAATCTTAAGCTTACTGCTCCATGCATTATATTCCAAATACTTGAAAGTCTTGGAAGTGGATTAATAGTGGTTGATCTCGAAAGGAAAATTAGATATGCTAACCAAAAGGTTGAGGAGTTAACAGGATACGATAGGGAAGAACTTATTGACAAAAGTCCTCAAGAACTCCTTTTTTTAATTTTTTCTCAAGATCTCTGTCAATTTGAAAGGATTCTTAAGGAGGGCAAGTGCGAATTTGATACTCTCCTTAGAAAAAAGGATGGAACCACCTTTTTTGCTCACGTTATCGCTACTGTTTTAAAGTATGAAAAAAAGGCTGTTGGAATAGTTGTAAATTTTTTTGATATTACCGAGAAAAAAGAGCTTGAAAAAAGCCTTTATGAAGCTGCCATAACTGATTATCTTACAGGGCTTTATAATAGAAGGTATCTTGAGTTATTTTTGAAAAGAGAAAAGGCTATTTCTGATAGATACAACATGCCTTTTAGTATAATTATACTTGATTTAGACAATTTTAAAATTATAAATGATATTTATGGTCATGAAATAGGAGATAAAGTTCTAGTTGAGGTGGCTAAGCTTTTGAAAGATAATTTAAGAAGCACAGATATTATAGGAAGATGGGGTGGAGAGGAATTTCTAATTATTCTTCCTAATACCAATTTTGAGCAGGCCTTAAATGTGGCAGAAAAGTTGAGAGCTTTACTTTGCACTTTAAGGATACCACCTGTTGAAAGGATTACCGCAAGTTTTGGTGTTTCTGAATACAAGAAAGAAGAACCTTATGAAGAAACTTTAAAAAGGGCAGATCTTGCTTTATATAAGGCTAAAGCTGAAGGAAAAAACTGTGTGATTGTATTTTAGAGGTGCTTATGGAAAAGGAAAGGATTAGAGAATATCTTGAAGTTCTAGCCTGCCCCTCCTGTAAGGGTGATCTTGAATACAAGGAGGGTATAGAGAGGCATCCTGAAGGGTTCTATTGTAAAAAATGTGGACTTCTCTATCCTATAATTGAGGATATTCCAGTAATGCTTCCAGAGGAGGCTATCTCTTTAAAGGAAGAATGAGTCATCCCAGAGAGCCAGATCCCGTCCTATTTTTTCTTGGTGTAACTGAGAAGGAAAGGGGATTTTTTCTTAGAGAGATTAGGGATTTTTTTGAAGAGGAGCTTGGAATGATAGCCTTTGAAGGGCCCTATTTTAATTTTTCTGAGTTTACCGATTATTATGAAGAGGAAATGGGGAAACCTCTTTGGAAAGGGTTTTATGTTTTTGAAAAATTAAGGAAGCCCGAATTTCTTCTTGATCTCAAATATCTTAGTTATGAAATAGAGAGAAAAACATCTACTTCTGAGGGAAAAAGAAGGGTTAACCTTGATCCAGGATATATCACTCTTTCCAAGATAGTACTTGCTACCTTTAAGGATTATTCTCATAGAATCTATCTTGGAAGATCTATTTTTGGAGAGGTAACCCTTTTTTATAAAGAGGGGACCTTTCAGTGCTTTCCCTGGACCTATCCTGATTATAGGACCAAAGAGGTGATTGACTTTTTTAACAAAGTAAGAAACTACTACAAGGAAAAGCTCCGTGCTTATAGATAGATTAGGAAGAAAAATTGAATATTTAAGGATTTCTGTTACAGATCGCTGTAATTTTAGATGTATCTATTGTCAGAGCCGAGAATCTTTTAAATTTCTTCCTCACTCAGAGATTCTTACTTATGAAGAAATAGAAGAGATTGTTAGGGTAGCCTGTGAACTCGGAGTTAAGAGGGTAAGAATTACCGGTGGAGAGCCCTTGGTAAGAAAGGATATAGAGGTTTTAATTGAGCGTTTATCTAAGATTCCAGGGATTGAAGATTTAAGTTTAACTACCAATGGTTATTTTCTTTTAGAAAAGGCAGAAATTCTTAAAAGAGCTGGTCTAAAGCGTTTGAATATAAGCCTTGATACCCTTAATCCCGAAAAGTTTATAAAAATCACTGGTGGTTTTGATTTTCATAAAGTATGGCTGGGGATACTTAAGGCCTTTGAGCTTGGTTTTGAACCTTTAAAACTGAATATGGTTGTGATTAGAGGATTTAATGATGATGAAATTCTATCTCTTGCCAAATTAACTCTTGAGTATCCCTGGGAGGTTCGTTTTATAGAATTTATGCCTATAGGGAAAAATGATCTGTGGAGAGATGAACTGGTTATTCCTGTAAAAGAGATAAAAGATCTTCTTGAAACTTATTTTCCTCTCGAAGAGGTGGCCTCTTTTGGAGGAGGTCCTGCTAAAGTCTTTAAGTGGAAAGGAGCCAAAGGTAGGATAGGATTTATCTCTCCCGTGAGTGAGCATTTTTGTAGTAGATGTAATCGCCTTAGAATTACGCCAGATGGGCGCTTGAGACCTTGCCTTTTTTCTGATAAGGAAATAAATTTAAAAGAATATTTAAGAAACAAAAACAGGGATCTTAGAGAGGCCTTTTATCTTGCCATGTCTTTAAAACCTGAAAAGAGGGAGTTAAAAAATACTAAGAGAGAGATGCGAGCTATTGGAGGATAAATGATAGAGATATTCTATGCTTTTGGTTTTCTTAAGCTAGAAAGACCAGACAAACTTCTTAAATTGACAAAGCCTGTGACTCCAGGAACTTATGTCTTGGCTCAGTTTCCAGAGGGGAGAAAGGAGGTCTTTCTTATAAAAGACTTTTGTTTTAAAATTCCCTTTGAATTTGATGAGTGTCCGGTAGTCTTAAGAAAAGCAAATCCGAAGGAAATTTCAGGCTATCAGAAAAGGCTTGAATTGGAAAAAAAGGGTTTTGAGTTATGTGAAAAATTTGCTAAAGAGCTTGGCCTTGAGATGAAGCTTGTGGATGTGGAGTGTTTCTTTGATCGTTCAAAAATTATTTTTTATTATACTGCTGATGGGCGCATTGATTTTAGAGAACTTGTCAAACAGTTGGCAAGGGCCTTAAGGATGCGAATTGAAATGAGGCAGATTGGAGTTAGAAATGAGACAGCGCTCCTTGGAGGAATTGGGATATGCGGAAAGGAATTTTGTTGCTCTCAATTTTTAAGACAATTTACCTCTCTCTCCATAAAAATGGCCAAGGAGCAAGGTCTTATTCTTGATCCTAACAAAATTTCAGGCCCCTGCGGAAGATTACTTTGCTGTCTTGCTTATGAATCCTTTATTTATCGAGAATTTATGGCAGACCTTCCTAAATTAGATAGTAAGATAACTCTTATGGGGAAAACTTTTAGAGTTGTTAAATATAACTATTTTCAAAAAACAGTCACTCTTGAAACTGAGGAGGAAGGCTATCTAACTATTCCTGTTTTTGAGCTTAAGAATTATATAGTTACTGAAGAGGCAAGAGAGGAGGCAGGAGAACTCGAATGGCAGGAATAAAGTATTTCACTACCCCTATTTATTATGTCAACAGCTATCCCCACCTTGGGCATGCTTATACAACCCTTGTGGTAGATAGCCTCGCAAGATATTATCGCTTGAAAGGTTATGAGGTTTTCTTTCTCACAGGAACAGATGAGCATGGTGATAAAATTGTGAAAGCTGCACAAAAAGTAGGAAAGTCTCCTCAAGAGTTTGTAGATGAAATTGCGACCATCTTTCGAAAGACCTGGGATAGCCTCTTAGTCACCTACGATAATTTCATAAGAACCACCGAAGAAAGACATAAAAAGGTAGTGCAATATATTCTTCAGAAACTCTATGAAAAAGGTGAGTTCTATCTTGATGAATACGAGGGAAATTATTGTTTCGGCTGTGAGAGGTTTTTAACCTCAAAAGAGCTGGATGAAGAAGGAAAATGCAAAGATCACAAAACCCCTCCTGTTTATCTTAAAGAAAAAAACTATTTCTTTAACCTTGAGAAATACAGACCTTGGTTAAAGGAGTTACTTGAAAAAGAGGATCTCATATATCCTTCCTTCTATAAGGAGGAGGTTTTAAATCTTCTGGAGGAGCCTCTTCCACCCCTTTGTATTTCAAGGCCAAAGGCAAGGTTATCCTGGGGAATAGAGCTACCTTTTGACAGAGATTATGTAACTTATGTTTGGTTTGATGCCCTGATAAATTATCTCTCAGGAATTGGTTTTCCTGAAAATCCTTCTTGGGAAAAGCTTTGGACAAATTCTTACCATTTTATTGCCAAAGACATTCTCAAACCTCATGCTATTTATTGGCCTATTATGTTGAGAGCCCTCGGACTTCCTCCTTATAAAAAGCTTTTTGTTCATGGATACTGGCTTATGCACAAAATGAAGATGTCAAAATCTCTGGGAAACATTGTAGATCCCCTGTATTTATCTCAAAAGTATGGAAGAGATATCCTTAGGTATTATCTTCTCCGAGAAATGGCTTTTGGATATGATGCAGAGTTTAGCTTGGAAAATTTTATTTTAAGATATAATGCTGATCTTGCTAATGACTATGGAAATTTAATTTTTAGAACTTTAAATCTTGTTGAAAAGCATTTTAAAGGAGTGGTTCAGCCTTATGGAGAATTAAGACCTGAAGACCTTGAATTAAGAGCAGTGGTTGAAGGTGCTCTAAAGAAATATGAAAAATATTTTGAAGCCCTTCAGTTCCACACAGCCCTTGAGGAACTCTTTCAGGCCATACGCTATGCTAATGTATATATTGATAGAACAGCCCCTTGGAAGGAAATCAAAGAGGGGCGTTTAGAGAGGGCAGGAACTATCCTGAGAAATCTCCTCTCTGCGATTAAAGCCTTTGCTATAGCCTTAAGCCCGGTTCTACCTGATTCTTCTGAAACTTTGCTTCGTAATCTTGGCTTAAATTTAAAAGACCTTTCTTTTGAAGATACAACTAATTGGGGTCTTCCCAAGGAGGGATCGATAGTTTACAAAGGGTCCCCACTTTTCCCAAGAATTGAAAAGGAGGAAATTTCTGAAATGAAAATCCAAGAACCTATTAAAGAGGAGAGCAAAGAGGAAAAGGAAGTATATCCCATTGAGGAATTTAGAAAGTGGGATCTTCGGATTGGAAAGGTAGTTTTCGCTGAGAAGGTTCAAGGTGCAGATAAACTTTTGAGACTTGAAGTTCTTTGTCCTGAAAAGCGTCAAATTGTCTCAGGGATTGCTCAATATTATAAGCCCGAAGAGCTTATTGGCAAAGAAGTGGTGATTGTGGTGAATTTAAAGCCAGCTAAGATTAGAGGTATTCTATCTGAGGGAATGCTTCTTGCTGCCCATGATGATAAGGGACTTACTCTTATTGTGCCTGAAAAGGAAGTAACTGCTGGGGCTAAGGTATCATAAATTCTTATAGAGGAGGTGACTAATGAAATTATATTTTAATCCCTTTGAGCTCTCCTTGGAGGAGCTTCTTGAGATATGTAAGGAGAGGCATGGACATCTTTGTGCAGGGCAAGTAATTGGAGCAAGGCTATCCCTTCTTGGGCTTGAGTTAATTGGGATAAGAGACCCTTATGGAGAGGATCGCAAAAAATTCTTAGTTTATGTGGAAATTGATAGGTGTGCCACAGATGCCATTCAAACTGTAACCGGGGTCTCCCTTGGAAAAAGAACTATGAAATTTACAGATTATGGAATAATGGCTGCCACTTTTTTGAATTTAGAAACACAAAAAGCTTTTCGTATTCTTGCTAAAGAGGAGGCTAAGGAAAGGGCTAAATCTTATTATCCCCAGATAGAAAATCCCGCTTTGAGAGAACTTCTGGCTTACAAAATTATGCCTTTAGAAGAACTCTTTGAGATAGAGGAGGTAAAGGTGAAATTAAAAGAGGTTGATCTTCCGGGAAAACCAAGGGAAAAAGTTATTTGTGAGAGATGTGGGGTGGTTGTAAGAGATGGAAGACACCTTGTAATTAATGGGCAAAAACTTTGCAAAATTTGTGCTGGCTTCTCTTATTTTGAAAGGATAAAAAAGGATTAGCCAGGAGGCCAATCCATTGGTCTTCCAGCAAGAATATGGAAGTGAAGATGGAAGATCGTTTGGCCTGCCTCTTCCATACAATTAACCACTACTCTAAAGCCCCTTTCGGCAAATCCAAGATCCTTAGCAATTTTATTGATTACAAGATAGATATGTCCAATTAATTCCTTATCTTCTTCCTCCAGTTCAAGAAGAGTTGAGAGATGTTTCTTTGGGATAACGAGAAGATGATAGGGTGCCTGAGGGTTGATATCATGAAAGGCAAGTACTTTCTCATCTTCATAGACAATATTTGATGGAATTTCTTTGTTGGCGATTTTGCAAAATATACAGCTCATAAAAAGCCTCCTTAAAGGAGAGTAAGGAAGCGCCCCCAGGGGGATTTGAACCCCCGTCGCCGGCGTGAAAGGCCGGTGTCCTGGACCTGGCTAGACGATGGGGGCTTATAAATTTCTTCTATGGGCCGGGCAGGACTCGAACCTGCGACTCCCAGCTTAAAAGGCTGGTACTCTGCCGTCTGAGTTACCGGCCCAAGGTAATGTTTAATATAATCTATCTTTTTAACTTGTCAAGAAGAACCTTGTAAAAAGAGCCCCTGAAAAGGGTATCCAAAAATTATCTCTTTTAGTAAAAAGTTCTATAAGAGTTAAATTAACAGCAAATATAATTAATATAATAGAAAGCCCTTTAAATTGCCAAAAAATAATCAATAAAGAAGAAAAGAAAAAGGCAAGAGAACCGCTTAAAGTCTTTTCTCTAAAAAGCCTTTTTCCCTTCAGAAGTTTTCCCATAAATTCAGCCAAAGGATCAGAAATCCCAAGAATCAAAATTAGAGATCCTACAAAAGAATAGGGTGCAATAAGAGTTGCAACTATGATTCCTAAAAGATAAAAAAAAGCATCAGTGAATTCATTGAATTCTCTCTCTTTCAAAAGTTTTTTCCAAAGATTCTTGAAAGGCAAAAGAGATGGCTTTTTTAATCTTAAGATTTCCCAAATAGTAAGAAAAATAAAAGACCCAACAAGAAATATCTGGAAACTTTTTTTATCAAGTTTTACAAAAAGAAAATAAAGAAACAGTGAAAAGAATAGATGAAAAAGCTTCCTGGGAAGATTTATTCCCATTCAATAGTGGCCGGTGGTTTTGAAGAGATATCATAGACTACCCTATTTACTCCAGAGACCTCATTTATAATTCTATTGGAAATACGAGCTAAAAGATCATAAGGAAGTCTTACCCAGTCAGCTGTCATAGCATCCTGACTCTCAACCACCCTTAAAGCCACCACATATTCATAAGTCCTTGCATCTCCCATAACACCTACAGTTCTAATGGGAAGAAGCACCGCAAAACTTTGCCAAACTTTGTAATACCATCCTGAATTAAGCATTTCTTCAGTAACGATGGCATCAGCCTCTCGGAGAATAGAAAGTTTCTCCTCTGTAACCTCTCCTAAAATTCTTACTGCAAGCCCAGGCCCTGGGAAAGGTTGCCTCCAGATAATTTTTTTGGGAAGCCCAAGAAGTTCAGCAATCTTTCTCACCTCATCTTTGAAGAGCTCTCTTAATGGCTCAATTAATTTAAGCTTCATTTTCTCAGGAAGGCCACCTACATTATGATGACTTTTAATTCTTACTGAAGGCCCTCTAAAGGAGCAAGATTCTATAACATCAGGATAAAGGGTCCCCTGAGCAAGGTATTTTACATTTTCAAATTCTTTGGCCTTGTTTTCGAAGACCTCAATAAAGGTCTCCCCTATAATCTTTCGTTTTTTTTCTGGATCGGTAACTCCTTTAAGTCTCTCAAGGAAGAGTTTTTCCGCATTGACATAAACTACTTTTAGCCCAAGAGAGCTCAGAAGTTCAAGTACCTCCTGAGCTTCACCCTTTCTTAAAAGACCGTTGTTTACAAAGACAGAAATGAGTCTTTCTCCGATGGCCTTATGAACCAAAAGGGCTGTAACTGTTGAATCAATACCTCCTGAAAGGGCACAAATTACCCTCTCATCCTCTTTTACCATCCCTTTTATTTCCTCCACAGTGCTCTCAATAAAAGAGGGCATAGTCCATAGAGGATTACAACCACAGATTTCAAAGACGAAATTTTTTAAAATCTGATTTCCAATTTCAGTATGAACTACCTCAGGATGAAATTGGACTCCATAGAGAGGGAGTTCCTCGTGAGAAAAAGCTGCAAAGGGTGAATTAGAAGTTCTTGCAAGAGCGACAAATCCAGGAGGCAACTCTTCTACACGATCACTATGACTCATCCAGACACGATACTTTTCCTGAAGAAAAAGTCCTTTAAATAAAGGGCTTTCTCTAAGAATTTCAATTTCTGCTTGTCCAAACTCCCTTTTAAGGCTTCTTTCAACCCTTCCTCCAAGAAGATAACTCATGAGTTGAGCACCATAACATATTCCGAGAATAGGGATGTGGAGCTTGAAGATTTCAGGATTAATCTTAGGAGAATCTTCATCGTAAACGCTGGCTGGTCCTCCAGAGAGAATAATTCCCTTCGGCTTAAAGTTCTTTATTTCTGAAAGATCAATAAAACAGGGCTTGATTTCACTATAAACAGAAAACTCCCTTATTCTTCGAGCAATAAGTTGGGTGGTTTGGGAACCAAAGTCAATAATAAGTATTTTCTCTGGGTGCTCCATTATCTCTTAGTCCTTCTAAAGAAAATTAAACCTAAAATTAAAAGTAAAATAAGAACCCCTATTAAAGCCATTTCAATCAAGGAAAATTTTATTTTCTCGGGTATATAGACTGTGACATGAGAAAGTTCAAAGGAAAGAATTAAAAGGCGTCTTACCAAGGCAGTTATAGCAACAAGAATAAAGGGCTCTATACACTTAACGGCACTTTCTTCTGTGATAGCCACAATTACAGTATAAAAGATCTCAAGAAAAATGAGAGAAACAAGAACTTTGTCTAGAAACTTTATGGCTCCTTCAGCGAAATTGGAAGATTGGTAAAAAGTTATAAGGACAACCAAGCCATCTATCATTACAACAACAAAACCTATAATGAGACCTATAGCTACAAGAACATAAAGATATTCTTCAAGGTTAATAAGAAATTCTCTGATTTTTAGCCTTAGCTCTTTAGAATTTGGATTATTCATAGGATTATACCTTTTAAGGAGTTAACCTTGGTCATGGTTTTAGTAAGTCCAAGATAAAGAAGTTCTTCAAGGATATTAACAGCCCTTTCTATAATTTTATGCACTAAAGGCCATTCCTCTTCTGAAAAGGGTGTAAGCACATAGTCTTTTACATCTGAGCCTCTCTGAGGCCTTCCAATTCCAAGCTTTAACCTGGGGAAATCTTCAGTGCCAAGGGAATCAATGATAGACTGAACACCTTTATGTCCACCCGAACCTCCTTTAGGAAGCATTTTAATTCTTCCCAAAGGTAAGTCAAGATCGTCATAAATCACAAGGAGATTTTCAGGAGTTATTTTGTATTCTTTTACTATTTTTTTTACTGCTCTTCCAGAAAGATTCATATAGGTCATAGGTTTTACCAAAAGAGCTTGGCTTTTATAAGCAGCTATTTCACTTTCAAGGGCTGGTTCATACCTAAAGAGGAGATGATGTTTTTCAGCCAAGGCTGAGATCACCAGGAAACCAAAATTGTGTCGGGTATATTCATATTTTTCTCCGGGATTTCCAAGCCCACAAAAGATCCACAAAGACTAAATCCTTTATTCAGTGGTTTTAGAGGTCGCCCCTTCCTCCTCAGGGGCCTCTTCAGCTACAATAGTTACTACTGTCTCTTCTGGTCTATCAACGATCTTTATATTTTCTGGCACTTTTATGTCAGCCACATGCAAATTATCGCCCACATCCAGGGAACTAATATCCACCACAATTTTATCTGGTATATCCTTGGGTAGACATTCAATGGTAATTTCATGAAGCATAATTTCAAGCACTCCACCTTTAGTGAGCCCTATAGGTTTGCCCACAAATTCAAGAGGGACTTTAATTTCAATGGGCTTTCCTTCCTCTATAGCCTGAAAGTCTACATGAATTACCATATCGGTAACAGGATGTCTCTGAATTTCCTTTAAAATAGCCTGTTTTCTTGTAATAACTCCGTTTTCAAATTCGAGGGTATAAATTAAAGCTTCACCCTTGTAGCGTTTATAAATTTTTTCAAAATCAGAGTATTTAATAGTAAGAGGTGTTGGGTCAATTCCCTTTCCATAAAGAATGGCAGGGATAAAACCTTCTCTTCTAATTTTTTTAGCTGTCTCTTTTCCTAATTTTTCCCTCTTTTTAACCTTTAAAGTAACCTGTTTCATTTTCTAACCCTCCCTTTTGAAATTTTAAATAAATAAAGAACTTATAGAATCATCGGTATGAATTCTTCTTATGGCCTCTCCAAGAAGATTGGCTACACTTAAAACTTGTATTTTTCCAATGGCCTTGGCCTCTTCTTTTAAGGGGATAGTATCGCTTACAATCATAGCTTTAATAGGTGAGGCTGCAATTCTTTCAACAGCTTTACCTGAAAGTACTGGATGAGTAGCAATAGCATAAACCTCTTTTGCTCCTTTATCCAGCAAAGCCTCTGCTGCCTTACATATCGTTCCTGCGGTATCTACCATATCGTCAATGATGATAGCAATTTTATCCTTAACATCACCAATAATATTCATAACTTCACTTTCATTAGGTCTTGGTCTTCTTTTATCAACAATGGCCATAAGAGCATTAAGACGTTTGGCATATTCTCTTGCTCTCTCAACTCCTCCTGCATCAGGAGATACTATTACAATCTCTTCAGATCTAAAAGTTTCCTTAATATACTGAAGAAAAACTGGCATAGCATAAAGATGATCCACAGGTATATCGAAAAAGCCTTGAATTTGTCCTGCATGAAGGTCCATGGTAAGAACCCTTCTTGCACCTGCAACAACTATGAGATTAGCCACAAGCTTAGCAGAAATAGGAGTTCTTGGGGCGGTTTTTCTATCCTGTCTGGCATAACCATAATAGGGAATCACAGCGGTTATTCTTCTGGCTGAGGCCCTTCTTGCAGCATCAATCATAATAAGAAGTTCCATTAGGTTTTCATTAACAGGAGGACAGGTGGGCTGAACAATAAAGACATCAGCACCTCTCACATTCTCCTCAATCTCTACAAAAAGTTCTCCATCGCTAAACCTTTTAAGGGTGCTATGTCCAAGGGGGGTTGCCAAATATTTACAAATTTTTTCAGCAAGCTCAGGATTGGCCGACCCAGAAAAAATCTTTAGGTGATTAACAAACATCTTTATTGATCCTCCCCATCCAGATTTTTAGCAAGATATATTTTAGCACCATTTAAAAATTTTTTTAGTCTTACAAAAGAAAGAAGAGGTGGGTTATCAAAAACTCCATAAATGGTTGATCCAGTCCCAGTTATATTAATCGCTTTGGCACCTTCTTTCATCAAAAGGCTCTCATATCTCTGGTAAATAGGATATTTATCATAAAGCAAAGCTTTGAAATCATTAATCAGACCTTGGCTTGTTTCCCAAGGTGAAAGAGAGGGTTCATATTTAACCGGATCTTTTTCCATTGTCAAGTTTAAAGCTTTATACGCCCAGCCTGTTTCTATCTTAAATCCGGGATAAATAAGCAAATAAAAGGCCCTAAAATTAGGGAAGGGTTTTAGAATATCCCCTATACCTTCAACTTCAGAAGAAAAAAAAGGGGATACAAAAAAGGGAACATCTGCTCCTATCTTCTTAGAGAGTTTTAAAACCCTTTCCTCAGGAATTTCGTAAATCTTTGAGAGGGCTCTAAGAAAAGTTCCTGCATTGCTACTTCCGCCTCCAAGACCAGCTCCAAGAGGAATTCTTTTTTTTACTTTTATAGCAATTTCTTCCTTAATCTGAAAAGTTTCCTTAAAGAGCCTCCAAGTCTTATAAAGGATATTTTCTTTCACAGGAATAGATTCTTCACAGATAAAGATGAGTTCAAAACTTCTCTTTGGCCTTACAATCTCTAGTTCGTCAAAAAGAGTAATTTTTTGAAAAATTCCATAGATATCATGAAATCCATCTTTTCTTCTGCGAAGAACCTGTAAAACAAGATTTAACTTGGCAGGAGAAAGGAGAAAATAGGTAGTCACTAACCAGAGAGTTTAATATATTTCAATTTCAACTCATAAATTATTGCATTAAGAAGATTTTCTTCATCGGGGGTGAGATTACCTTTGGTTTTTTCTTTAAGCATTTCAAGGGTTTCAATGGTGTGTCGAGCAAGGGTTAAATTAGTTTGTCTTTTGTTAGTTATAGGATCAGGAAGTTCTCCAAGGTGCACTAAAGCTGCTGTATTTAAAGAGAGAATAAAGGTATTAAAATTGATAA
Organism: Caldimicrobium thiodismutans; assembly: GCA_002877875.1. Classification (GTDB taxonomy): domain Bacteria; phylum Desulfobacterota; class Thermodesulfobacteria; order Thermodesulfobacteriales; family Thermodesulfobacteriaceae; genus Caldimicrobium; species Caldimicrobium thiodismutans_A. Next base: position 14,610 of record PNIE01000039.1, read on the forward strand.
GATGGCATAAGTCCTTGTCCCAATCCATGGGAATCACCCCTCTTTCTTTTTTAAGATAGTTGCTTCTCTTTTTATTAAAAAGCCTCCCTTAGGAGGTTTAGCTTCAGAAAGAGTTTCAGAAAGCCTCTTAATTCGATCTGTGGGATGAAATTCCTTAGCCCTTTCAAGAAATTTTTTAGCATCCTTTAACTTTCCATCAATGAGATAATCTCTTGCTCTTTTGAGGATAGCCCTTTCTCTTTCTTCTCTATAGCTAGCTTTATCCTTAAATCCAAAAATAGATGGTATTTTGATAACTTCATTAGAGCCGCAGAAGGGACAAGGAGGAAATTCTTCTTCTCTCTTCATCAGAATTTCAAAGGATTTTCCACAGGCTTCACATTCAAATTCATAAAGAGGCATATTTAAAATTTAATGCAATTTTATAAGCCTTCAATAAAAATTAAAAAGTTTTTTTGCTATAAAGAAAGCCTTTTTTAAAGCCAGTCTGTGCTATTCTTGGCTATGCCAAAGAGTATTCCCCTTTCACCATGCCAGGATAGTGAACTCTATGATGAGAACTTATCTTAAGAGGAAAGGTCATGAATCCATTTAATTTATCCCTAAATTGTAAGGGAAGATCTTTATAGTTGAGGGACAAGGCCAGAGAGCAGACCTTTTAAAATAAGAGTTAAAAGTGGTCTTTCAAGTTGGAAACTATGCATTAAAAAGAGATTAGGTTGAAATTTTTTAGGGTTAGTTTAATTTAAAATATAGACTTTGAATATTTTGCGGGAGTGGCGGAACGGTAGACGCTCCGGACTTAGGATCCGGTGGGGATTTCCCCGTGAGGGTTCAAGTCCCTCCTCCCGCATTCTTAAAGCCTTCCAAGACTATCCAAT
>PNIE01000095.1 GCA_002877875.1 Caldimicrobium thiodismutans
TTTACTCTTACCAAAAATTAAGATAAAAATAAAAAATTGCAATACTAAAAATTCTATTGAAACTTTTTTATATATAATCTTAAGCTTTCATGAGAAACATAATAAACTGGAAATCAGAAAGGTAATCCTTAGACTTAAGGTCATAAAATATCACTACAATTATGAAACTGAGGTTTTAGCTTTTGCTTGATTTAAATTAGGAATTGCCAAAAAAGAGAGAGAAAAAGTATAATAAAAAATTTTTTCCATTCTCAAAAGGTATGTATGGATACCCTTGACATAAAAGATTTTTTGAAATATTGTTAACCAAAAATTTTATATTGGTTAACAATAAAGAAGATTATGATGCGAATTAAAGAATTTTTTGGTGGAAAAGTTATAATAATTTCCCTTTTTTTAAGATTAACTTCTTTAGGATATGCAGAAGATAATTTCTATCAACTTGAGGAGGTTAAAATTACAGCCCATCCTTTAGCAGAACCTTTGGAGAGGGCTTCTCAAGAAATAAAAATCCTAAAAAAAGAAGAACTTACTAAATATGGTTTAAGTAGGATTTCTTCTCTTGATTTGAGAGAAAGGGGAGGATTTGGTGTTCAGGAGGATCTTTCTTTTAGAGGAACTACCTTTGAACAAAATTTAGTTCTCTTTGAAGGTATTAAGATCACTGACCTTCAGACTTCTCATCATCTTATGAATCTCCCTTTTACAGAAAATAATCTTGAAGCTATTGAAGTCCTAAGTGGAGGAGCAAGTCCCTTCTATGGTACAGGAGGGTTTGGCGGAGGTCTAAATTTTCTCTTAGAGCCCTCAAAGGAAGGTTTTAACTTTAAAGTTGGCATGGGAAGTTATGATTATAGAGACTTAGAAATTAAAGCAGGTTTACCCTTACTAAAGGAAAAATTTTTAAATTTACTATTTTCTCAAAGAAAAGCTCAGGGATTCATATGGAATAGAGATTTTGATATAAGAAATTTCAATCTTTATCACAAAGATCCTCAAACTACTTTATTTTATGGATTTCAGGAAAAGGATTTTGGAGCCAGAAATTTTTATACCCCAAAATATGACAGTGAATGGGAAGAGACAAGGACTCATCTTCTTTTAGCAAAAAAACTTATTAATATTAGAAAACTTCTTTTTGAACCAGCTATACTTTATCGTAAAAATTATGACTTATATCTCCTTAATAGAAGAAATCCTACTTTTTATAAAAACAGGCATGAAACTTATCTTTATAGAATAAGACTTCCTCTTTCTTTAGAATGGAAAGAGAATCTTTTTGGATTTGGTTTTGAAGGAAGTTATGAAGAATGGGAAGGCCTTTTAAGAAACGGACAAATTAGAAAGGAGCTTTTAAGAAGAGAGTATTCTTTTTTTGCTTTTTTTAAACCTAAAATAGGTGATAACCTTTTTCCTAGTCTTCAGATAAGATATGATCTTCATTCTAAGGAAAAAGATTTCTTATCCTTTGGAGGAGGAATAAGTTATTTGCTGCATGAGGGGATTAAATCTCGTTTTTCATTCAATTATTCTTATCGTCTTCCCAGTGCTACTGAACTCTTTTATGATAGCTTGGGAATAAGGGGAAATCTCGAGCTTTCCAGTGAGAAAGCGATAAATCTTGAAACTGGTTTGGATTTTTCTCAAAAATCTTATCATCTTTCTTTTACCTTATTTTATCGCAAAGGCTGGAAGCTTATTGACTGGATTTTTAATGGAAGCCATGTCCTTGCAGAAAATTTAGATTTAAAGACCATTGGGTTTACCTGGGATCTGAAAAAGGAACTTAGAGGTCATTCCTTAATTATTAGTTATACTTATCTCAATCAAGCTGGAGCTAATTTAAACTTTGCAAGATATCATGGAAATTATATGCGGCATAATTTGGTGATGGCTGGAGATTTTAAACTTCCCTATCAAATAAACTTAGTAAGTTTTTTAAATTATCAGAAAAGATTTTCTCAGAAAGGGATAGTGCTTTTGAACTTGGAGATTAGGAAGAAAATTTCCGATAAGCTCAGACTTTCTCTTTGGGGAAAAAACCTCTTTGATGAAACCTACTATGAGATTAGATATGCTGAGGCAAAAAAAGGGGTTTTAGGGATTCCGCAATGGATCGGTTTTAGAGTAGAGGGCGGATTTTAAAAGCAGATGGGAGCCAAAGAGGCCCCTCTGAAAAAGAGAAATTATCCAAGGATGGCCTTTAGATCTTCATCAGGGGTTGATATAGGCTTTAAATTGTAATTTTCAACAATAAAGTTAGCTACATTTTTGCTTAAGAAGGCAGGCATACTTGGTCCAAGGCGCATATTTCTTATTCCTAAATAGAGAAGGGTAAGGAATATCGCTACTGCCTTTTGTTCATACCAGGAAAGGACGAGGGAAAGAGGAAGTTCGTTAACATTTACATTGAACGCCTTGGATAAAGCCAGGGCAATTTGTATAGCTGAGTAGGCATCGTTGCATTGTCCTATATCAAGGAGTCTTGGGATTCCCTCTATAGTTCCAAGATCCTCATCAAAGAATCTAAACTTTCCACAGCCAAGTGTGAGAACTACACAATCCTGAGGTACCTTTTCTACAAATTCGGTGTAGTAATTTCTCACAGGTTTAGCTCCATCACATCCTCCAACAAGGAAGAAGTGTCTTATTTTTCCGGACTTAACAAGCTCAACCACTTTATCAGCTACAGACAAAACTGCATTTCTTGCAAAACCAGTCATAATCTCCTTTCCAGGGATATCTTCTTTAAAGCCCTCCATGGAGAGAGCCATCTCAATAACAGGAGTAAAATCTTCATTGGGAAGATGTTTTACTCCTGGATAGCCAACAGGCCCTAAGGTAAAAACCCTGTCTTTATAAGAGTCTTTGGGCGGCATTAGGCAGTTGGTAGTCATAACAATAGGGCCTGGGAAGGCATCAAACTCCTTCTGTTGATTTTGCCAAGCTGTGCCATAATGCCCATAAAGATGGGGAAATTTTTTGAGTTCTGGATAACCATGAGCAGGAAGCATCTCTCCGTGGGTATAGATATAAATACCCTTTCCTTCTGTCTTTTTAAGGAGTTCATAAAGATCCTTTAGGTCGTGTCCTGAGACAAGAATAGCCTTTCCAGCCTTTACACCAAGAGGGACTTTAGTTGGGACAGGATTTCCAAAAGCGGAGGTATTAGCCTTATCAAGGGCCTCCATAGTTAAAAGATTTAATTTTCCTGTATCAAGAGCTCTCTCAACCCAGGTTCTAAGATCAGAGCTCTTATCTTTAAAAATATTTACCAAAAGTTCTTTAAATCCCTTATAGACCTCCTCATTTCTTACACCAAGCTTTTCTGCATGATAAGCATAGGCTGCAATTCCTTTTAATGCGTAAAGAATAGTAAATTTAAGACTTGCAATATCTTCCCCTTCTTCTTTTAAAACAGAAGGTTCGATCTCCCTTTCTTCAGCCTGTTTGATTAATTCTTCCATAGATTTAGCAGGTTTAAAATGGGCCCAGGGAGTATCTACCTCGATTTTGGCTTCTAACTTTAAAGCTTCTCTTAGTTCTACAGCCTTTTCTATGTAAGCTTTTATTCTTTCGGGATCAAAGTTTACATTGGTAAGGGTTGAGAACATAGCCTCCATAAGAAAGAACTCAACTTCTGGTTTCTTGACTCCCTTTTTCTCTGCTTCAAGGGATACCTCTGCCAGACCAGCGCAAGCATAGATCAGAAGATCTTGGAGTACGTCAGTCTCATGGCTTTTACCGCAAACTCCTCTAATAGTGCAGGCAAAACCTTTAGCTGTTTGTTCACACTGATTACAAAACATAACCTCCACCTCCTTTTTAAAATTTTAATTTTTTCTATAATAAAAAAATAAAATCTCCTTTGGAAATTTTTCTTGATTTAGATCAAAAAATTTTGTAAATAAAAAGCTTTGCCTTAAAATAATGATTTTAGATACTTAAGATTTAAAATATAATAAAAGGGGTAAAATCCTTAAAAGGTCTAAAGGAAATGTTAAATAGCTTTTTTTCGTCACAAACATTTTTTTGAGATTTTCTTCATTCATGTGGTAGGTTTGATAAGTGGGAGATCTTTAGAGCGTGACTAATAAAAATGGAATTCCTTGAATTTTAGGTTATATTATAAAGTATGAAATTTCTTGAAGAGTTTGATGTAATAGTGATTGGAGCAGGGCATGCAGGCATTGAGGCTTGCCTTGCCTCAGCCCGAATGGGTTGTAAAACCCTTGTTCTTACTGTAAATCTTGACAGAATTGGTGCTATGAGTTGCAATCCTTCTATTGGTGGGATAGGAAAGGGGCATCTTGTTAAAGAAATTGATGCCCTTGGGGGAGAGATGGCTGTTGCTATAGATGAGACAGGAATTCAATTTAGAAAACTTAATACTAAAAAAGGCCCTGCAGTTAGAGCCACTCGGGCTCAAGCAGATCGTTTTCGTTATCAAGAGAGAATGAAAAGAGTTCTTGAGAGAACACCTAATTTATATATACGCCAAAGCTCGGTGTCTCAGCTTCTTGTAAAAGACAAGAGAATAGTGGGGGTAAAAACTCGTACAGGTGAAGAATATGGAGCTAAAGCGGTAGTTATAGCCACAGGAACATTTTTACATGGCCTGATTCATATTGGTCTTGAATCTTTTCCAGCAGGGCGTTTGGGGGATCCTCCTTCAAATAGGCTTCCTGATAATTTAAGGGAACTTGGTTTTGCTCTGGGAAGGTTTAAAACAGGAACTTGTCCACGTCTTGATGGAAGAACTATAGATTATTCTAAATGCGAAATTCAGTGGGGAGATTATCCTATTCCCCTTTTTTCCTTTAAAAATCGTGGAAAAAGGCCTCCTCTACCTCAGGTGCCCTGTTTTATAACCTATACTACTCCTAAAACTCATGAGATTATAAGAAAGGCCTTAGACAGATCACCCCTCTTTACAGGCAGAATTAAGTCAAGAGGGGTAAGATACTGCCCTTCCATTGAGGATAAAATTTTTAGATTTGCGGATAAAGAGCGCCATCAAGTTTTTCTCGAACCAGAGGGGCTTGATACAGTGGAGGTCTATCCCAATGGTATAAGTAATAGTCTTCCTCTTGATGTTCAGATTGAAATGGTGAGATCCATCCCTGGCCTTGAAAAGGCAGTGATCTTAAGACCAGGCTATGGGATTGAATATGACTTTGTCTTTCCTGATCAATTAAAACATACCCTTGAAACCAGGCTTATTGAGGGGTTATTTCTTGCCGGTCAAATTAATGGAACTACTGGTTATGAGGAGGCAGCTGCTCAGGGCTTAATTGCAGGTATAAATGCAGCCCTAAAAGTTAAGGGGGAAGAGCCTTTTATACTTGATAGATCCCAGGCATATATAGGGGTTCTTATTGATGATCTTGTCACTAAAGGTACGGATGAACCTTATCGTATGTTTACTTCGAGGGCTGAATACCGACTTCTTCTCCGTGAAGATAATGCTGATTTAAGACTTACCGAACTTGGCAGAAAACTTGGTCTCGTGGATGATGAACGCTGGGAGATTTATCTTGAAAGAAAAGAGAATATCAAAAGAATTCTCGAATTTGTAAAAGAAAATAAGGTTTCACCAAGTAGAATCAATCCTTATCTTGAAAAAATCGGATCAACCCCTCTTAAGGAGCCTATAAGAATTTTTGATCTCCTAAAAAGACCAGAGGTTAATTTGAAGGAGCTCTGTGGGATTATAGAGGACCTCTCCAAATTTTCAGAGGATGTGCTTGAAGAGGTAGAGATTGAAGTAAAATATAGTGGCTATATTGAAAAGCAATTAAAAGAGGTGGAAAAGTTTAAAAAATGGGAATCTATGCTTCTTCCTGAAGATATTGACTATTATGCCATACCTGGACTTTCAAATGAAGTAAGAGAAAAACTCTCTCGCCATCGTCCTCTTTCCATAGGACAGGCCATGAGAATACCTGGAATTACCCCATCGGCTATAGCAGCTATTCAAGTTTATTTGAAGAAAAGAGGGCTAAGAACTGACAAAGGAGATTCCCAAGAGAATTCTCAAATTAATTAAGTTCCTGCAAAAGAGAGGCTATAAAGCCTATCTGGTAGGTGGTTGTGTCAGAGATCTCCTTTTAGGATTAAAGCCTAAAGATTTTGATATTGTAACAGATGCTCGCCCAGAGGAACTCCTTAAGCTTTTTCCAAAATCTCGTCTAATTGGAAGACGATTTCCAATTGTCCACGTGTATTTTACCAAAAAGGATTATGTAGAAATCTCAACCTTTAGAGGACCAGAGGAAAATGAAGATTCTCTTGAAAATTTTGGCACACCAGCGGAGGATGCACAAAGAAGAGATCTTACTATAAATGCTCTTTTTTATGATCCTTTTAAGGATGAAATTCTTGATTATGTAGGAGGCCTTGAAGATTTAAGAAAGGGTATAGTTAGAGTTATAGGAGAACCAGAGGAACGCTATACTAAGGATCCTGTAAGAATGTTAAGAGTTATAAGACATTCAGCAAGAACTGGTTTTGAAATTGAGGAAAAGACTTGGGAACATCTCTTGAAAAATGTAGCCTTAATAAAAAAGGTCCCCAAAGAAAGACTTAGAGATGAAATTCTAAAAGATCTTTCTGGTTTTTGGCTAACTAAATGGTTTTTTCTTTTAAAAAAAAGCGGGCTTCTTTATGAAATTTATCCTTTTTATAAAAATTTAATAGAAAATTCAGCTTTTTCTGAAAAGTTTTTTATAAAAATATTAAAACTCATAGAAAAATCTCAGTTTAATCTTGAGCAAAGAATAGTTCTCTTTAGTTATGCTTTTTTACCTTTGATAAACAGAAACTATATTCCCAACTTAAGAGAAGAGAAGCCCACCTTTGAGAGAAAAGAATTAGTGAAGCTTTTTTGGGCTCTTTTCTTTACCTTTAGATTTCAAAGAAAATTGTTTGAAATATCTATGGATATGTTAAGAGATCTATACAAATTATTATACTTTAAACTAAAAAAGAAAGAAGTTTCCAGGAGATTTAGAAGAAAACCTTATTTTTTTGAACTTCTTCCTCTTCTTGATAATCTTTTGAGTGTTTTAAAAAACACAAACCTTAAAAGTGAAGGAGGAGTTACAGATGAGCCTTGAGAAGACTTTAAGTTATCAGTTTATAAAAAAGACTAATTTAACTCTCTCTAATCTTGGCGAAAGGGAAATTTTAATCGAGCCTACCCTACCGTATAAAAGTTATCCTCAGGCTGAAAAAATAGAGTTGGAGATAAGAAGCTTTCCTGAGGGAGAAAATTTCTTTAAAATCCTTGCTAAAAGAAGGAGCCAAAGAAAATATCACCGAATTCCTATTACTTTTGAAGAAATTTCTCTTTTATGTTTTGCAGCCCAAGGGGTTACTGCAAAAGCTGGTTATTATCTTTTGAGAACAGCTCCTTCTGCAGGAGCTCTTTATCCCATTGAGACCTATCTTGCAGTGAATTATTCGGAAGACCTAATTCCAGGAATTTATCATCTTGAGGTGAGAAGTTTTAGTCTTGAGAAGCTGAAGGAGGGCAACTTTGGGAGGCTTTTGCGGGATTTAGCTCTTGGACAGGCCTTTTTTGAGACAGCAAGTTGCGTTTTCATATGGAGTGCCCTTTTAAGAAGAACTCTCTCCAAATATGGGGAAAGGGGATTGAGATATATCTTTATGGATGTGGCTCATATTTGTCAGAATGTGCTACTTGCGGCTGAGGCTTTATCTCTTAAAGCCTGCCCAGTTGGAGCCTTTCTTGATGAAGAGTTGAATAGATTTTTAGGGCTTGATGGGATTGAAGAAACGGTAATTTATATGGCAACTATAGGGAAATAACTATCTTTCCCTTTCTCTTTGCTTTTTCTTTTGCCAAGTCTTCCAAGGTTTTTCTTTCTTTTTTCCATGGGTTATTTTTCTGTAAGGAAGTTCTTCCTCTAACTCGGATTCAGTTTCTATAGATTTAAAGGGTATAATGTGATGATCTCTCCTTTCTATGGAGAAATTATCCTTTAGGAATTTGTTTATAAATTTTTCGTCAATTTTAGGGCCTCTACAGGCCTTATAGTTTAAACCATAGGTAAGAACAATGGAGTCTCCAAAGAGCTCATAGGTCAAGTTAGGAGAAAGAAATTTGGGAGTTACCTCAATTAAAAGGGCTCCTTTAACTTTGGTCCAATTTTCAGCAAGCTCTTTATCAAGAAATAAGGGATGTCTTTCTTTAAAATTAATTTCTCCATCAAGGGATAGTTTATACCATAGCCTTGGCTTGACAAAAGTAAAAAATTTATTATATTTGAATAATTCTGAAAAGTGGAGTTCCTTTGGGGGTGAATAAAAAAAATTTTTAGGTCGAACCAGTTTAAGATTTTCCAAAAATTCAAAAAAATCTCTGAAATAATAAGTAAAAAGTTGATTAAGTAAAGTTATTTTTAAATTGGAAACTTTTTTGGTAAAAATTAAAACTTGAAAAATTTCTTTAACTTTGAAAAAATTGTCCTTGTTTGGAATTAAGCCGAATTCTTCAGGATGGTGGGCTGTTAAATAAAGTAAAAACTTTAATAAGCTCTTTGAATGTATTGAATCCATAGGAAGGGTGGTTATTTTAAAATTTTAAGAGAGATTAAAAAAATTATAAACTAAAAATTTAAAAAAGGGGAGGGATGAATAAAAAAAATGAATAAAGAACTTCAGGATAAAATTCTTGAGCTTGGCAAATCAGGTCAATTAACTTATGATCTTTTGAATAGTTTACTTCCTGAGGAATATAATGATCCAGATAAAATGGAAGAGATCTTTGACCTTCTTGAAACTTATCGGATAGAGCTTAAGGATATGGATCCCTATGAAAGAGAAGAGTATATTGAGCGGAGGGTTCAGGATAAAATCAAAGAACTTTCTGTGCTTGGAGATCAAGAGCTTCAAGAAGAGGAGACCATTTCTGAACCAGGAAGTGAAGAGCTTCTTTCTATTTATCTCAAGGAAATGGGCAAATATGAGCTTCTTACCCCTGAGAGGGAAGAGGAACTGTCCCGTAAAATTCGGGAGGGTTTTGAAGGAATAGTCTCAGCCTTTATGAATACTAAGCTTAATTATTCTGAAATTCATGAAGTTAGAGCAACCATTGAATCTTGGAAGAAAAGAGATCCTAATTTAAAACCTAAAAAAAGTTATGTGAATTATTTTGAAAAGATAGTTGAGAATCTTTCAGCTAAATATCCTGCAGATAAGAAAATTCAAAAATTTTGTGATCAAATAAAGAAATATATCCTTCAGATTGAGAAGGCGAAAGATGAAATGGTCAAGGCCAATTTGAGGTTAGTGGTCTCTATTGCTAAAAAATATATGAGACAAGGGTTAAGTCTGGCTGATCTTATCCAGGAAGGAAACTTAGGGTTAATGAGAGCTGTTTATCGGTTTGACTATAGAAAAGGTAATAAATTTAGTACTTATGCCTCTTGGTGGATTAGACAATCTATCACCCGTGCTATCCTTGATAAAACAAGAACTATTCGTCTTCCTGTTCATTTTCTTGAATTAAGGAATTATGTTTTTAAGACCTTTTATGAAATGACTAAAGAACTTGGAAGGGAGCCTACCCCTGAAGAGCTTGCTGAGAGAACAAAGGTGCCTTATGAGAAAATCTTAGTTATCTTTGAAACAGCTAAAGACCCTGTATCTCTTGAGACACCAGTTGGAGATGAAGAAAGCACCCTTGGTAACTTTATCGAAAATAAAAAGAGCCCTATGCCCTATGAAAGAGCAAGAAAAAGAGATATTTCTGAAAAAATTAGAAAATTTCTTTCAACTCTTTCTCCAAGAGAAGAAAAGATAATTCGTATGAGATTTGGCTTAGGAGAATATGAAGGCTATACTTTAGAAGAGATAGGATATATGTTTAAGGTCTCAAGAGAGCGCATTCGTCAAATTGAGAAAAAGGCCTTAGCCAAAATGAGACAGCTTGCAAATAAAGAGGGCTTTGAATTTAAGGAATAATTAAAATAACCCTCTTTGTTTAGGCCTTTTAGTTTTTTTCTGAAATTCTTTATAGGGAAGTTCTTTCAACCAGGTACTCAGGCCTTTTTGAAGTTCAAAGTTGAAGACTTTTCTATTCTTGGTAGCAGTAAAGTAAAAATGATTTTTGGCTCTTGTTATAGCTACATAAAGAATTCTCTTTTCCTCCTCAAAATCATAGTCATTAAAGAGAGTAAAGGGTATAAGTCCTTCTTCAGCGCCATAAAGAATTACCACCTCTGCTTCAAGCCCCTTGGATGCATGAATAGTTAGAAAATTTATTCCTTCTAGCTTTGGAAAAGTAAGATCTTCAGGAGAGAGATTATCCAAGTAGAAGAGAAATTTAGATAGGTCCTCCTTAAAGAGGGTGGCTAAATTTTGAAGATAGTTTTTCAAAAAGGTAGAGGTCTCTTCTAAGAGTTTTTCAAAAGGTATTTTAAAGATCTTGACTTTCTCAACCAATTGAAGAAGCTGCTCTTTTATGACCAGGGCCTCTTCTTCAGGTAAGGCAACAGGTATTCCCTCTTTTTGTAAATGTTCAATGAGGGGTTCATAGACTTTTTTAATTCTAGAAAGAATAAAGATATCCGAAGGAGAGATGGCAGAAGGCCTTGCCCTTTCAAGGGTAATTCCACCAAGTAGATTTTTTATAAAATTTCCAAGGAAATCTCTTTCCTCAAAGGTCTCAGGAAAAAGAAAGCCCTGAATACTTCCTCCAAATTTTTTAGCTTTAAGTTCAGGAATTTGCCAAGGAGAGCCTCTGAAATTGTTGGCAGCTTTTATGATCTCTGTAGCACATCTGAAACTCTCCCTCAAAGTAAGTATTTTCATTTGAGGTTTATAATTGAGAAGAAAATCCTTTATCTTTTTGAGATCTACTCCTCTGAATCCATAAATGGATTGATTTGGGTCTCCAAAAAGAATCCAGGTGGCACTTTTAAAGGGTTTTAGAAATTCAAGAATCTCTGGAGATAAATCCTGAAATTCGTCTATTAGAAGGTAATAGTCTAAGAATGCCTCTGGTCTTATAAAAGAAGCGACTTCCATTAAAAGAAGATCAAAATCTAAAATATGATTTTTCTTTAGATATTGAAAATATTCTTTTTTCTTTTCGGAATCTTTCAGAGGATTTTTCTCTTTAGGAAAGAGTTTTTTTAGAATGGAGAGTTTCTCTTTTTCACTGATAAGAAGGGGTTCTTTTTGATAATATTCTCTATAAAGATCATAAGCTAAACCATGAAAAGTATCAATTTTTATGCCTTCGAGTCCCAATTCTAAAGCTTTCTCTTTTAATTCCTGAGAGGTTCTAAGGGAAAAGGTAAGGAGATAAATTTTATAAGGGGAGATTCCTTGTTCAATTAAGGTTTTAATTTTCCTTAAGAGGGTGTAAGTTTTTCCTGTTCCAGGGCCTGCTATTACTAAGAGATCTCCAGAAGTTCTTAAAATTTTTTCTTGTTCTTCTGTTAAAGAATTCTCAAAAAGCATGGAAATTCCTTTGAATAATTTTTAAAATTTCTGCTACGAAATAAATAGATCCGGTAATCAGAATTTTATTAGAGCCTTGATGATGAATGGCTGATTTTAAAGCAAAAAGGGGACTTTCAAAAAGAGAAACTCGAAATGACTTATTTTTCACAGCCTCTTTCCATTCTTCTAAGGTTACCACCTTCCTCTCAGCAGGAAATTCAGATATAAAAATATCAGTAGCTAAAGAAGAAAGCTCATCTAAAAGAGATAGATAGGGTTTTTCTCCATCTTCATTGGTTGCCCCAAAAAGTAAGATAAAGGGATAAAAGTTTTCTTGAAGAAGAGCCTCCTTCAGTGTTTTTATCCCTTCAAGATTATGGGCGCAATCAATAAGAATTTCTTTGTTTTGGTAAAATATCTTTTTATATCTTCCCTCCCACTCTATAGTTTTTAATGCCCTTCTTATTTTATCTTCCTGTATCTGGAGAAAATAATTATCTTCAAGGATTTCAAGAGTTTTTAGAGAAAGGGACAGATTTCTTCCCTGAAAAGGTCCTTTTAAAGATAGCTCAAGATTTTTAAAAGTATATTTTCCTTCGTAATTCCAGAAATTTTCTTTTAAATAAATTTTAAAATCCTTATCTAACAAAAAAGTTTTTGATGAAAGAATTTTTGCTCTTTCTAGAATAACTCTTAGGGGTTTTTCTTCAATTTTTCCTATCACCACAGGTCTATTTCTTTTTATAATTCCTGCTTTTTCAAAGGCTATGTTTTCGAGAGTCTTTCCGAGATATTTGGTATGATCAAGGCCGATAGAGGTAATAATAGAGACTTCAGGGTGAATCACATTAGTGGCATCAAGTCTTCCTCCAAGTCCTGTTTCTATGACTGCTATATCTACTTTTTGTACGGAAAAATAAAGAAAGGCAAGAGCAGTGGTTAATTCAAAATAGGTTATAGGTTCTTCCACATATTTCTTTAAAGTTTTTAACATTTCAAGGAGATCTTCATCGGAAATATCTTGAGAGTTAATTTTAAAGCGTTCATTTAGTTTGAAGAGGTGGGGTGAGGTATAAAGCCCGGTTTTAAACCCGTGCTCTTTGAGTAGGGTACTAAGAATAGCACAGGTTGAACCTTTACCATTAGTTCCAGCTATATGAAGGGTTGGATAATTTTTGTGAGGATTACCTAATTTTTTAAGAAGTCTGATGATTCTATGAAGACCTGGTTTGATGCCATGAAACTGATGTTGATTTAACCATTCAAGATAGTTTTTGAGGATCATTTAAAGGTGAAAAGCACCAAAAGGATATAGAAAATATAGCCTACTCCTGAAAAAAGTAAAAGGATAGGGTTTAAATTTTTAAAAAATTTTATAAAAAAAAGATATAAGCATCCAAGACCTAAGGCCATAAGAGCAGATATTAGAGCGAGCCCTTCAATTTTCCAATCTGTAAAAAGCAACCCTACACTTACAGGAAAAGTAGATTGAAAGACCATGGCCCCTGTCATGTTTCCAAAAGCAAGAACATCTTTCCCTCTAAGAGTCCATATGAAGCTATTAAACTTTTCTGGAAGTTCTGTGGCTAAAGGAGCTACGATAAGGGCAAAGATAAGTGGGGAAAATCCAAATTTAAGGGATATCAATTCAAGGGCATGCACAAAAAGATGGGCACCTTTTATCATAATCAAAATAGAGACAACAATTTGGATAAAAGCAAGGAACACAATAAAAGTTTTACCATAATTAAGACCTAACCATTTTAAAGGTTTTTCAAAGTATAAATCTTTATAAGCTTCTACTTTAAAACTTTCTGCTCTAAAGGTTAGATAAAGATAAATAGCATAATTAATTAAGAGTAAAATAGCAATTAGATAGTGAAGAATTTTAGTATTAGAAAAAATTAGAGGAAGAAAAATAGCTAAAGAATAGCTGATTAAAAAAAAGGAAAAATCACGTTTAAAAGTTTTTTCTTCAAGAAAGATCTTAAAGGGACGTTTTTTTTGTAAAAAACTAATAAGCACTGCAAGGCCAATGAGAAAAAAGCCTGCAGTTACCAACATAAAGGGAGCTCCAAGAATAGCACCAACTCCTATATGAGCTCCTGCCTTACCTTTATAGAGAAGTATGGCAACTAAAGGAATGATAGTTTCCGGAAGGGCTGTACCAACTGCAGCCAGGACACTTCCAACAACTGCCTGAGAAAGCGACAGCTTTTCTCCAAAGACCTCAACTCCATTAGTAAAAATTTCAGCACAGACTAAAATAATTAAAAGGGCTAAAAAGGCCTCAAAGAAGTACATATGGATTTTAATTTACTAAATAAACTGGTATTTTTGAAATTTTTAAGAGAGCTTTGCTTACTGAGCCAATACCAATTTTTAAGACCTTACCTCTTCTTCCAAGTATAAGAAGATCTGGCTTTTCTTCTTCCATTTTTCTTACGATTTCATCAAGTCTATTCCCACATAAGGTTTCAAAGGAAAAATTAATCCCTGAAGGCTTTAACTCTTCTATTACTCTTTCCCACTTATCTTTAATTTCTTTTTCTTTTTCCAAAAAATAAAGGCTGTCACAACTTTTGTCTCCAAGTTCAAGAGGGGTTATCACATAAAAGGCTTTAATTTCCGCTTCTGTTTTTTTGGCAATAAAGAAGGCCTTTTTTAGGGCTGAAAGGGATTTTTCAGAAAAATCAATAGGGCAGAGGATTTTTTCAATCTTTTCAAGAGCTCTCTCCTTTACCACCAGAAAATTAATCTCAAGACGTTCAAGTATCTTTTCAGCTGTAGGGATTTTGAACACATGTGGTTCATATCCAAGAACCACTACCTCTGGGTCTATTTCCTCCAGAAAATTTTTTAAAGCTAACCAAAATTCTCCAAGTAAAATCCTTTTTTCCACAGTAATATCTAAAGGACATATAGGATCAACCAATTCATTTAAAGCCTTCTCTAAGCGCTCTTTTTCTATGTTAAGATAGGGTAGTAAATAAGCAGGAGGGGTAAAAAACTGTTCAATTACATGAAAAAACACTAGAGGGGATTCTTGATAAACCCTTTGAGCTAAAAAAAAACCTGTTTTTATTATCTGAGGGGTATATTTTTTAAAATCTATGGCAAGGGCTATAGGTTTTGCCAAGGTCTAATCCCTGTGCCAATATACTCTGACTAATTTATCACCTTTTGACCATTTAAATTCAAGATCCCCTTTAAAGGCTCTATAAATGGCTCTTCCAAGACGTTGAGCCAGATGATCAGTTGTGGTTTCAATGACCAAACGATTATCTTCTTCGTACATATTTATAATTTGATGAAGGGGATTTAAACCCCTTGCTTTTTCAAGTTCATTATTTATAAGGCGCATAATTTCTTCTTGATGGGTTTTAAAGAAATTTCCAGAGAGATAGAGATAACCCATGGCATAACTTTCAAGAACTTTTCTGCAGCCAGGGCAGAGAATCTTGGGGACATTTTCTGCTTCAAGAAGTTCTTCAGCCAGTTCTTCATCTATGAACCATCTTTTGTCTTTAAAAACGGATTTACATTTTGGACAAACAGCTTCACCTGAGGGAGCTGTCTGCATAACATAGGGATCTTCAGAGGTTTCAAATTCCCAAGTATGTCTAATCCATTTATCCCCTTTTTTAGCCATTAAAACCTCCCTTTGAAAAATCAAACTTAAATATAATTCAAAGAGAGGCCTTTGTCAATGAAAGAATTAATCTTGCCAGGAAATAGCAGAAACCGGACAGGAATTAATGGCCTCTTCGCAATTGCACTCTTTACAGCCTTCCTGATTTTTCACAAAGGCCTTTTCATTAGGGCCTAACTCAAAAACATTAGGGCATAGCTCTACACAGGTTCCGCAGCCAATACAAAGCTCTTCATCAATAACAAGTG
>PNIE01000090.1 GCA_002877875.1 Caldimicrobium thiodismutans
TTTGCCTCTGTCTCTTGAGACTTTTCCTCTCGGGAATAGAAATATTGTCAAAATAAGTTTTAAAAAGCTCTATAAAAGCATCATTTTCTGCTATTTCAAACTCAAAGTTTTCAACCCTCCCAAAAAAGATCTCTTTTTCATTAAAGACTCTATAACTAAAGAGGATCTTTCTAAGACTATCAAAAATAATAAATCTTTCTTGTGGAAATCTCTTCATAAAATGAGAGGTAAGCAGAGGAGTAGTATTAAACTTAGGTTCATAGACAGCAAGTAGAATTCCTTTAGTAACCTCTATAAATCTTAACATACCAAGCCATCGGTGTCTTTCACGAAAAAGTTCTTTTTCAGCTCTTGCAAGTTTACCAAAGTCTTCATCGGTGATGTGGGACACAATCTCAGGATTCTCTAAAGCTCTCCTTAACCCCTTTATGAGGGTTTCTTCCAGAAAGGCGCTATCACAGAGATAAAAATGGTAAAGTCTCTTCAAAAAGGGCTCCCCTAAATGAGCTCTAAGTATTTCCTTTAGTTTTAGAGCTTTATTATAATCGGGAGATATTTCTTTGGTAAAAAGGCCAGCCCTTTCCTTTCTAAGTAGAAGATTATAAATCTTTGGTATGGGCTCTTCTCTTTTTTCAAGGACATATTCATAAAGAAGGGTCAAAAAAGAAAACGGAGTTCCGTCATAAAGAACAATCTGCATAGACACTCAATTCTTTAAAAAGGTTTAACTGTGTTTCAACAAGTTGATTTTTGATAATCTTTTCGGAGAATTTAGTAGTTTTAAAAAGTGGTTTTCCTCTAAGAGTAATAAAGTATTTAGCTCTTTTAAGAGGGATACCTAATTTTTTCAAGGATTCTTCGGTTAAAGGGCCTTCTTTTCTTGCTCGAATAATCTTTTTAGCAGAGACAGGGCCAATTCCTGGAACTCTAACTAATTCCCAATAGTCTGCTTTAGTTAACTCAATGGGGAAAAAGTGGAGATTTCTTAAGGACCAAGCCAATTTAGGGTCCATTTCCAAAGAAAGGAATTCTTCCTCTGCAAAGAGTTCCTCTAAGGAAAAGCCATAGAATCTTAAAAGCCAATCTGCCTGATAGAGACGATGCTCTCTTAAAAAAGGAGGCTCATTAATAGCAGGTAAATCCTTATCTTCATTCACCGGAATATAGGCTGAATAATATACCCTTCTTACCAGTTTTTTCTGATAAAGCTCTTTAGCCAGAGAGAGGATATCCTTATCGGTCTCAGGGGTTGCGCCTACGATAAGTTGAGTAGAAGCTGGGGTTTTTAAATTTTTCTCTTTATATAGTTCCCTTACAATCCTTAAAGGAGTATAAAGAAGGCTAAAAGATTTTTGAGGAGCTAGGCATTTTAAATTTTCTTCCTTAGCAATCTCAAGATTGGAACTAACTCTATCTGCCAATAAAAAAGCTTCAGCCACAAGCTCCCTTGAGGCCCCAGGAATCAGTTTTAAATGGATATAGCCATTAAAGTAATATTTCTTACGCAAAAGCTTTACCGCCCTTAACATAAGCTCCATAGTATAATCAGGGTCCTTTATTATTCCTGAACTCAAAAAAAGCCCCTCAATGTAGTTTCTTCTGTAAAATTCTACTGTTAAATAGGCAATTTCCTCAGGAGTAAGAATGGCTCTTGGAACATCATTTTTTATTCTGTTTACACAATATTTACAATCATTGATACATATATTAGTCATAAGAATCTTTAAAAGAGAGATACACCTTCCATCTGCACTCCAGGTATGACAAATTCCACTTAGATGGGTATTACCTAAACCATAAGGATGGCTCTCTCTTCTTGCTCCAGAACTACTACAAGAATTGTCGTATCTTGCAGAAATAGCAAGTATAGAGAGTTTGGAAAGAAGATCCTTTTTAGTAAGGACTTGAGGAGAACTTCTTTTGGATAGATTCTGATTTACTCCTTGAGAAAATTCTTTGAGCATATTTTAAAATTTTTCCTTGTTTATAAAAAAGTCAAGATTTTTAAGAAGAAAATCACCTCTTAAGATAGAGGCCTGCTCAAGGAATTCTAAAAGGTTTATTCTGCCTTATCTTAGATAGAAACTTTAGGAACTTTTTATGAAGTTGCCTGGTTAAGCCCTCTATTGAAAATAAAGGAAGGCTCTTCTTTAAATAAGAGCTTCAAGTTGTTTTTTTAGCCTCCTTTCAACCTCATCTAAAATAACTCTCACAAAAATAACCCCAAGATCAGCAACGAATTTCTCTAACTCTTCCTCTTTAGAAAAAAACTCTCCCTACGCTAAAACCTTCACCCTCTAATAAAGTGGCCTTCACCTCAAAATCTTTCATCACCCTGGAAAGGAAATACCTCCAAAATTTTGGCAGAATTTTAGTCTTAAAGTTTTAGAAAAGGCTTATATTTTTAGAGGCCTTTTTGATAGGATAACTACATTACTCTCCACAAAAACAATAGATTTATTTACTCAACTACGCAAGAACTCCCAAAATTTTCTATCTTTCTTTAAATAACCAGCAACTGATATAATAATCTTAGATTCTTAGAATTACTCTCAGATCTTTTTTCTCAAAATTAATAAATCTTTATAAAATTAATGAGCCTTTTTGTTCTTTTTGGTTTCCTGTTTTTCTTTCATCTCTTCTTTATGTTCTTCAATTCTTTTCTTTTCTTTGGCTTCCTCACTCACCTCTTTTCCAAAATCTTTTTTACCCTTTTCACCTTTTAGGGTTTTAGCCTCTCCACTAACTTCTTTCCCAATTCCAGCTCCTTTAAACTCTTTAACTCCCTCTTTTTTACTACTGTATAAAATTCCTGGAGAAAGGAATAAGATAGAAGAAATAGCAAAACTAATTAACCTTTTCATAGCTAACCCCCTTAAGAGAGTGTTTAATATAATAATTAAAACTATTGAAAAATTTTTCCACAAGCTTTTAGACTTTCTTCTCCCATCTCTTTTCCTTTAAATCAGGATATACCTCAAAAATAGTCTTCAGAGATCACTATTTTTAGAGAATTCTTTAAGCTTTTGCCTCTTTTCCGGCTATTCCTCTTTAATTCATTCTAAAAAACTCTGCACAAAATTTATTAGAACTCCTATTAATGAACCTATCAATAATAGGATCAAAAGGTAATGAATTTTAACTTCTGATTTTAAAGGTTTACAGCTTAAAGATAATTTAAGAAGGAAAAATTTTATTGGTCAGTAGAGGGCCTCAAGAGGCTCTTCCAAATATTCAAAAGCCTTTCTTAAATTTTTCTTATCACCTATTAAGATTAAAAGATCCTCTTCCTCTAAAATAAAATCAGGAGAGGGATTTATAATAAGGTCTTCTCCTCTTTTTATAGCCAGAATCGTAACTCCTGTTTTAGCTCTTAAATCAAGTCTTTTGATACTTAGCCCTTTAAGGAGACTTCCTTTTTTAATAAAATAGGTTTCAAAATTTAAAGCCTTCAACCAGTCAGAGGAGATACCCTCTTTAATAAAACTCTGATCCTCTTTTCTAAGAACCTGATAATGTCCGCTTCTCACTTCTTCAACAAGCTCTAAGATAAGATTTTTAGGAACTCGATAGTATTTAAGAACTTTGGTAAAAAGCTCAATAGAGGCCTCAAATTCTTCAGGAATTACTTCATCAGCTCCAAGATCTAACAATTCTTCAATCTCAGCTACAAATTGAGTTCTTGTAATAACATAAAGTTCAGGATTAAGTGCTTTTGCAATTTGAATGATTTTTCTTGCAGCAAGGGTATCACTTATAGTGATAACGAGGGCTTTTGCCCTCTCTATGCCAAACTTTTTTAAAATCTCTGGATTAGTTGCATCGGCAAAATAAATTGGTTCTCCTTTTCTTTTATATTTTTTAACTGTATAGGGATTAAGTTCGAGTATCACATAAGGAATCTTGAGAAGTTTTAAACCATAAACCACATTTTTTCCACATATTCCAAAACCCACAACCACGGTATGTTCGACAAAGCGCTCTTCTCTTTTTTCTCTCCTCCTTTTTAGAAGGCTTATTCTTTTGGGAGAAAAAAGCCTCAATATACCATCAGAAAAGCGCTGCACTCCGGAGACAACAAAGGGTGTAGCTACTAGGGTTAAAATTGAAGTCCCTATAAATATTTGATAAAAGTTTGCCGAAGAAAAAAGATTACGTTTAGCGCCCTCAAGGGCAAGCACGAAGGAGAATTCTCCTATTTGAAACAAATAAAGGGCTGAGAGGAGAGAAATCCTTGGGCTTTTACTTAAAAGTAAAACAACTCCAAAGGCTATCAAAACTTTGGCAACAAAAATGATTGCAAAGATGGATAGGGTAAGAAAGGGATTTTCAAAAAGGAGTCTTGGGTGAAGGAGCATCCCCACAGAAATAAAAAAAAGTGCCATGAATAATTCTTTTAAAGGTTTTATTTCTGCCATTATTTGATAGGCATAGTCAGATTCAGAGATAATTAGCCCTGCAAGGAAAGCTCCTAAAGCCATTGAAAGTCCAAGTTCATGTCCAAGGTAGGCCGTTCCCAAGGATATAATAAAAATACTAATTAAAAAAATTTCTCTATTTCTCGTTTTCATAATTAAATCAAGAAAAAGAGGTATTCCTTTGAAACCTATCAAAAAGATTCCTGCTAAAATTAAAAATGATTTAATAAGCGTAAAAAGGAGGTATTGAAGAGATATTTCCTTCCCCGAAAGAAGAGGAAGCATTAGCATAACTAGAATTACAGATAAGTCCTGAAAAATAAGAATCCCAAAAATATATCTTCCATAGGGACTATTTAATTCCCCTCTTTCCATAAGAAGTTTAAGAACTACGGCTGTACTGCTAAAGGCAACAAGGACTCCATAGAAGAGGGCTTGAGCAAAGGACACCGAAAGAAAATGAGAAGCAACTACCCCTATGAAAAGGGTAGTCATCACCACCTGCAAAAAACCCCCAAGAAGGACCTCTTTCCTATAGCTAAGAAGCTTCTTTATTGAAAACTCAATTCCCAGAAGAAACATAAGAAAAATGACCCCAAGTTCAGCAAGGTCCCTTATTAAATTAAGATCCTTTACCAAAGAAAAACCAGAAGGACCTGCCAGAAGTCCTGCTAATAGAAACCCTGTAAGAGGTGGCAATTTAAGCCTTACAAAAAGATAAGCAATGGGAAGAGCAAGAAGAAAGGCCAAAATAAGGGAAAGTAAATATTCTTTAAACATGACTTTCTCATTATACTAAATTGTGCTTTTTTTCCCATAGGCTTATCATCTAAAATATGACAGATTAATTTTAAATTTAAAATTAAAATTATTAAAGTTAGGAGTGATTTGAGATGGCTGATACTTTAAAGAAGCTAGCAGAAAAGGGTATAATTACAGAGGAGATGAGGATTTGTGCTGAAAAGGAAGGTGTTCCTCCTGAATATATAAGGGAGGGGTTAGCCAAAGGTGAGATTGTAATTTGTAAGAACAAAAAATCATCCGTAGCTAAGCTATGTGCTATTGGTAAGGGCTTAAAAACCAAAGTAAATGTGAATATTGGAACATCCAAGGACCGTCCCCTTCTTGAGGAAGAACTTAAAAAAATTGAGATAGCCCTTAGGTATGGGACAGATACAGTGATGGATCTCTCAACAGGTGGTCCTCTTGATGAGATAAAAAAGGCCATTCGAGAAGCCTGTCCTGTCCCCCTTGGAACAGTGCCAATATATCAGGCTGCCCTTGAGGCTGTAGAAAAACATAAAAAATCTATCGTTGAGATGACTGTCTCTGAAATCTTTGAAGTTATTCAGCGCCATGCTGAAGATGGCGTTGACTTTATGACGGTTCATTGTGGAATAACTAAGCACACTTTGGAAAGGCTCAAAAATAAAGAGAGAATTCTTGGAGTAGTATCAAGAGGTGGATCCTTTATAGTTGAATGGATGGTTTATAATAACAAAGAAAATCCCCTTTATGAACACTTTGATGAACTCCTTGATATAGCTGAGGCTTACGATGTGACCCTTTCTCTTGGTGATGGAATAAGACCTGGCTGTATTGCAGATGCTACCGATGGGCCTCAAATCCAAGAATTGATTATTCTTGGAGAGTTAACTCTTAGGGCTTGGGAAAGAGGAGTTCAGGTTATGATTGAAGGGCCAGGACATGTTCCCCTTGATCAGATTGAGGCTAATGTGAAGCTTCAGAAAAAACTTTGCTATAATGCCCCTTTTTATGTGCTTGGGCCTCTACCCACCGATATAGCTCCTGGTTATGATCATATAGTAGGTGCCATTGGTGGAGCCATGGCAGCCAGTGCTGGAGCTGATTTTCTCTGCTATCTAACCCCAGCTGAACACTTAAGGCTTCCCACTCTTGAGGATGTAAAAGAGGGACTCATTGCCTCAAAAATTGCTGCTCATGTGGCAGATCTTGTGAAGGGTGTTAAAGGAGCTTGGGAATGGGATCTTGAGATGGCAAAAGCAAGAGCCCAACTTGATTGGGAACGCCAAATTGAACTCTCCCTCGATCCAGAAAAAGCAAGAAAATACCGCTTGGAAGGAGGTATCTCAAGAAGTAAGGCTTGTTCTATGTGTGGTGAATACTGCGCTGTAAAAATTTATGAACATGCCTATAAATTTTTAAAAGGGGCTCATTGATTTCTTAAAAAAGCAAGTCTCTCCCTTTAAAAGGAGAATTTAATTAATCTTTTATTAAAAACCTTTATAATTATTTTCTTAGGTATCCTGAACTTATCTAAATTTTCTTAGCAGAACTTTAAGTTTAATAAAACCTCTTGATCTATAGAGAAAAAGTGCCAAAAGAAAGAGGAAACCAAGTATTCCCCATAAGGCAACGGCTTTAAAGGTGTTTTGAAAACCCCAACTTAAGGCCTGAATGTATTGGGCTTTGTAAAGAAGAGCTTGAACTTTTTTTTCTGCAAGTTCAGTTGGAAAAAACTTATTTGCTAAAAATAACCTCTCCTGTAAAAAGCTTTTAACCACTTCATAATTTTGTAGCTCATTGATTCTTAAAAAATTTTTATTGGTATAATACTCTAGATTAATTGTTGCAAGGGCAGTTCCAAAGGATCCTCCCACAAATCTTTGATAGTGCATAAGAACTATTCCTAGCCCTGTCAACGGTCCAAGTTTCTTTAAAGAAATTGCTGTTAAGGGTGCAAAGAAAGTTCCCATAGAGATTCCAAGGGGGATGCAAAGAAGTGAGGCTTTCCAAGCTGGGGTATAGTAGTTAAGCTGGGGAATAAGATAAAAACTTGTAAAAATGAATAAAAGGGAACTTACCATTAGGATACGGCCTGGAGCCAGACGATCAGAAAGATAGCCTGAAATTACACTAAAGGTTCCTATAAAGCATGCAAAAACAAGAATGTGAAGCCCTGCCTGAAAAGTGGTAAGCCCCTTCAAATTTTCATAATAGAGAGGTAAAAGATAAAAAATTTGATACATCCCAAATCCGAGGGTAAAAAAGTGCATTCCCATAGAAAAACCAAACTCAGGTATTTTGTAAATAGCAAGGTTGAGTAAAGGCTTTTTAGAAAGAAGTTCACTTAAAAAATAAAGGGTAAAGCCTATAAGACTCACAAAAAGAAGGGTTAAAATTAGGTCTGATTGAAACCAGCCGAGTTGTTGCCCCTTGGAAAGCATAACTAAGAGGGATACAGTGGCAATCGCAATAAAGAGATAACTTAGGTAATTAAATTGAAAAACTTTGGATCTTCCGAGTTCTCTGGGAAGATAAAGGAGAGCAGCTATGAAATTAAAAATACCTACAGGGATATTAACGAAGAAAACCCACCGCCAGCTCAAATGCTCTGTGATAAATCCACCAAGGGTTGGCCCTAAAGCAGGAGCAAAACTTACCCCAAGGCCAAAAATTCCCATAGCAAGACCTCTTTTTTCAGGGGGATAAGAGGCAATGAGAATAGTTTGAGCTGAAGCAGCAATAAAGGCCTCACCTATTCCCTGCAAAACTCTAAAAAAAATCATTTGAGGAAGATTTTGGGCTGTTCCACAGAAAAAACTTGAAAAGGTAAAAATTCCAAGGCCTGTTATAAAGGTATAGGGATACCCTATGTATCTTGCAAAGTTTTCTGTAAAAAGAAGACCTGTAGCAGCTGCCATCATATAACTAGTTATAACCCACTGAATTCCGTAAAGATCCGTTGATAAAGGCCCCATCATTTTAGGTACCACAATATCCACAATAGTGGTATCAAGGATGGCCATAAAAAAACCTATCATCACTATGATAGTAATTAAAACCCTCTCAACTTTTGAAAGAGTTTGATGAAAGAGATCAAAATCCATGGCTTTTAATAATCTCTTTTTATTTCAACCTTTCCACTAAGTCCTACTCTTAAAATACTTCTGTCTCCCTTAGTGATTTTTACTTTAATCGGGATTCTTTGGGCAAGTTTGGTAAATTCCCCAGCAGAAATATCTCGAGGGACAAGCGCAAAGGTTGCTGCTGAGGCAGGTAGTATTTCCTCTACTTCTCCTTCCCAAACCTTTCCTGGATAAGCATCAAGGGTTATTTTAGTATAGGCTCCTTTTTTAATTCCCTTAAGTTTGGTCTCTTCAAGGAGAACAAGGATATAAAAGGTTTGAGGATCAACAAGAGCATATATAGGCTCTCCTGGAGTAATTACATCTCCTTCTGAGTGAAACTTTTTAGCAATTAACCCTGAAACTGGACTCTTAAGCTTGGTATAACTATAATAAAGTTCTGCCTCTTCTCTCTGATTCAAGAGCCCCTTTTCCTTATGTTCTAAAGCCTTTATTTGGGAAGCTAAGCTTTTGACAGCAAATTTTTCATTTTCCACTATTGAGCGACTTTTCTCTAGGGCTTTAATTTCTCTTTCAATAGAATTTAAAACCTCCCTTTCTGCAGATAGTTGATGAGCTAATTCTTTTTCTTCTGTTTCCTTAGCCTCAAGACTTTGCTCAGAAATAAGCCCTTCTTTATAGAGATTTTCTAGTCTAAGTCTATCCTTTCTAACAAAATTAAGCCTGGCCTTTAAAGCCTCAATCCTTTCAAGTTGGGCCTTTTTCTTTGCCTGAAGAGACTCAAGTTGCTTCTCAATCTGATCAACCTTAAGGAATATCTCTCTTTCAAGTTTTACTTTTGAATCCAAAAGAGAGGCTCTTTGAGAGGAGATCTCTTTTACTGTCTCTTCAAGTTGTAATACTTTTTTTTCATAATCGAAAGGCTCTATTTCCGCAATAAGCTCCCCTTCTTTTACTTGATCCCCCTCCTTTTTATATAATTTGACCAGTTTCCCATTGATCTTTGGAAAACTTACGTACACTATTCTATCTGCCTGAACAAAAACTGCATCAGTCACAGCAAAATGATATCTCTTCCAAATAAAATAACCAAAAAGAGAAAGAAAAATGAAAATTAGAACTACAAGAAGGTAAACACCTATCCGCTTTTTAGTCATCTTCTCCTTCCTTTATTTTATGTTAGTGATCACTTAACTTTTAAATTTATAGGGTTATTCCTTTTTGTCAAGAAAAAGGCATTTTTGGCAAAATTCGGTAAAGGTTGAATTTCTTTCACTAAATTCTTAAGCCAGTCAGATTATGATTTATGTCATTTTTGTGGCCATTTGACACCATGTTTAATTTACAGGAAATAGGATGTTTCAGCCATACTTTCAAACCCTTGATTTTCAATCCTCTAAAAGGGGGGGTATGGTCACAAATTTAGTATCTGCAGAGGAATTTTCTATCTCCTTTTGAGCTCTTTAAAATAAAGAGAGAATTTATAATAAGCCCCCTAAGAAGATGATTAAAGGGAGATTCTCAGATAGATTACTTTTAAATTACTTTTAAAAAGATACACTGACTTGAATTTCTGAAAAAGAGGGTTATTTTAAAGGAAAAATTCCAGAGGAGAGGGTTTATTATGAAAAAGAATATTCATCCTCCCTATTATGAAGATGCCATAATCAGATGTGCCTGTGGAAATGAGATCAGGGTTGGTGCCACCAAAAAGGAGTTAAGAGTTGAGGTTTGCTCTAATTGTCATCCCTTTTTTACTGGGGAGGCGCGTTTTGTTGATACTGAAGGAAAGATAGAAAAATTTATGAAAAAATATGCAGATTTTTATAAGAAGAAGAGTAACCAAGAGAAATCTTAAGAAAATATGGGACTTTCTAGTTTTTATTTAACAAAACTTCAGGCTCTTGAAGAGCGTTTTGAAGAGCTCTCTAATAAACTCTCAGATCCTCAAATTATGTCTGATCCAGATATTTATGCTAAACTCGCTAAAGAACTTTCTTCCCTTGAAGAAATAGTTAAAACTTTTCAGGAATACAAAAAAGCCCTCAAAGAAATAGAAGAAAATAAAAAACTTCTTGAAGAAGAAAAGGATGAAGATTTACGGGCTCTGGCTAAAGAGGAAATAAAGCTTCTTGAGAACAAAGTTGAAGATCTAGAAAAAATACTTCCTTTAATGCTTCTTCCAAAAGATCCTAATGATGAAAAGAGTGTCATTTTAGAAATAAGGGCTGGGGCTGGAGGTGAAGAGGCTGCCCTTTTTGCCGCAGAGCTTCTTAGAATGTATCAACGGTATGCAGAAAGAAAGGGATGGAAATTTGAAATCCTTGATGCCAATGAAACAGGGCTTAGAGGCTTTAAAGAGGTTATAGCAAGAATTGATGGAAAAGGGGCTTATAGCAGACTGAAATTTGAAAGTGGAGTCCATAGAGTTCAAAGAGTGCCTGTGACTGAGTCTGGAGGTAGAATTCATACCTCCACAGCTACTGTAGCAGTATTGCCAGAGGTTGATGAAGTTGAAGTTGAAATTAGGCCTGAAGATTTAAAAATTGAAACTATGAGAGCAAGTGGGCATGGTGGACAACATGTAAATAAAACTGAAAGTGCTGTGCGTATCACCCATCTTCCCACAGGGATTGTAGTTACCTGTCAAAATGAAAGAAGCCAACATCAAAATAAAGCTACAGCTCTAAAAATTTTAAGGGCCAAACTCTATGAGCTTGCCCAAAGAGAGCAAATAGAAAAACTCCAGAAGGAAAGAAAAGCTCAGGTCGGAACAGGAGAGAGAAGTGAAAAAATTAGAACCTATAATTTCCCTCAAAACAGAGTAACGGATCATAGAATTGGTCTTACTGTTTATAATCTTCCCGAGGTCCTTGACGGTGACCTGGATGAATTCATAGATGCCCTTATTACCCACTATAGAACTGAGGCTTTGAAGCGTGAGGAAGTCCTAAGTCTTGCTGCTTAAAAATGATAACCCACTATTCCTTTGGAACCCTAACCTATAAAGGAAAATCCTATACTAAAGATCTAATTATTCTAATTTCCTCAAAAGAAGAGAGAGTTCTTGCTAATTGGTGGAGGAAAGAAGGGCACTATCTTCAAGTAGAAGATTTGGAAGAGGTTTTTTCTTTTAAACCAAAATACTTAATCGTAGGAACTGGTGCAAGTGGCGTTATGAGGATTGATCCTAAGGTTAAGGAAAAGGCTGAGGTGCTAAATATTATCTTTGAGGCCTATCCTACAGAAAAGGCTGTAAAGCGTTTTAATGAACTACTTTCAGAAGGGGTCTCCTTAGCAGGAGCCTTTCATTTAACCTGTTAACCCTTCTTCCCAATTTCAAGCTACTCTCTAGCAAGCACTTTTGACTTTTCCTAAAATTCCAGACTTTCGTTGCCTCTGTCCCAAAAACTTAACAAGTATCTAGAAGGTGCGGTCTTTCCACTTTACCTCGAAGCTTTTTTATGAGAAAAGCTAAGGTTGTTTTAAGGGAAAAATTTATTCCCAGCGCCAGGGATTGTTGGCAGAGGTTGATGAGGTAGCTGAGGAAGGAGGGTTTGGTATGGGTTGGGGTGATGGAGCTAGGTTTGGTTGGGAAGAAGTGGGTGGAATAGGAGTTTGCATCTGAGGGGTGGATAGATTGGTAGGTTGGTTTGCTTTATGGGGTTGGGAGGGTGAAGGAACTTGAGGGCCTGCCTGGGGATAAACTGGAACTGGCTGGGGATAAATGGGCTGAGGATACACCGGACGGGCTTCTTCCTCCCCAAAGGGCCAAATCCATCTTTTCATCTTAGAAAAAAGCCCTTCTTCTTGTTGAGGCTTTGAAGAGAAATAATAATAGGGAGGAGGGGAATAATTATAGTATGGTTGAGGAGGATAATAATAGAGATAAGGGGGTGGGGCTTGGGTTTGATTGCCCTTTGCCTTTTCCTCCTCTGATTTAGCAAACCCTACTCTTGGTTTATTTCCTGAAAGATCTATAACTAGATTTTTGGATAATCCACTTTCGTAAATGGGATCCTCAGGATCACTAAACCTAGGTTTAGCTCTTTCAACAGGTGGTTCTTCTACAGGTTGCCTACCAGGATAGGGAATATATCCGAAATATCCTCTCTCTGGATGGGCCCTTCCTGGAATATAGTAGGGCCCGGCCATAGCAAGGGAGAGATCCTCCTTATAAAAATCCTCTTCTTTCCCCTCGATATAATTCTTAGATTTCTTAGCAAAGCGAGTTAGCTGAGGAATGAGATCAGATAGCCCTTTTATCTCTTGAAAAAATTGGGCAGGCTTTTTTTCTCCTTTTAAATCCATAATCTGAGCATCAATACTTACCACCTCTCCTGCCACAGTAACACTCCCAAAGATTACATAATCTGCGGATAATTTTTGTCCAAAGGTCTCTGCCAACTTTTTATCTATCTTAGAATATCCCTTTAATTCCTCTTCAACTACCTCGGGATCAATAACTTGAATTTTATCAGGAGAAAAAAGTCTGCTTGTAAGCATTTCAGGAATGGCTTTCTTAAGATAACTTAAGTCTTGTTGAGAGTAAATCTCAAAGGGTAGAATCAAAACCCTTTTAATAGTCTCTGCTTTTAAACTACCTTGGAAATCAAGGAAAAGTACAAGAAGTAAAATGAAAAACCAGAGAAGCTTTTTCACCCTTTATTCCTCTTTTTAAAGTCTTTTTACTAAGATAATCTCCTTTTCAAAAAAAACAACTCTCCCTTGAAAAACACCCTCCGTTGTCTATTGGTAAAAATGTTTTATAATTTACATTAAGTGGAGGGGTGCCCGAGTGGACGAAGGGGGCGGCCTTGAAAGCCGTTGAGGGAGCTTGCTCTCCCTCCGGGGGTTCGAATCCCTCCCCCTCCGTAAGCTGGTCCTGAAAAGGCTTTAACTAGTGTTCAAAAAGTTTTTTTCAAAAAGAGAAAAAGAAAGCCCTTCCCAGAAAGAAGAGTCTTCTTCCGAATCCCTAAAACCCAAAGATAAAAAAAGTCTTTTTGAACGCTTCAAAGAAGGTCTTTCTAAGACCAAGGAGAAACTCTCTTCTGTTTTAAGTGAAGTCTTTGAAGTTGATAAATTGGTTGATCTTAACCTCCTTGATGAGCTTGAAGAAAAACTTATTTTGGCTGATCTAGGAGTAGAAACTACTCTCTATCTTCTTGAGCCTTTCAAAAATAAAGTCCTTAAAGGAGATCCCTTAACTACCAAAGAGCTTAAAAGACAATTAAAAGAACAGATGATGGAACTTTTAATAGAATATGAAAAGCCCTTTCCACCCTCAGGCCAACCTGCGGTTCTTTTCTTTCTTGGGGTAAATGGCGTTGGAAAAACCACAACTATCGCAAAACTTGCTAAACGCTATAAAGATGAAGGAAAAGAAATTCTTCTTATTGCTGGGGATACCTTTAGAGCTGCAGCTATTGATCAATTGAAGATGTGGGGAGAAAAAGTAGGGGTTGAAGTCTTTCATCAAAAAGAGGGGACTGATCCTTCTGCTGTGATTTATCAAGGTCTTGATAAAGCTATTAAAGATAAAAAAGATCTTGTACTTATTGATACTGCAGGAAGGCTTCACACCAAATACAACCTCATTGAAGAGCTTAAGAAGATGCATCGCGTTATGGATAAACTTATTCCTAAAGAAAACCGTGTTAATATCTTAGTCCTTGATGCTACAACGGGTCAAAATGCCCTCTCCCAGGCAGAACATTTTTCCAAAGCTATACCTATTGATGCTCTAATAATAACCAAAATGGATGGCACTGCTAAGGGTGGAATTGCCCTTTCTGTTTCTCATAAATTTAAGCTTCCTATTCTTTTTATAGGTCTTGGTGAAAAGCCTGACGATCTACTCCCCTTTGACAAAAAGGCTTTCATCCATGCTATCCTTCCCGATTAGGGCCCTTCTTCTCCTTGGGCCAACAGGAGCAGGAAAAACTCCTCTTGGTTGGGAATTAGAGAAAAGAAGGCTTTTTGGAAAGAAGATCCATCATTTTGATTTTGGAGAAAATTTAAGAAAAGTAGCCCAAGGACTAATCCCTTTTGAAGAAGAAGATAGAAAGCTTATTATGGATATTCTTAAAGAAGGGAGACTCCTAAAGCCTGAAGAATTTTACTTAGCAGAACACTTATTAAACTCTTTTTTAACTCAAGTATCTTTTAAGAAGGAAGATCTTCTTCTTCTAAACGGCCTTCCAAGAAACTTATACCAAGCAGAAAAACTCCCTAATTTTATTGAAATGGAAGGGGTTATTTATTTAAAAATAGATGAAAGGACTCTCTTTTTGCGTTTAAAAACTGATCCTGCTATGGATAGAAAAGAGAGAACAGATGATCTTGAAGAATTAGTCTTTAAAAAATTGAAATGGTTCAGAGAAGAAAATCTTCCTCTTCTTGAATATTATTCTGCTAAAGGGGTTAAAATTATTGAACTAAGCGTTTCTGAAAAAGATACGGGAGAAAGCCTCTACGAAAAACTCTTAGAGACCTGGAAGAATTTATGATTTATTTTTGTAGCTCACAGAGGTGCATCATCCAATTTTGCTATCAACTTAATAATTCTTAATAATATTCTTAATTTTTTTTTTCAAAAAAATGGAGGTTATTTTGGGTAAAAATCTCTTTTAATTTATCCTCAATTTTTCTGTTCAAAAAATTTAGAGTTTTGAACATGGTTTTCTACATCTAACCTAAAAATTTTTAAAAAAATTTTTGAAACTTTCTATTTATGATCTTTCTTCAATAATAAAGCTCCATGTCTATTTAAAGGGTTTTTTAATATTTCTACTTAGATCTTTTAATTTTAAAAATATTAAATAAAATTAAGTTATGTCAAAAATTCGTGCTTTATTTAAACATTCCTATAAGAGTCC
>PNIE01000022.1 GCA_002877875.1 Caldimicrobium thiodismutans
AAAAAAAAAAAAGGGGGGGGTTTTTCCCCCCCCTCTCCATATTAAGGATTATTAGGGTCCAAGAGGATCAGGAATTATCTGGACATAAGGATATGTCTCAAGAGTCCATTGCTTGGTCTCAGGATCCCATCTAGAAAGGGTGAAGCATCTCCAATTATTATCATCAATATTCATAAAATCACTTCTATAGAAATATCCAGGATATCTTGTCTCTTCTCTAAAGAGTATATGTAGGAGGTGAGCCTCAGCCGTCCAAACTCTGTGTCTGTTTTCCCATGCTCTCATAAGCTCATGAAGATCTCTAGCAGCAGCAAGTTCCATGTCCTCTTTAAGCATTCTTAAGAGTTCAAGACCTCTTTCAAGCATAACCTTGTTAGTCATATAATAAGTTGAAGTACCAGCCACATATTCATCCATTAGTTTCATAAGCCTTGCCTGAATATGACGTGGAATGAGATAATTTGGATTTACTTCATAAGCTGTCGTCGCAGTCTTGTATTGTTCAAATCTATACCAAGGTCCATATACCTCTTTCTTGAGCTCTTCTGGAGTCTCTTTTATTGCAGGCTTGTAATCTTTATGATCCAAGCAGAACTTAACCATAGCTTTAGCAGCTATTCTTCCTTCAACATGTGCCCCAGAGGAAAATTTGTGTCCACTAGCTCCCACAGTATCACCAGCACAGAAAAGCCCTTTAACGGTGGTCATTCTGTTGTAGCGACCAATCTCATTCCAAGGTTTCTTATATTCCTCAGGAACCCAGTCTTCATCTGGACCACAACACCAAGCTCCAGCACACCCAGCATGTGATCCAAGGAAGTAAGGCTCAGTAGGCATAATCTCGGAGGCTTTCTTTTCAGGTTCAATATTTAAGCATGCCCAAAGTCCAGCCTGGGTTACACACATATCAAGGAAGTCTTCCCAAGCTTCAGCAATAAGATGCTTAAACTCCTTCTTATCCATTTTCTTTTCTGCTTCTTGCAGAGCCCATTCAGTGTGCATAAAAATTGGGCCTCTTCCTTCCTTCATTTCAATAAGCATTGCATGGTTTCTCAAACAAGTTCCAACAACAGAAGCCTCACTATAGGGTGCAAACTTCTTAAGTTCATCCTTATGTTTGGCTACATAATCCTCATCAAAGGCATTAGTAGCACGGGCTTTAAAAAGCAAGAACCAAGCTCCAACTGGTCCATAACCATCTTTAAATCTTGCAGGCACAAATCTGTTCTCCATAAGAACAAGTTTAGCTCCACTCATAGCACACATGGCATATCCAGAACCTGGGTTCCAAACGGGATACCAAGTCCTACCCTTACCCTCATCGATAGATCTTGGACGAAACACATTGACCGCACCACCAGTGGTAAGTAAAGTAGTATTGGCCTTAATTATAAAGATTTTATTTTCCCTTACTGAAAAACCAACAGCACCGGCACATCTATTCTTTTCATTGGCATCAAGGAGTGGTCTTACAATAAAACATCTTTCAATAATTTCTGCCTTATCATAGCCAGCAAGGGCATTTTTGGCAGCCTCTGCTACAATAACTTTATAGGACTCTCCATTAATCATGATCTGCCAACGTCCAGAACGAACAGGTTTAGCTCCTCCCTTAAGGGTTAATCCTCTGGCTTTTGCCTCAGCACCATCTAAAGTTTTCCCTGTATTGGGATCCTGCTTCCATATAGGAAGACCCCACTCTTCAAAGCAATGTACTGTATCATCTACATGCCTTCCAACATCAAAGGAAAGGTCCTCCCTTACAATTCCCATAAGGTCACATCTAACCATCCTAACATAATCATCAGGCTTGTTCTCTCCAATATAAGTATTAATCGCAGAAAGCCCCATAGCTACAGCACCAGATCTTTCCATAGCAGCCTTATCACAAAGAAGGATTCTTAATCCATGCGGCTTAGCCCAGCGAACAGCCTCAACAGCAGCACCACAAGCAGCCATTCCACCACCAACAATTAAAATATCTGTTTCTTTTTCAACAATTTCAGGCTCAGCACAAGGTAATCCAGAATTATAGCTCCAAATCTTAGGCATAGCCTTCACCTCCTTTTATTTTTTTTTAAATAGTCATTTTCTTATCAATGCAAGGAAAAACCTTATTCAAAACAGCCTCAGGCTTTGCAGGCTGCTTACCCTCTGCAACCTGAGTAAAAAGTTGGTTATTGTTAATTAAAGATGGATCTGGATCAGGTTTACCAAGTGTAGGATCAGCAGAACCTTCAGGTGTAGTTCTAATAGGATACTTAAACCTAACAACTACACCGTTTCTGAACTTAATAGTCCACATAATGTCCGTTGTACCTCTCATTGGTTGACAAGTTCCATTAAGTGGAGCAAAGTCAGCATAATGTCTTACTGAAATAGCTCCCTGCGGACAACTCTTAACGCAAGAATAACACTCCCAACACTGCTCAGGTTCTTGGTTATAAGCTCTCATAGCCTCAGGGTCAAGAATCATAAGGTCATTAGGACAAATGTACATACAAACTGTCCTATCACCACCCTTACATCCATCACACTTCTCAGGGTTCACATAACTTGGCATAGTTCCACCTCCTTTTTATTTGTATTTAATAAAATTAATCAGTTTCAATATCTGGCGGAGGAAGATATTCAGACTCCTTAGCTGCAAGTTCTTTAATTTCCTCAATTCTAGCTAACACAGCTTTAACAACCCCCTCACCCAAACTCTTTTGTTTAGCTATTTCCTCAAAAAGTGCCCTCTTAAAAGCCACAGGCGTATCTGTAATGCAAGCACGAGAATCAATTCGAGCTGTCTCAAAAGCCTTTAATATCTCATTTTTTAGCTCTTCACCAACCTTTACTCTTAGAACCTTTAATTCTCCACCAAAAACCGCTTCAATCTGATTCTCTACAGGAGAACCCTTGATCTTACTTAATCTGTAGTCATCAAGAAAAACTTCAAGTATATATTCCATGTCAACACCTCCTTTTTTATATTCTTTGATTAATCAAGATCAGGAAGATCAACCTCAAGCTCTTCCTCTTTCCATTGCACATACTTTTCATTTACAAAGGGATAACCAAATTTCTTCCACCACTTAACCACCACTTTAAAGACCTCAGGCCTCATGATAACAACAGGCGGCTGAACTCCTTCAGCTACAAGACCTCTTATTAACGAGCCTGAAAGCTTTTCCTTTTCTTTACTGTGATTGCAGTTTTCGCTATAAGCCATCTCTTTACAAACAGGACAATACCAAAATTCTCTCATATTCTGTGGTCTAATTAAAAGACCACCTTCCACCTCATTTACAGGCTTATCAAATCCATAACTTGGAATTCCCTTAAGCCAAAGAATCTGGGTTGCAAATTTATCATAATACTCGCCCACAGCAGCATGGTCGCGACCAAACATGTGATGAGTACAACCCATATTCTGACGAATAATCCCATGGAGTAAACTCTCAAGAGGATTACCATATCTCATATCCCAAAGCGTATACGTCACCATATGCCTCTCTGGCTTTATGTAGCCAGCCTTATGGACAGCCTCATGAGCCTCTAAAATGGCTTCATCTGGATAATCTCCCCTTCTCTTAACACCAATGATCGCATTTACAAGAATTCCATGACAAGGCTCAACATCTCCAGTATAAGCCGCATTCTTCATAAGAAATTCGTGACCAACATGCGGTACATTCCTTGTCTGATGAGCTATGGCTGTTCTCCAACCCTTCTGCTCCATAACCTCTCTACACTTTCTGGGAGGCAACCAAAATCTGTCAAAAGGTGGTTTAAAAATTGGCTCATTAATGATAGTATACTTTCCAGCGAGGATAATAGGATTATGAGATCTGTAAATTACCCACCCAGGATGCTTATCATCAAATTTTTCCCTCACAACCTCAGGATTTGTCTCAGGCGAACCAAAAGTCCTATTTGCTAGCTCCTCAGGATCAATCTCATATATCTCTTCAATATCAAGAATAGCAAAGGGTTTACCTTTTAACCTAATAATCAATCTATCGCCTTCACTAACACCTAAAGCCTTATAGTCTTCCTTGGAAATATCGAAAAGAATAGGATAGGGAAATACCCACCCAGAAAGTAGCCTTCTCTTTGAAAGAACACTCTCAAGCTCAGCAGAAGTCATCGATCCCTCAACTGGACTAAAAAATCCATAACAAACCGACATAATTTCACGATATACATTCCTTACTGGGACTCCTCTCTTGTAATGAAGCGTTGGCTTAATGTCATAAACAGGACACTTTGTTCTCGTGCAAGACTCAAGAAATTTCCTAGCTATTTTTCTGTCAGTAATCACTCGCTCAACAAGCTTCCCTCCATGAGGCATAGGCCTCTTAAAATAAAGCTCTGACATCATGCACCTCCTCACCTTAGGATTATTTTCAGTTCAAAAGATTATAAAAATTCAGTTAAAAAGTCAAACCTAAAAATCGGCAACAATATAGGATTTTTTTTATTTAACTTGTTTTTTTTCCATTTTTTTATCAAATTTCTCATCATTGCTTTTAATTTTCTTTTAAAAATGAAAAAGTAACATACTCATATATAAATAAAGAGTCCTTTGAATAAAATCCACAGCAGGTTTGGGATAAATTCCCCATAAAATCACAACTAAAACTGAGAGAATTATAGGAGCAAAGAGAGAAACTGCATATTCCCCTCTCTCAACTTCATAAGGAGGGCTATCCATATAAATAACTTTGATGACTCTCAAGTAAGGATAGGCCCCGATTACTGAAAATAAAAGAGAGAGGATAGCTACCCATATCAAGTTTCCTTTTAGAAGCGTAATGAAAATGTAAAATTTAGCCATAAAACCTGCTGTTGGTGGAACTCCAGCAAGAGAGAAGAAAAGAATAAGCACAAGAAAGGACACCAAGGGTAGGCTCTTACTTACCCCAGCCATTGAAGGAATCTCAAGATATTCCCTTTTAAGCCTGGATAGATAAATTAAAAGTCCAAACACTCCAATAGTGGTAAAAAGGTAAACAAGCATATAAAAGATAATAAAACCATAACCTAAATAATCACCAGACAAAATTCCAAGAGAGGCGTATCCTACATGGGCAATCGAAGAATAGGCAAGCATCCTTACAATATTATCCTGTTTAATGGCAAGAAGACTTCCAATGAGGATAGTTAAAAGAGAAATTGGTAAAAGAAAGGTCCCAAGCTCGATTCTCAATGGAGAAAATCCTATCATCATTATCTTAATAAAAGCACTAATTAGGGCAAATTTTACTATCCCTGCAAGAAAAGCTGTTACAGGAAGGGGTGAGGCCTGATAAGCATCAGGTGCCCACATATGAAAGGGCACAAGAGATAATTTAATTGAAAAACCAGCTAGAATTAACAGAAGAGCAAGTAAAAGCTCCCTTTTCTTTAACCCCTGAGCTAATTGAACAAAAATTTCTTTAAGAGAAAGCAGCCCTACAGAATAATAAACTAAAGCTAAGCCCAAAATTATAAGGGCTGAAGCTATTGCACCAGCAATAAAATATTTAAGAGACCCTTCAATAGAATTCCTGTTATATACAAAACTACTTGCAATCAAAAAATACACAGGAATACTCATAAGCTCCATACCAAGATAAAGAGTCAAAAGATCCTGTGAGGCAACCATAATAAAGGACCCTATTAAAGAAAAAAGAAAAAGAGCATAAAACTCTCCGTAATTTAAAGCCTTAAACTCTTGAAGAAAGGCATAAGAGATAAGCACTACTAAAAGAGCTCCAATAAGAAGAAATAATTGAATGGTAGCTGAATAAAAATCTCTTTGATAAGCCCTTGCAAAGTCACCAAAAGGTGTAAACAGCAAAAAACCGAAGCACAAAATAATTATAAAAAAGGTCAAATAAAATGCATAATTTTTATTTCTAATAAATTTATCTATAAGAAAAAAGAAAATCCCTGCTATTAAAAAAAGAAGCTCTAAAGCAATTACAGAAAATTTAAAATTTAGGGCAAACACTCTGCGCCTCCTTTAACGTAGGTTTGATAAAAGGTGAAAAACTGAAGTCCTCATAAAATCAAGAAAGGGATTAGGATAAAATCCAATTAGAAAAACAAGCCCTATCATAGGAATAAGGGCTATAAGCTCGTTCCATTTCATAGGTTGTAAATTATAAACTCCTTGACTTGGCCTCATAAAAAAGACCCTCTGATAAAGCCAAAGCATATAGGCTGCACCAATAATTACTCCAGTTGCTGCTAAAGCTGCCACAGTCTTGTTTGAAAGAAAGGTGCCAAGAAGAATTAAAAATTCTCCAATAAAACCATTAGTGCCAGGAAGTCCAATGCTTGCCAGAGTGAAAATCATAAAGAAGGCCGCATAGAGAGGAAAGGTGGTGGCAAGTCCTCCATAATAAGAGATGGCTCTGCTATGGGTTCTATCATAGATCACCCCTACACACATAAAGAGTGCTCCTGTTACCACACCGTGATTTATCATCTGAAGTATAGCTCCTTTAACTCCTATAGGATTTAAGGAAAAAATGCCAAGAGTAACAAAACCCATATGGCTCACTGAACTATAGGCTATTAGCCGCTTCAAATCACTCTGCCAAAGACAGGCAAGACCTGCATAAATAATAGCTATAATAGATAGAATAAGGATAAGCTTTGCAAAATATAAAGTTGCATGAGGAAAAAGAGGTATAAGAAACCTTATCATTCCATAACCACCTAGCTTTATAAGGATCCCAGCTAAAATTACAGAACCAGCAGTTGGAGCCTCAGTATGCGCATCAGGAAGCCAAGTATGAACAGGCCACATAGGAACCTTTATAGCAAAGGCTATCAAAAAACCAAGAAATAGTAATTTTTCAATATGAGGCTGAAAGGTCTTTCCAAGTAAAGCTGTATAATCAAATGTTCCATACTGTAGAAAAAGATAAATAATAGCAAGAAGCATAAAAATGGAACCAAAAAAGGTATATAAAAAGAACTTAATGGTAGAATAAATTCTTCTTGGGCCACCCCATATACCAATAATTAAATACATAGGAATAAGTAAAGCCTCCCAAAATAAATAAAAAAGGAGAAGATCCAAAGAGAGAAACACACCAACCATAGCTATATTAGTAAAAAGTAAAGCTAAATAGAATTCCTTTACCTTATCAGTAATTGATCTCCAGGAAATCAAGATACAGAGAACAGTGACTAATGTGGAAAGAGGAACAAAAAGAATACTTATACCATCGACTCCAAGAAAATAATAGCTATTTAGATAATCAAGCCAAAGCCATTTTTCTACAAATTGAAAACCCTTTTCATTATAATCAAAGTTAATTAATAATATTATAGAAAAAAGAAAATCTACAAAAGCAGTTAAAAGGGCTATCTTTTTTATTAAATCTTCCTTTTTCCTTGGGACTAGAAAAATAAGTACTATTCCTACAAGAGGTAACCACAAGATCAAAGAGAGAAGGTTTGGTATAACAAGCATACTACCTCCTTACTTCAGATACATTATTACGAGATAAATAAGCAACCCAAGGAGAATAAACCAATTATAATAATTAACTACTCCTGCATGAAATTTTCTAAAAAATCCCGCAAAGGCTTCAGCAGTTTTTGCAGAACCATTAACAGTCTGATCTATAATAAAGGTATCAAGTATCAGATTAACTACTGTTCTTGCAATAAATAGAGTTGGCCTAATGAAAATGAGATCGTAAAGTTCATCAAAGAACCATTTTCTATAAAGAAAGGTATAAATCCTTTTAAATCTTGAAGAAAAGGTTGTCTCTAAGGTGGGAACCTTGAGGTAAACAAGATAGGCTAAAAAGATTCCTAAAAGACCTGCCAAAACGGAGAGGGCCATGAGTATATACTCTAAGGTATGATCCTCCACATGAATTTCTGGATGGCCAAGAACACTTTCAAGGAATCTCTGAAAATGTGCACCTCCCCCAAGGGCCTCTGGAATTCCAAGCCACCCTGAAAAAATGGCCCCTATGGAGATAATTATAAGAGGAATGGTCATTACCTTAGGCGATTCATGAGGATGATGCCCATGAAGGACATCTTTTCCTCTAAATTCACCAAAAAAGGCTTTAAAGAATATTCTAAAAGTATAAAAGGCTGTCATTGAGGCTACTACTAAACCAATAAGCCAAATGACTTTACCCCAAGGATATTTAGAAAAGTATGCATAGGCAAGAATTTCATCTTTACTAAAAAAGCCTGCTAATCCTGGAATTCCTGCAATGGAAAGACTAGCAATAAAAATGGTCCAAAAAGTTATGGGCATATATCTTCTTAAGCCACCCATAATTCTTATGTCATTAGGATCAGGGGCATGATGTAGTGCATGAATTATACTTCCTGCTCCAAGAAAGAGTAAGGCCTTAAAATAGGCATGGGTAAATAAATGAAACATTCCCACCGCAAAGGCTCCAACACCACAGGCCATAAACATATACCCCAGTTGCGAGAGAGTAGAATAGGCAATAACTCTTTTAATATCAAATTGGGTGGGAGCAATAGTTGCTGCCATAAAACAGGTAATTGCTCCAACCAGGGCAACCATGGCCATAGCATAATCACTCATTTCAAAAAGGGCATGAAGCCTTGAAACCATAAAAACACCAGCTGTAACCATAGTGGCTGCATGAATAAGAGCTGAGACTGGAGTTGGACCTTCCATCGCATCAGGAAGCCATACATGAAGGGGAACCTGAGCACTCTTTCCCATTGCTCCACAGAAAAGTAATAAAGCAATCAAAAAAGGAACATGAATCTCATATCCGTAAATATTTAAATAAGTACCTGCTATCAATGGGAGCCTCTCAAATATTTCATGATAATAAAGGGTCCCAAGATAATAAAACATAGCAAAAATTCCTAGGGCAAAGCCAAAATCTCCCACTCTATTTACAATAAAAGCCTTCTTAGCAGCATCACTTGCGCTTTTCTTTTCATACCAAAATCCAATAAGAAAATAGGAACAAAGTCCAACTGCCTCCCAGCCAAGAAAAAGCTGAACAAGATTATTAGAAAGAACAAGCATTAACATGCTAAAGGTAAAAAGGGAAATATAAGAAAAAAAGCGATAGTACCCTGGATCCCCAGCCATATATCCTATAGAATAGACATGGATAAGAAAAGAAAGAGAGGTCACCATACAGATCATCATCACCGAGAGGGGATCTACAAGAAAACCAAGCCCTACCTTAAGAGACCCAGCTACTATCCAGCTATAAAGATCAAATTGATAAGTTTTTCCTGATAGTACATCAAAGAGAAGAGAGAGACTCAAGAGAAAACTGAAAAGTAAGGAAAGAACTGGTAAGATATGCGCTTTATCTTTAAAATACCTCTTTCCAAAAATTAAAGTTATTATACTTGCCACAAACGGTAGAAAAGGAACAAGGTAAACCCTAAGATCAAAGGTATTTATAACTTGAAAAGAAGCACCACTCATATCCTATCCCCTATAGAAATTTATTTCGTCCACATAAACCTTCTTAAGCTTTTTATAGAGTAAAACTGCAAGAGACAGTCCAACTCCTGCCTCTGCTGCAGCCATTCCTATTAGAAAGAAGACTATAAGATAGCCAGAAATATCTTTAGCATGAAAAGAAATAGCCGCAAAAAGGACTATCAAAGCATTCATAATGATTTCAAGGGAAGCAAGAAGAATTATTATGTTTCTCCTAAATAGGACTCCTGCAAGGCCTATCACAAAGAGAATAAGACTTAAAGTAACATAGTATTCAAAGGGTACCACCTTATCCTACCTCCTTAAGTTTTCTCAAAAGAAAAACTGCCCCAAAAATTACTAC
This sequence comes from Caldimicrobium thiodismutans, assembly GCA_002877875.1. Classification (GTDB taxonomy): domain Bacteria; phylum Desulfobacterota; class Thermodesulfobacteria; order Thermodesulfobacteriales; family Thermodesulfobacteriaceae; genus Caldimicrobium; species Caldimicrobium thiodismutans_A. The sequence continues at coordinate 9,801 of PNIE01000022.1, forward strand.
AAGAAGAATACACCCTATGACTTCAAATTGAAAAAGATAATGGGAATATAGATATCTTGCCATCCAAAGCAGATTTGAACCTTGAGAAAGATCATAAGGAAGCTGGGCTTTAAAGGCTGGCCCAAGCGCTGTTAAGAAGGCCAGATTTTTAAAAAAGAAGTAAAGAAAAAAGAGAAAAATTATAAAACCATAAGAACTTCTCCTTACAAAGACCTTCCATCTCTCTTCTTTACGAAGATTAATCATGTAAACCACAAAGAGAAATAGTACAAGAACAGCTCCTGCATAGACAATAATTTGAACGGCTGTAAGAAATTCGGAACCCAAGGTATAGAGAAGAAAGGCCTGATGAAGTATCATCACAAGAACCCAAAGTACTGCATGCACAGGATTACGAGAAATTATAGCCAAAAAACTTGAAAAGCTCATGGCAAAGGCAAGATAAAGAAAAATAAGCATATTCCAGTTCATAGGCTAAACCCCAGTAAAGGTTCTTTTCTTGATAGGCAAATATTTTTCAGGTATTCCCCTTGGCTTCCAGAAGGGGTTAAGATAGGGCCTTTTTTGAGTAGCTATAAATTCGTCCCAGTTCTTAAGAAGCCTTTCCTTATCAAAATAAACCTCTTCTCTACTATAGCCTGCATATTCAAAAAACTCAGTTAAAACTACAGCATTAACAGGACAGACCTCTTCACAGTACCCACAATAAACACATCTTAGAGCCTCAATATCATACCTTTTAATTTTTCGCTTCTTAGTCTCAGGATCAACTTCATATTCGATGTAAATACACTTTGAAGGACATACCCTAGCACACCTCATACAGGCAATGCAGAGGGTATCCCCTGTTTGAGGATCCCTAACTAAGGCATGTCTTCCTCTAAATCCAGGGGCAGGCACAACTTTATCTTTTTCAGGATATTGAATAGTAACAGGCCTATCAAAAAGAAGCTTTTTCAGCGTTAAAGCAAGGCCCTTCCAAATCTCAAGAAGTAAGATCTTTTGAATAAGATTCATCCCTCTTTTCTCCTAAATTAAAAGTTTTATAAATGCAGTAACCAATAGGTTCAAAAGGGAGAGAGGTATTAAAACCTTCCAGCCTAGCCCCATAAGTTGGTCATAACGATAGCGAGGAAGGGTTGCTCTTACCCAAATATAGAAGAAGAGAAAGGCATAAATTTTAATTAAAAACCAGAAAAAAGGTATCCCAGGTATCTCAAAAGGCCCGGCATATCCTCCTAAAAAACAGGTAACTGCCAAGGCGCTCATAACAATCATCCCAAAATATTCGGCTAAGTAAAAAAGGGCAAATCGAATTCCACTATATTCAGTAAAATACCCTGCAACAAGCTCAGTCTCAGCCTCTGGAAGATCAAAGGGAACTCTGTTAGTCTCTGCCAAAGCTGAAACCATAAACACAAAAAAGGCAACTATTTGAGGTATAAGATATACTTTGTAGGGAGTAGAAAGTTGGGCTTTAACAATATCCTGTAAATTAAAAGAGCCTGCCATAAGAACCACAGATAAAAGAGAAAGAGACATGGCTATCTCATAACTAATCACTTGTGCACTAGCTCTTAAGGCACCAAGAAAGGAATATCTCGAATTGGAAGCCCATCCTGAGAGAATCACTCCATAGGCACTAAGTGAACTTAAAGCCAAAATAAAAAGGAGCCCTACATTGAGATTGCTTAATACGAAATTTTCCCAAAGAGGTATAAAGGCAAGCCCACTTGCGGCACAAACTAGGGAAATCAAAGGAGCCATGACAAAGACAGGTTTATCAACACCTGGATGGATAATATCTTCCTTTTGGATAAGCTTTAAAACATCAGCAATAGGTTGAAGGATGCCCCTGGGACCAACCCTATTTGGCCCAAGCCTTTGTTGCATTCTGGCAATAATTTTTCTCTCTGCATATGTAAGATAGGCCACATGAAACATAGCTAAAAGAAAGAGCACAAGAGCTGACAGTATTATATAAAGAGAATTAAAATCCATTTATCCCCCTCCCTTTAAAAAACAAGCTCAAAAAGAACTATCTATCACAATCACCTAACACTACATCAAGGGTTCCAATAATAGCTATAAGGTCTGCAATCATATATCCTCTTGACAATTCTGGGATAGCTGAAATATGCACAAAGGATGGCGTTCTTATTCTTAATCTCCAGGGCTTATTAGAGCCGTCACTTACCACATAAACTGCAAGTTCCCCCTTTGGAGATTCAATACTTGCAAAAGCTTCTCCTGGGGGAACAACATCTACCTCTTTTCCAGTGAAAATAAACCCCTTCTTGGGATGAGGTTTAGGTTCAGGTTCTTTAATCTTTTCAGGAATTAGGAGATCAGGTGCCCCCTCTGCAAGAACAGGTTCGCCCTTGGTTTCAGCCAGTTTATCCAGGCACTGTCTAATAATCCAATTTGACTGCCTAAGCTCTTTCATCCTAACCTTATATCTATCGTAGGTATCACCCCTCTCTCCCACTGGTACCTCGAATTCAACCTCAGAATAAGCATCATAGGGTCTAAATTTTCTTACATCATAGGGTACTCCTGAACCTCTTAAAACAGGGCCTGTAAGTCCAAGATTTATAGCCTTTTCAGCAGTAACGACTGCAATATCTATGGTTCTTTTTAACCAAATTCGGTTTACATCAATCAAAGTTTCATATTCAAGGATTCTATTGGGAAATTCTTCAGTAAACTTATACAACTCATCTATTATTTCTTGGGTAAAATCAAGCCTAACACCTCCTACCCTTACATAACTATGAGTTAGCCTTGCCCCACAAATTTTTTCAAAAATATTCAAAAGCCATTCACGATCCCTAAAACAGTAAAGAAAGACTGTCATAGCACCAATATCAAGAGCATGAGTGGCTAACCAAAGGAGATGGCTTGAAATTCTTGCCATCTCACCCACAATGGTTCTTAAAAGTTTAGCCCTTCTTGGAACCTCTAAACCAAATAATTTCTCAAAAGCAAGACAAAAGGCAACATTATTGGCAGCTGAAGCGATATAATCCAGACGATCACTTAAAACAACCGTTTGATTATAGTTTAGATTTTCAGCAAGCTTTTCCACTCCTCTATGAAGATATCCTATCCGTGGATCGCAATGGACAATGGTTTCTCCCTCAAGCTCAAGAACTAATCTCAAGACTCCGTGAGTTGAGGGGTGTTGTGGTCCCATATTTATGAAAAAAGGTTCTTCCCAGGAGTTAGAATTTCTCTGTTTTGAGGTTATCTCAATAAGGGTTGTGCTCATGAATGCTCTCCCTTGGTCTTCCTCTTAAGTTCTTTATAACCCTTCCATTCTTTATCTTCTTCAAGATAGAGAGGATAATCCTTTCTTAAGGGGAATCCCTCCCAGTCCTCAGGCATAAGTAGTCTTCTTAAATCAGGATGCCCTTTAAATTTAATGCCAAACATATCCCAACACTCTCTTTCAAACCAATTAGAGGTCTCCCAAAGGAAAGTTAGACTATACTGCCAGCAATCAGATTCAGGTATAGGAACCTTTACCCTTATTAAGGCCCTTTTCTCAAAGTTGTAAAGATGATAAACTACCTCAAAACGCTCTTCCTTCTTTTCTGGCTTATAATTTAAATAATCAACCCCACAAAGATCAATAAGATGTTTAAAACCAAAATCTTTTAAAAATTCTATAAAATCAAGAAAGCCCTCCCTTTTAACTGTGATCACAGGACAGTCCTTTTCCTCTAACTTAAGTAAAAACTTAGAAAATCTCTCATTGATCTCTTTATATAATTCTTCCATTTTTTATCTCCAGAAGCCCCACCTTCCTCTTTCTTTTCTAATTTTTTCTTGAAGCTTTAGAAGCCCATAGATTAAAGCCTCAGGCCTTGGAGGACATCCAGGAATATAGACGTCTACCGGCAAAAACTCATCCACTCCTTGAACTGTAGAATAGGTCCTAAATATACCTCCAGAACAAGCACAACTTCCCATGGCAATTACATACTTTGGCTCAGGCATTTGTTCATAAACTCTTTTCACAGCAGGAGCCATTTTTTTGGTAACCGTTCCCGCCACAATGATACAATCTGCTTGACGAGGGGTTGCACGAAAAATAATTCCAAAACGATCCAGGTCAAAATGACTAGCCCCTGTTGCCATCATCTCAATAGCACAGCAGGCAAGACCAAAGGTCATAGGCCAAAGGGATGAAGCCCTAGCCCAATTAAAAATCTCATCAAGAGGAGAGATAATTACAGGGGTTCCAGGTATCTGACGAATTTTGGGAGCAATCTCAATAGTAGATTTCTCTATTCCCATTGAAGGGCCCCCTCACTCCAAGCATAAAGATAAGCGGCAAAAAGAAGCACCACAAAGATTAATATCTCTACAAAACCAAACCAAGAAAGTTCTTTAAAAACCACGGCCCAAGGATAAATAAAGACCACCTCCACATCAAAAACAAGAAAAATAAGCGCAATTAGATAAAATTTAATCTTAAAAGGAACCTTAGTATCTCCCGAGGGATCCATTCCACACTCATAAGGAATAAGTTTCTCTCCATGAGGTCTCTTTATGGAGAGAATCTTATTCCCTATGAGCATAGAAATTCCAATTAAAAAAACCAAAAAGGCAAAAATTAAGAATGGAAAAAGATATCCCATAGATTACTCCTTTTCAGCTTTAAGCTCTTTAATGATTAAAGCCCCATTGGGGCAAGCAGAGACACAATAGGGTTTTTCTCCTCTTTTCACTCGCTCTATACAGAGATCACATTTGCCTATAGTTCCTGTCTGGAAATTAAACCTCGGAACACCCCAGGGACAAGCCTCCATACAATTTTTACAGCCAACACAAATCTCTTTATAAAAAGCCACCACTTCCCCTTTCCTTACAAGGGCTGAAACCGGGCAGGCAGAAGCACACTGAGGTTTCTTACACTGCAAACAAGCAAAATAAGCAAATTTAGACCCCACTTGAAAAATACGACAATTCGAAAGACCTTCATGGCCTTCTGCACATGCCTTAACACATTCCTCACAACCTGTACACTTCTCAACAAGATGTATAATGGTATAATTCATAACAATAACTTTTTTAAATAAATTACTTAGATTTGTCAACCGCGATATTAAGGAATTAATTCTTTTTATGTGGAATTTTTGGAAATTTTGGGGTATTTTGCACCAATTTTTATGCTGAAATAAAATTTTATTCTCTTAAAAAAATTTGAATAATTCCCTCTTCATTCTGATGAACGCCACACTCTCCATAAAAAACAAGAAATAAAAGGCTTAAGAA
>PNIE01000040.1 GCA_002877875.1 Caldimicrobium thiodismutans
AGGAGGAAAAAATGAAGAGGGCTTTTCTAACTTTATTAGGAATCTTGCTTCTTTCTGGATGTGTTTCTACTATGAATGCCGATGAATATTCAACCCTTAAGATCAAAATATTAAATTTAGAGACTATAGTTAAAGAACAGGACAAAAGAATAAATGAGCTTCAGCAGAGGCTTTCTCAGACAGAAAAAAAACTGGAAGAAGAGGTGACAAACAGATTTCTTGAGGCTCAATCTAAATTACTCTCTGAGGTTAGTGATTTAAAAAAGGATCTTCAGCTTCTACAAAGCAAATTTGAGGATATTCAATTTCAAAAGGAGGCTCAAAGTGATCTTCAAGCTAAAACTTTGGAAGATATTAATACTCGCCTTTCAGCTCTCGAATTAAAGATTAAAGAATTAGAAAGTAAATTGGAAGGCTATTCTAAAGGTGAATCTCCAAAGCCTAACAAGGAGACTCAGGCTAATCAAACAACTACTGAAACTCCTAAGGTTTCAACGAAAGAACCAACTTCTAATCAAACTCAAGGGGCCCCTGAAAAGCCTAAAGAAAAGTTAACTGAGGCTGATCTTTATCAACAGGCCTTTATCCTTTTTGATAAGGGGGATCTAAAGGGAGCTAAGAAGCTGTGGGAGGAATATCTCAGGCTTTATCCTAAGGGAAAATGGGTGCCTCAAACTCACTTTTACTTAGGAGAAATCTATTTTAAAGAAAAAGATTATGAAGCTGCCATCCTTGAATATCAAAAACTAATTGAAACTCCAGGGCCAAATCCTCTAAAGCCAAAAGCTATGTTAAGACAAGCAGAGGCCTTTTTAGCCCTAAAGGATAAAAAGGCTGCAGAAATTCTCCTCAAAAAAGTTATCAAAAATTATCCTGGCTCAAAAGAGGCCAAAGAGGCAGAAACTATATTAAAAAGACTGAGATAAATTTATCTCTTATTTTATAAAACTTGAACCTCTTCTTCTTCCTTAATTAAAAGCCCTGCTCTATAGGGATTTATGGTAATTACTGGAATAGGAGAATTTTTTACCACTCCCTCTGCCACACTTCCAAAGAGAATTTTATCAAGCCCTTTTCTTCCATGGGTTCCCATAACAATAAAATCTACCCCTTTTTCCTTAGCAACCTCAATAATGGTCTCAACTACCTCTCCCCTTTCAATAATAGGCTCAACTTCTGGATAATCGGAAAAATGAGTTTTCATAAAATCTTCCATAGATTTTTTAGCTCCTTCATAAAGGGTTTCTTCAAGCTCACCCAAAGTTTTTAAATCCACATATATTCCCTCATAAGCAGAGAGATCTTCAAGCACATAGAGAACATAGATTTTAGCTTTAAGCTTCTTTGCAAATTTTTTTACCCAATTAGCAAGAACTGGAGCAACCTCAGAAAAATCAATGGGAACCAAAAGTCTTTCAAATTCTCCCATTTTTTTACCTCCAGTAATTTTTTATAAATAATAATATGAGAAAATTATATCAAAGTCAAGGCTAAAGTTTAAATAAAAAATTTTAAGAGAAAGTGTTTGAGAAAAAAGGCTTATGCTTTAGAAATAAAAAGGAAAAGACAAACAGGCTTTAGGCAAGAGCCTAAAGATAAAGGTTGTGGGTTGAATTATAGATGAGGATGTGCTACCTTATTAAGTGTTAAATTTAAGGGGTTGGGGTGAGAGAGTATGTTTGAGAATCTTACTGAGCGTTTGGAGAGGGCCCTTTCTGGTTTTAAAGACCGTGGAAAGCTTAGTCCCGAGGATATCAAAAAGGGGCTTAGAGAGATAAAGCTTGCCCTTCTTGAAGCTGATGTAAATTACAAGGTTGTCAAAAATTTTCTTGCAAGGGTTGAGAAAAGGGCCTTAACTTCTGAGGTTCTTGAGAGTCTCACTCCCTTTCAACAAATGGTAAAAATTGTTCATGATGAGTTGGTTGAAACCTTAGGAGGAAAAGCCCAAGGGTTAAATCTTACGGGGAAGCCTTCTATTATTCTTCTGGCTGGGCTTCAGGGATCTGGTAAGACTACCACAGCTGCCAAACTTGCTAAATATCTTAAAAAAAAGGGCCACAATCCCCTTCTTTGTTCAACAGATATCTATAGACCTGCTGCCATTGAACAGTTAAAAGTTCTTGCTGAGAAGGTTGAAACTCCTTTTGTAGAGATAGAGTCAGGAGAAAAACCCCTTGAAATAGCCAAAAAAGCCCTTCTCAAAGCCAAAGAGCTTGGAAGAGATGTCCTCATAGTAGATACGGCTGGAAGGCTTCATATTGATGAGGCCTTAATGGAGGAATTGAAAGCCCTCAAAGAATTTTTAAACCCCCAAGAGGTTATACTAGTGGCGGATGCTATGATGGGGCAAGATGCCGTTAATGTGGCCCAAACCTTCCAAGAAAGGATTGGTCTCACAGGAATAATACTTACCAAAGTGGAGGGTGATGCCAGAGGAGGAGCAGCCCTCTCCATTAAAGAGGTAACAGGCTGTCCTATTAAATTCTTAGGAATAGGAGAAAAACTTGAGGCCTTAGAGGTTTTTCATCCAGAAAGGCTTGCTTCCCGAATTCTTGGAATGGGAGATATTCTGACTTTGGTAGAAAAGGCTCAAGAGGCCTTTGACTTAAAGAGAGCTCGAGAATTAGAGAAAAAGCTTAAAAAACTACAGTTTGACTTAGAAGATCTAAGAATTCAATTACAACAGATGAAAAAACTGGGATCTTTTAAAGATATTTTGGGTTTTCTCCCTGGGATAGGTTCAAAACTTGACAAAATCCCTATAGATGAAAAGGAAATAAAAAAAATGGAGGCTATTATCAATTCTATGACTCTACAAGAAAGAAGAAATCCCCACATTATTAATGCCAGTAGAAAAAGACGAATTGCCAGGGGCTCTGGAACAACGGTGCAGGATGTTAATAAGCTCTTAAGAAGTTTTGAAGAAATGAAAAACCTTATGAAACATTTCAAACAGCCTGGAAGGATGCAAAACCTTCTTAGAAGATTTATAGGGGTTTAGGGATGCCTCAAAAAATAGTTTGCACCAACAGAAAGGCTCATCATCTCTATGAGATAGAAGAAACTCTTGAGGCAGGGATCCAACTCCTTGGTTGTGAAGTTAAATCCTTAAGAGAAGGAAGGGCCAATCTTAATGATAGCTTTGCAAGGGTTGTTGATGGTGAAGTTTATCTGTATAATTTCCATATAAGCCCCTATCCTCATAGCTTTGAGGCCAAAAAGCTTGATCCTACACGCACAAGGAAGCTTCTTTTACATAAGAGAGAAATCAAACGCCTCTCAGGAAAACTTCAATTAAAGGGCTATACCCTTATCCCTTTAAAAGTGTATTTCAATGAAAGAGGTCTTGCTAAGGTTGAACTTGCTTTAGCTAAAGGTAAAAAAGTTTTTGACAGAAGAGAAGACATAAAGAAAAGAGAGCTTGATAGGGAGCTTCATAGAAAATACAAAGGAAAGATTAAATAATCCTTAATGCGGCCTCTTTATCTTTCAGTAAAGGGTTTTGGACCCTATCTTAAAGTTGAAATTAATGAAGATATCTTTAACTTAATCCACAGAGAAAGGCTTTTTTTAATCACAGGGGAAATTGGGGCTGGAAAAACTACTCTTTTTGATGCCATTCTTTTTTCCCTCTTTGGAGAAGCCTCTTTCCCAGAAAGATCTGCCAAAGACCTAATCTCCCACCTGTTAAAAAAAAATCCACAAATTCTCCCTGAAGTAATTTTTAAATTTTTCTTTGGTGGTAAAACTTATAAAATTGTAAGAAGACCTGCCTTTGGAAGACACAATGCAAGTGTCTCCTTATGGATCAACGACATACTCTATTCTCAGAAAAGTCAAGAGGTATCTCAAAAAATAAAAGAGCTTTTAGGACTAGAAGCCAAACAATTTAAAAAAGTCTTTCTTATTCCCCAGGGAGAATATCGTGAAGTAATCCTCTCAGAACCTAGAGAGAGAAAGGAGCTTTTTGAAAAACTCTTTGATACTGCCTTTTTAGGAAGACTTGAAGAATTCTTTAAAAATAAGGTTAAGCTCCTTAAAGAAAAAATTTCTTCATTAAGAGAGAAAGAAAGAGAAATTTTAGCTCTGGCTGAAGTCTCATCTTTTGAAGAACTCATGGAAAAAATACTTTATCATGCTTCAGAAATTTCTAAAGGAGAAAGCAAGCTTTCTTCTGTTAGCGCCAAACTAAAGTCTCTCGAAGAGGAGCTAAAAAAGCTTGAGAAAGCCCACGAATTACTATCCAATTATTTCAAACTGAAAGAGGAAAAGATTCAGCTTGAAAATAAGAAAGAGGAAATAGACTCTCTTAGAGAGAGGGTCTTTAAATTAAAAGCTCTTATGGAAAATCTTTATCATTATGAGACGATAAGAAAGCTTTGGGTACAACTTCGGCAAAAAGCTAAACAAAGAAAAGATCTCTTTAGTGCTTCTATTAAGCTTAAAGAAGAACTCTCCAATACCCAAGAAGAGTGGGAGAAACTAAGAGAAAGAGAACCAGACCTTGAAAAAAAGAAGGAAATCTTTCTTCAAAAGAAAAGGGCATTTGAGGCTATCCAAAGATACCAAGAACTTTTAAAGGAATTAAGAGAAATGGAAGATAAGCTGATGAAAATCGAAGAAGAAAGAAACAATCTTGAGAAAGAAATAGAGAAAAGGGAATTTTTTAGGGACTATCTTGAAAAGCAGAGAAAACTCTCAGAATTAAAGAAAAAAGAAAGAGATTTAAGACTCTACCAGGAAAAGAAAGAGGAGTATCAAAAGCTTCTAAAAGAAAAGGAGGAGCTTGAGAAAAAAAGGGACGAGTTAAAGGAGGAAATAGAGAGTCTTGAAAGAAAGGCTATAGCTATAAAGCTTGCTGAAACTCTAAAAGAAGGTGAGCCTTGTCCAGTTTGTGGCTCAAAGGTTCATCCTCATAAAGCCAGTGCAGATCTTTTTCTCTTTAGCCTTGATCCCAAAAAAAAAGAGCTTGAAAAGCTAGAAATCTTTTTGGAAAAGGAAAAAAGTCTCCTTTCCCAAAGAGAAGGAGAACTCTCCATCTTAAAGGAAAGGCTTCCTGAAGATGAAAAATTTTTTTATCTCCAACTGAGAGAGCTTGAAGAAACCTTAAAAGCCCTTGAAAATATTTCCCTTACTTTTAAAAATTCTGAAAATTACGAAACAAAAGAGAGAGAATTAAATAAAGAGCTTGAAAAACTTAATTTAAAAAAGAAAGAACTTGAAAGGGAGTATATTGAACTTCAGGCTAAGAAAGGAGCCATAGAAGAAAAATTAAAAACCTTAGAGGAGTCCCATTTTTATGGTGAACAGCCTGAAGAGGATAAACTAAAAAGGGAAATTCAAGAACTTGAAAAATTTTTTCAAGAATATGATAATGAAAAAAGGGCCCTTGAGGAAAGATTGAAAAATCTTCAGAAAGAATTGGTTGAGAACCAAACTAAACTCCAAGATTTACAGAGGGAACTTGAGGAAAAAGTATCTGAATATAGGAACTCTTTACGCATTTTAAAGGAGCTTATTAAAAGGGGAATTTTCAAAAATTTTCAAGAACTAAAGGATTATTATCAAGATCTAAGCAATCTTAAAAATTACGAAGAGAAAATCCAATCCTTTGAGGAAAATTTTAGGCGAAACAAAAGGGCTCTTGAAGAGTTAAAAAGGGACTTGGAGGGATTGGGAGTTTTCTTAGCAAAAGAGGACCTTGATCAGTTAAAAGAGCTCCTTGAGGCTATAAACAAGAAAAAAATAGATTTATCTGAAAAAAGACAGAATCTGTCTGAGAAAAGAGATCAGATTCTTGGTGAGGTAAAGAAGATTGAGGAAGTTCTAAAGAACCTGGAAAAACACAAAAAGCGTTATGAAGAAATTCTTGAGGAAAAGAGGTCTCTTGAAGAGGAATATCCCTATCTTGAAAAGATCTTTAATTTATTATCAGGAAACACCTCCAAGATTTCCTTTCATTCCTATGCGCTTTCTAAGTATCTCTCTTTAATATTAAAAAGAGCCAGTTTCTATCTTTCAGACTTCACTTTAGGGCGCTATCGTTTTGTAGAGGGTGAAGTTTTTACCAAACAATTTATTCTTGAAGTTTTTGATAATTATACTGGAACAAAGAGAGAGGTAAAAACCCTTTCAGGAGGAGAATCCTTTTTAGCTTCTCTTTCTTTTGCCCTTTCTTCCGCAGATATTCTTATTAGTCTCTCCAAAAGAGGTCCCTTTGAAACCCTCCTAATAGATGAAGGTTTTGGCTCCCTTGATGAAAAGACTCTTGAAAGGGTTATTCAGGGCTTGCTTCAGGTTTCCCAAAAAACAGGGAAAATCGTGGGAATAATCTCCCATTTAAGAGAACTAAAAGATCGCTTCCCTGTGGTAATTGAGGTTATAAAAGATAGAGAAAAGGGTAGTCGATTAAAAATTTGGAGGAATTTTTGAAAGTTAAGGGTCTAATTCTTGCAGGTGGAGAGGGAAAAAGAATAGGAGGTAAGAAGCCCTTAAGACTCCTTTTTGGAAAACCTCTTATCTATTGGGCATTAAGACCTTATCTGGAGGAAAACTTAGAGGTTTATATCTCTGTCAGAGATAAAACTCAAGAAGAAGAAATTAAAGAGGCTCTCTTAAGAGAAAAGATTTCTCTTGATAAAATTTGGTTCCTTTTGGATGAGCCTTTTTGTAAAGGAAAAGGGCCTTTAGGTGGTCTTTTTTCTGGTATGAAGGCCTGCCAAGAATTAACCTATCTGCTTGTTTCAGCGGTAGATCAACCCTTTCTTACCCGCGAGATTTTTAAGCCTCTTCTTGAAAAGGCAATAAGCCATACTTCCAAAGCCTGTGTTTATAGGGTTGATGGAAAGATAGAACCTCTCCCAGGGGTCTATTCCTCTGAACTCTCAGAGATCCTTAAAAATTTTATACTTTCTTCCTCAAAACCCAGTTTTAAGTCTTTCTTAGATTATCTACACTCTCAAAATTTAGTTGTCTTTTTAGATTATGTTACTAAAATAAAAAAAGAGGGATCTCCCTTTTTAAATATTAACTTTTTAGAAGACCTTAAGGCTGCAGAAGATGTTTTTTACACCAGAAAAATTTGAAAGACTAATAAAAATTCTTGTGGTTGATGATGATGTAATTATAAGGGAAAGTATTTCAGAAATTCTTAAGGAGGAAGGCTATGCAGTAGAAACAGCAGAAAATGGAAAAGAGGCCCTTGAAAAATTTGATAAATTCAAGCCTGATATAATTATCACTGACTTTGTTATGCCTGAAATGGATGGCATTACCCTTTGCAAGATCCTCAAAAATAATCCTGAAACCATAGACACAGGGATAATTTTAATTACTGGGGTTAATGATTTAGAGACAAGAATTAAGGGGCTTTCAGCAGGAGCTGATGACTTCTTAAGTAAACCTATTATGATCCCAGAACTAAAGGCAAGAATTAGATCTTTAAGCAAAGTCAAATTCTATCATGACTTTCTTAAAGATTACCAAAAGAGGCTTGAAGAAGAGGTTGAAAGAAAAAGCGCTCAGTTACTAAAAGCTAATCTTGAACTGCAAATTGCTCTTTCTGAAATAAAAGAGCTTTCTCTTGAGATTATTTTTCGCTTAGCTAAAGCTGCAGAATATAGAGATGAGCACACTGGTTATCACATTCAAAGAGTTTCTCACTATTGTGTAGCCATAGGAACGCATCTTGGTTTAGATAATGAGGCCTTGGAGGTGTTAAAATATGCCTCTCCTCTTCATGATATTGGGAAGCTTGGCATTCCTGATGCTATTCTTTTAAAACCAGGAGCTTTAACCAAGGAAGAGTGGGAAATTATGAAATTACATACCATCATTGGGGCCCAAATCCTTTCTGGATCAAAAATCAGATATCTTAAAGCTGCAGAAAAGATTGCCCTTTATCATCATGAAAAATGGGATGGAACAGGTTATCCTGAAGGCTTAAAGGGAGAAAAAATTCCCCTTTTTGCAAGAATAACTGCCATAGCTGATGTCTTCGACGCTTTAACTACTGATAGACCTTATCGTAAGGCTTTATCAGTAGAGGATGCTTTACAAATCATAAAAAATGAACGGGGCTCTCATTTTGACCCTCAGATTGTAGACATCTTTTTTAAAATCAAAGAGGAAATCCTCTCTATAAAAGAGCTTTTCAAAGATGAAACGGAAATTCCCCATTTGTTTAAACTCAAAAATCTTTTGTCCCAGAAGTCGTAATATTATTCACTTTATTTTTTAATTTCTCCTGTAGGGTGAGAGCGTTGGTTATGGCATAACCACGGGCGGTATTATCGAAATAAACAAAGACCTCTTTCACTTTAAAACGGTGGATAAGCTGAACTATTTTTTCCAGATCTTCCTCTTCATAATTTGACACATAAAGCTCAGGAGAGCCATGCAATCTTAGATATAAAAAATCAACCGTTTGAACCTCATACCAGGAAGGGTATCTTTTACCACAATCGGAAAAACAAAGACAAACCCCATAACTTTTTAAAAGTTGAATGAATTCTTCATTATGAAAACTTTGATGCCTTATCTCTATGACACAGCGATATTTATCTACAGGAAGAAGCTTTAAAAAAGCCTCTATAAGATTTTTTTCATAGGGTAAAGAAGGAGGAAGTTGAAAAAGAAGAACTCCTGCTTTTTCTTTAAGAGGGGAGATGCTTTTTAGAAAGGCTTGAAGAGGTTCTTCAACCTCTTTTAATCTTTTTATATGGGTAATTATTTTAGGTGCTTTAACAGAAAAGACAAAGTGAGGAGGGGTTTCTTCATACCATTTGATAAAGGTTGAGGGCCTTGGTGTGCGATAAAAAGTAGCATTGATTTCCACCGTGTTTAGATAAGTACTGTAAAATTTTAACCAATCTTTGGGCTTCAATTCAGGAGGATAAAAAAGGCCTTTAAAGGAGTAATAACTCCAACCAGAGGTCCCTATATAATACTTCATCTTTTTTATATTTTTTTAAATTTCTTAAGTTTAAATAAGGCCTTTTTGGCAGCAAGATTTTCTGCTTCTTTACGAGATAATCCCTTAGCGGTAGCTAAGACTTCTTCTCCTACCTTAACAGCAATTTCAATTTCTGGCTTATGCGGAGGCCCCTTAATTTCAACTATTTCATAAATAGGTATTACACCTCTTTCCTTTTGTAAAAATTCCTGAAGCTTAGTCTTATAATCCGATAAAAGGGAAGCTCTCATGGTCTTTAAATATTTACCAAATAAACTTCTTACTACTTCACAGGCCTTCTCAAGCCCTTGGTCAAGATAAATAGCTCCAATTATAGCTTCAAGGGCTCTTCCAGCCATATTAAGTTTACTTTTCATCTCAAGGGCTTTCTCTCTCCTTCCCATTAATAAAAAATCAAGAATCCCAAGCTTTTCTGCCACTTTTATAAGCCTTTCTTTACAAACAAGGTAAGATCTCTTTTTGGTAAGATCTCCCTCCCGATCCTGTGGAAATTTCTCATAAAGCAGAAGAGAAATACAGAGATTTAAGACGGCATCTCCAATAAACTCAAGCTTTTCATTATCCTCAGAAACCTCCTCTCGGTGAGCTATCCTATAAGAACTGTGGGTTAGGGCTCTTTTTAAGAGTTCTTTCTTTTGAAAGGTTATCCCAAGTCTTTTCTCAAGCTCTTCTAAATCTTTTTCCATGAAATTTTATTTAGCCACTAAAAAGGCAGTTCTAAAACCTTCGGCTTTTAGCTTTTCTGCAAGAGCTCGTGCCTTATAGAGATCATCGGAAAGATAGATCTGAACCCTGTAGAGAAGACCTTTTTGAGGATCTTGATAGGGCTCAATCTCAACTTGTTCAAATTGTCTTTCCAGTTCAAGCTTATACCTCAGGGCATTGCTGTAAATTTTAAAAGCCCCAACCTGGAGATAAAATTTGTTAAATCTAAAATTGGGGACATTTTTATAGACGAGGGTATTTCCCTGATATTCTCCCTCTGAGAGGGCAATAATTTTTACTTTAGCAAGCCCTTTTCCTATAATTCCTAGCTCTCTTGCTGCAGCATAGCTTAAATCTATGCATCTTTCCCCGACAAAGGGCCCTCTATCATTTATCCTTACCACAAGTTCTCTTCCATTTTCCAGATTTTTCACAAGCACATAGGTTCCAAGAGGCAATAATTTGTGGGCGGCGCTAAATTCATACATATTAAAAATCTCTCCACTTGAGGTCTCCTGTCCGTGAAAACCAGGGCCATACCAGGAGGCCAGGCATTCCTCTTCATAACCCTCTGCACTGGGAAGAGGATAATAGGTCTGTCCATTAATAGTGTAAGGCTTCATCCACCCTGGAAGGGGCCTGGAAATCTCCTTAGAAGGCGGAGGTAAATAGGGCTCTTTGGGAGGTCTAGCACACCCAGCCACTATAAGAGCCAAAAGGAGTATTAAAAATCCCCTCACCTTAGGGCTCTTTATGCAAAATTTCTGCCATCCTTTTAGCAAAATAGGTAATGATTAAATCTGCCCCTGCTCTTTTTATGCTAATAAGAGATTCTATCATCACCTTTTCCTCATCAAGAAAACCAAGTTTTGCTGCTGCTTTAATCATAGCATATTCACCACTCACTTGATAGGCAGCAATGGGATGATAAAGGTTTTCTCTAAGCATCTTAATAATATCCAAATAGGGCATAGCAGGCTTTACCATTATAATATCGGCACCTTCTTCAACATCCATTAAAGCCTCCCGCATAGCCTCTCTTGCATTAGCTGGATCCATCTGATAGGAGCGCCTGTCACCAAATTGGGGAGCAGACTCAGCTGCCTCTCTAAAAGGTCCATAGAAGGAACTGCAGTATTTTACTGCATAGCTCATAATAGCTACTTGGGGAAACCCTGCCTCATCTAAAGCTTCCCTAATGCGGGAAACCCTTCCATCCATCATATCGGAAGGAGCCACCCAATCCGCACCTGCTTTAGCATGAGAAACAGCAATTCGTGCAAGCTGCTCTAAAGTTAAATCGTTATCTACTTCTCCATTTTTAATAATCCCACAATGTCCGTGAGAAGTATATTCACACATACAAACATCAGTTATAATTACTGCCTCTGGAAACTTATCCTTCAAAGCCTTTACAGCCCTTTGAATAATTCCCTCCTTGGCATAGGCTGAACTACCTACCTCATCCTTCTTTCCAGGAATACCAAAAAGAAGAAAAGCCTTAATTCCAAGATCAAGAGCCTCTTTAACTTCAGAGAAAACTCTGTCTATGGAAAACCGATAGATCCCAGGCATAGATCTAATTTCCTCTTTTATCCCTTTTCCCTCAACAATAAAAAGAGGATAAATAAAATCATCAACCGAGAGTCTTGTTTCCCTAACAAGGGATCTTACAGCCTCATTTCTTCTGAGTCTTCTTGCTCTGTATTGAGGAAACATCACGGCAAGGCCTCCTTTATGAACTTAAAGCATTTTTAATAAGCTCGTAAACAATCTTTAAATCCTCTTTATAGTCGTTGAAAAGATGAATCAATAAAACAGGCTTTTCCCTTTCCACCAGGGCCTTAAAATCTCCGTAGGCCTGAGCAAATTGTTGATCCCAAAAAGTATATCCCTCCTCAGGGATGACTTGAGATTCATCCCTTCCTCTTCTTGTAAAGATCATAAAACGGGCAAGAGGAGGTCCACCTTTAAAAAGCTGACCGGTAGAATGAAGATACCTTGGCCCAAAACCAAAAACAGTAGCACAATTCTTTTTTTCTCTTATGAGGGTTCTTATATCTCTTATAATATTTTCAACCTCCTCCTCATAGGGAAGATAGGCAAGTAATCCCACATAGATCCAAGGGGCAAAATCTGAGAAAAATTTTTTAATAAGGGCAGAAAGCTTAGGATATTCTGCACTTAAGGTCTTTTCATAATAAAAACCAAGGCCTGTATCATTATCCACATATAGCTCAAGACCAAAATCTTTTTCCTTCTTAAATTTTTCAAGGAGCTCCTTAGTTTTTTCTTTAGTTAGAACCACATCCGGTTCATCAAAGGGGTTCACCCCCATAAAATAGCCTGAAAGAGCAGTGGCCAACATGAATCTAAAGGCCTCCCCAAAAATTTCATACCTATCTTCAAGGACAATCTGCTTGATTCTGAAGCCCTCCTCTTTCAAATCCGTTATCAAGCGATGATACAATTTTTCTCTTCCTCTAAGAGTAAGGTAGATAAAGGATCTATCTGAGGCATAAACTGTAGGCGAACCTGGGGATTCTCCCACAACAGGAATAACCCCTGCCCCATTTTTCCCAAGGCTTTCAGCTATAAGCTGTTCAATCCAAAGAGCAAAAGGTTTAAGTAAGGGATCAACGATAAAGGTCAACTTATCCTGCCCAAGGATATAAGACTCTGTTATAAATTCGGCAAGATTAGCCGAAAGATTATATTCCCAGGGAATACCTGGTTCACAGGCTGAATACATCTCCTTAGCATAATGAAGGGCCTTATTTAGATCAAGCCCCATAAGGGCTGCTGGAAGAAAACCAATCTCTGTTAGGGCTGCATATCTTCCCCCTACAAAAGGTGGATGATGAACTACCTTTCGAAAACCAAGGGAAAGAGCTACTTTTTCAAGAGATGAACCTGGATCAGTTAGAGCTACAAAATGCTCTTCTGGCTTAGAAGTTAGGGCCTTAACCTTTTCCCAAAAATACTTAAAATGGGAAAGGGTTTCAAGAGTAGTCCCTGATTTTGAGGCAATTACTATAAGGGTTTCTTTAAGGGGAAGACCCTCAGCCTCTCTTATATGAAAAGGATCATTAGTATCAAGCACATAAAGAGAAGGATAACCCTCTTTCGGGGAAAAAATTTGAGACAAGACATAAGGAAAAAGAGCTGAACCACCCATTCCACACCAAAGAACATATTTAAAACGGTCTCTCACCTCCTCTGCAAAGGCCCTTAAATCCTCAAGCTTTGGTTCAATATACTTATATCCCTCAACCCAATCAAGGCGCTCCCTAATCTTTTTCTTGCTCACTGGATCAAGAGTAAAAAGCTCAGCATCCTTCTCAAAAAGCCTGTTGATAATCCTTTCTTTTTCCTCTTCAGAAAGCTTGGAAGGCCTTTTAATAATACCAAATTCTCCGTAGGTTCTCACAATCTTTGGAAAGCCTTTTTCCATAAAAAACTCCTTATTTAAGAGATTTATTGAAAGATTATAGCATAATCTCCTCTCTTGACAAATTAATGTATGGGCAGAATTAACTATAGCTCAAAAGGAGCTGGCTGAAGTGTAGAATAGAAACAAAGAGAGATAAACAAAAGTGGGAAAGGAAATATAGGCAAAGATAGGCATTCGTTAAGGCTCAAAAGTGATTACCCTCGGAAGATTTGCTCTTTGAAAGAAAAGAAACCACTTAACCAGCCTAAATCTGGTGCTGAAGCTTTTCAAGGCACATACTATATAGCTTAACACCCTCATACTTCATAACCAGTACTCTGGATACCTTCTGTTTGGGGATAGATTATTTACCAGAAGGGCGACGATGAGTAAAATAATTGCACCCAGACCAGATGGGATCAATGCATAAAGGAATCCAAGTTTATGAATCTTCTCTCCACCGATAACAGCAATAAGAGCTGTGGCACCACCAGGTGGATGGAGTGTCTTTGTAAGGAGCATTACCACTATGGCCATTGAGACAGCCAGTGCTGAAGCTAGCCAAAGGTGTTCTGGAAATAATTTGTAACTCATCACTCCGATTAGGGCTGACAGGATATGACCTCCCACAAGATTCCTTGGCTGAGCAAGAGGGCTCTTTATTGCAGCATATACAAGTACTGCAGATGCGCCGTGGGGGCCAATTATAAGAGTAAGATCCCTTGGCTCAAAATAATGAGATGAAAGATAACCTAATAAAGCTATCCCTGTAAAGGAGCCAATAAAGGACCAGAGGACCTCACTCAGCAGCACTCCCGGAGTTTTTTTACCTCTACCCTTGAACTTTGAAAAAAATTCATTTATTTTCACTGGCAAAAGCCCTCACTATATCCTGCCTTGAAATAATCCCTATGAGTCTATTATCTTTATCAACCACAGGAAGTCTCTTAATCCTCTTCTGCTCAAATATGATTGCCACATCCCGGATGTCAGCATCAGGACCTATCGTAATCACAGGGGAGGTCATTATATCCTTAACCTTTATCTCTGAGATCTTTTCCTCGAGCCTTTTCGGCACAGGCTCACCAATAAGGTGTCTTACAATCTCTTTAAAGGAAAGTTTTCTGCCAGGAGCCATCTGGGAAAGGATATCTGCCTCCGTAACTATCCCTATAACCCTGTTCTGAGCATCTACCACAGGCAAACCACTTATTCCCTTCTCAGAAAGAATAGAAACTACTTCCTTAAGGGAGGCTTCTTCTCTTACAGCTATAACCTTTTCTGTCATCACATCTCTTACAGTAAGCTTTCCTCTGAGTCTTCTTTTTGCATGCTCCAGCGCAAGAGTAAATATCTCTTTTAGGTCTTCCTCTGTGATATCAATATAGGTCCTCATCTCTTTTAGAGCTTCCCTTATGTCTTAATCTTCAATCCAGTCCATCCTATCCTCCTGAAGTGTGATTCACTGCTGTCACAAACAATCTAAGCTTATAAATCTCATCCTTGTAAAATAATTTACTATCCATTAAAAAGCCGTCCAACTTAAATACCCCTTAAATAAAAAAGTTGTTATACCTAAGGCACAATAGGTAAGGTCTCAAAGTTTTTTGAAGTCTCTCCCATAAACCCCTGCATATATAGAGATATTTTATACTTTAATAATAAATATTACAAGATTGCTCAATGATTAACCAAAAAGAGAACCAAACTTCAGATACTCAA
>PNIE01000079.1 GCA_002877875.1 Caldimicrobium thiodismutans
TAGCTTCAACTAGTAAAATCATCTCTTTATCTTCAAAATCCGGAGGAACGGCACAAAATTTTCCCTGAATAATTTGAAATATATATTGTTCTAATTTTTCTAAAGGTTTGGTTACACTTAAGTAGAGATAATATCCGTAAAAGAAAACCAAAAAAATAAAAAGTATAAGTAAAATAAATAACCATTTTTTAAGTTCTTCTATAGAATTTAAAATTACTTTATCACGAAGGGTATTTAATTTTTCAGCATAATTAGTAAGTTCTTTCCCAAAAAAGCGAAATTTCTGGAGTAATTCTTGATTATCCCAATTTTCTTCTTTCTCAAGTTTTTTAAAAAGATCTTCATAATTTTTGAGAGTTTGTTCAAAATTCTCGAAAGCTTTTGCTCCTATCAACTGGGAAAAACATTTTCTGCATTCTTTTATAATTTTTTGAGTTTCTGTTAAATAGATTCGTAAAGTTTCAAGATCTTCTTTGGTTCGATAAAGAAGATAATTTTTTTCATATCTTCTCATTTCAAAAATATATTCTACTAAAAAGGCTCCTTTTTCGCTCATGATTAGTGTATCTGAAACATCTCTAAAAGTTACATAGGAAACTACTAAAAAAAGAGCAAAAAAAGTGATTCCAAGAGCATATAGAAGAAAGATTTTGGTCTTAAGACTTTTTGTTAAAATTCTCTTCATGTTGCATTAACATAATACTCTTGTTGAATTTTTCAACACTTAAAGTGAAATAGAGTTTTCTTTTATTCCACCATAGTTTTTATATCCTGCTTTGCAAAATTCAACAAAAAGAAGGTTTGTTATACAATTAAAATTATGCATTATTTCAATAGGTTAAGAAAAAAGGCAAATTAGGTATGAAGTTTGAATACTTAAGGTGGTATAAAAAACAAGAGAGGTGATAGGCCATGGTAAGAAGTTTGATTAAAAGGTGGGATGATTATTTAACAGCTATTACCTTTGCAGAGTTAGGAGAATTTGATTTTGCAAAATTTTTAGTCAAGAAGAAGAAGGAGAAGGTTAAAGCACCTGGATGGGATGAAGTTTTTACAGCGATCACTTTTGCAGAAGCGGGTGAGTTTGAAACGGCAAAGATGCTGGTTAAATCTAAAAAAAGGCTCCTTTTTATCATTGAAGAGGAAGTAGATAGGGATGTTCTTTCTTATGTAGAGGGGCTTTGTAAAAGGCTTAATCTGCCTGTTGAGATCCTTTTTTTCGGAAAAAAGCAAATCCTAAGATCGGTTTTAAATGAATTGTTTGAAAACCTAAAAGCTGAGGGTCTTCTATTTAAAGTTACTCAGTTTGAGGAAACCCAAAATATTGATCAAATCTTACCAGAATATCTTTCTAAGAATGAGGGGGTGGATTTTTTAATTGTAAAACCCTCTTTAACTAAAACAGCCAAAGATGATGAAAAATTGATAAAGAGTATTTGGGAAAAACTTGGTTTTCCTCTGATTTTAGTTAAAGAAAAGGGCGCACATTAAAAATCTTAAAATAAGGAGGTGTAAAGAGATGGCGGAAAAGGTTAAAAAAAAGCCAGTAGGTAAGTTCTTGGTCTTTGCTGGGATTACTTTTATTCTCTATTATCTTTTATTTGCTTATGAGTCTTTGATTAATGATTATTTTACGAGGGGTAAATTTTACGCTTTTTTACCTGTTTTAACTGCCTTTATTTTCTCTTATGCCCATGGGAATACTACAGATTTATTTTGGAAGGTAGTAGGAATTGAGGCTAAAAAAAGAAGGGAGGTGAAGTAGCTATGCAAGAGACCATTCAACATGCTGTTCAAATGATAGATTTACAGTTTTGGCACATTATGTATCTAATTTTTGTGGGATTTGTTGGTGGATTAGTTAGTGGATTTATTGGTTCAGGTGGTGCCTTCGTTTTAACTCCATCCATGATGAGTATGGGAGTCCCAGGGATTGTGGCTGTAGCCTCCAATATGTGTCATAAATTTCCTAAGGCCTTAGTAGGGGCTATTAAAAGAGCGAAATTCGGACATGTGGATGTGAAACTGGGAATTATTATGGGACTTTCTGCTGAGGCAGGGGTCCTCTATGGAGCCCATATTCAAGAGCATATTAAAAGAACCTTAGGAGATGCGGGTTCTAACCTCTATGTAAGTATAGCATTTGTAATTGTCCTTGGAACAGTTGGTCTCTATGTTTTAAGAGATGCCTTTAAAGCAATGGCTCTTGAAAAAGAGGGAAAAGGGACCCTTTCTGAAGAGGAAAAGCCAACCAAAATTGCAGAACTTCTCTATAAAATTCATATCCCTGGCACTATGATCCACTTTAAAAGCATTAATAAAAAAGTCTCCTTCCTGTTTACCATACCTCTTGGATTTGCTACAGGTTTTCTTGCAGCTACTATCGCTGTAGGTGGATTTATTGGAGTGCCCTCAATGATTTACATTCTTGGTGTCCCCAGTTTAATTGCCTCTGGAACAGAGTTAGTTATTGCCTTTATTATGGGTGCGGTTGGAACCTTTAAATATGCTTGGAGTGGATTTGTAGATATAAGATTAGCTATGCTTATTCTTTTAGGATCCCTTTTTGGAGTTCAACTTGGTGCCATTGGAACTACTTATGTTAAAGGTTATATGATTAAGTTAGTTATGGGAGTTATTATGGTTATTATTCTTGTCAGTAGAGGGCTTATGGTTCCCGTTTATTTAAGCCAACTTGGCTGGATTTCTCCTCTTAATCCTACTTACGTATCTCTTCTTAAAAATACAAGTTTTGCGGTAAATGCCTTGGCACTTTTTGTAGCAGCCTTTATTATTTTCAAAAACCTCATCAAAGGAATTTATGAAGAAAAACGCTATAGAGTTCTTGAGACTGCCCACTCTACTCTAAAAACTACTAAATAATTCCACTAAAAGGGGGAAGGGAAGGTTTTTCTTTTCCCCTTTTTTCGATTTTTAAGCTAAAATTTTAAAAATACCATACCATCAAAAGGGGGAAAAATAATGGGAGTCTATAAAAAAATTCTCGTGGCTATAGATACCTCAGAAGATTCATGGTATACCCTGGAAGAGGCTGTAAAAGTCATAAGAAACAAGGATACTTGGGCAGTAGTTTTAACCGTAGCACCTCAATTTAGGGGAGATTTGGGTTTAGTATTTAATGATATCCATGCCAGGATTTTGAAACCCTATGAGAATCTTTTAGCTAAAGCTCAAGAGTATTTTAATAAAGAGAGAATTCTTTCCAAATTTCTGCTTGAGGAGGGAGATCCATATGAAAAAATTGTAGATATTGCCTACTCGGAAAACTGCGATTTAATTATCCTTGGTAAGAGAAGAAGTAATTTTCAAAGATTTCTTTTAGGGAGTACTACTGCAAGGGTAATTGGATATAGTCCTGTTGATGTTTTGGTTATTCCTGCAAGAAGTAAGGTCTCTTGGGGAAGGATGCTTGTAGCTATAGATCAATCTTCCTATTCAGAGAAGGCCTTTTCCAAAGCTTTAAAGCTTGGTAAATTTTATAACTCTGAACTATACTTATTATCAGTTATAGACCTACCTTTTGAGGCTATTACAGAGGCTCCTGAGTTATATGAAACTTTAGGGGAAAAACTGAAGCCCTATCTTCAAGATTTACAAAATCAGGCCTTTTCTCAAGGTATCCAAGCTAAAATTTTTATAAAAGAAGGGGATCCAGCAGAAGAGATAATTAAATTTTCTCAAGAAAAGGAGATAGAAATAATAGTTATGGGGTCTTATGGTAAGACTGGTCTTAAGAGACTTTTAATGGGAAGTGTTACAGAAAAGGTTATCTCCTTAAGTGAAAAGCCTGTGCTAGTTGTGAAAAGTTAATTAGAAAAATTTCTCAAGTAAAGCTTCAACCGATTCTTCGTCAGAAGAGCTTTCTTTAAAGGGAATAAACTCCGTTTGCTCAAGAGATAACTCTGCATAAAAGGAGTGACCAGACTCAGTGCGTAGACTTATTTTTAAAGCATTAGTATTATTGACAGAAGTTTCAATATAAATCACAATAGTGCGTGCAATCGTTATAGCCATAGGTTGGTTATTAACAGCAGAAAGGCCATATTTTTGCTCCACTTTATTCCGAAAATTTCCAATGATCTGATTTACCATTTCACCAATAAAGTTTTTAACTTCATCAGAAAGAGGATCCTTAGAAATTTCTTCTTCTGGCAATCCCAAAAATTTCATAGTTTTTTGATAAAGTTCAAAGGCAGCTTCTTTGGAAAAATTCATAGAAAAGAGTCCGTTATAATCCCCATAAAATTCTACAAAGGCACCAAGATCAGGTCTTAAAGCCACAAAATTAATTTTTTGTAAAGTTGGAGAAACTTTGACCGAAGAGTTTGAGGCGGTTTTAATGACTTCCTTTATAGTTTCTGCAAGTAATCTTGAAAGTTCAATCAGAGTTTGACTTATATTTTCCTTCATAATCCTCTCCTTTATATTCGTTCTAAATTAGCAAAAGAGGTATATTGAGAGAGATAGGCCAGCTTTACAGTAACTCCTGCTGGCCCGTTTCTCTGCTTTCCTATGATAATTTCTGCTATTCCCTTTTCTGGGCTTTCCTTGTTATAAACCTCGTCCCGATAAATAAATAAAATAACATCTGCATCCTGTTCTAAGGCACCAGACTCTCTTAAATCTGCAAGCTGAGGTCTTTTATCAGGGCGCTCTTCAACCCTTCTGTTTAATTGGGATAAGGCAAGCACTGGAATATTTAATTCTTTAGCCAAGGCCTTAAGACCAGCTGAAATTTCTGAAATTTCCTGTTCTCTTCTCTCTTTCTTCTCAAGGCTTTTCATAAGCTGTAAATAATCAACTACAATTAGGCCTAAAGGAATTTCTTTCATCACCTTTCTTGCCTTAGCTTTAACTTCAAGGATGTTAATGCCTGAAGTGTCATCAATATAGATAGGTAGTTCACTTAAGACACTGGCTGCTTGTATAACTTTTTGCCAATCTTGAGCATCAAGGGTCCCTGTTCTAAACTTCTGAAAGTTAACTTTTCCTTCAGCGCAAAGCATACGGGAAACTAGCTGTTCCTTACTCATTTCCAAAGAGAAAATAGCTGCTCCGAGTCCTGTTTGTTTGCAAGCATTTCTAACAATATCTAAGGCTAAAGCTGTTTTTCCCATCCCAGGGCGAGCTGCAAGGATAATGAGATCTCCCCTCTGTAGCCCAGCAGTGAGTCTGTCAAGCTCGAAAAAACCAGTAGGAAGCCCGGTAATAAGATCTCCCTTTTGATAGAGAACTTCAAGATGTTTAATGGTTTCTTTAATTACCTCTTTTACTGGGGAAAAGGTCTCTTTTTTCCCATAATAGGCAAGATCAAAAAGGGCTTTTTCAGCATAACTCAAAAGCTCCTGAGAGTCTTCCATAGAATAGTAACAGCGATAAATGAGTTCTTGACAAAGTTTAATGATTTCTCTGAGGATGCTTTTTTCTTTAACAATTTTAGCATAATGAACAAGATGAGCTGAGGTTGGTAATAAACCTACAAGTTCCGAAAGATAGGAGGCTCCACCAGCTCGTTCAAGCTCTCCCATTTTTTCAAGCTCAGCATAGGTAGTAACTATATCAATAGGTTCATCTTTTTCAAAAAGATTGATAAAAGCTTGGTAGATAACCCTATGGGCAGGCGAATAAAAATCTTCTGCTTTTAAAAAATCAAGGACTTTAATAATAGAGCCTGGATCAATAAGAATACTTGCCAAACAGAATTTTTCTGCTTGAAGATCCTGGGGAGGTAAAAATTCAGAGGGAAGATTAGAAAAATCTAATTCAGAAGTTTTCTTTGGACCACGCCTTTTACCTTCTGCCATTTATGTACTATTTTTCCTCAATTACTTCTACTTTTATAGGCACAGAAAGGTCTGCACCTACTTTGATTTTAACTTCATAAACTCCTATGGATTTAATAGGTTCCTCAAGAAGAACTTGATTTTTATCTATTTCAATGCCTCTCTCTTCCAAGGCCTTTACTATATCAATTGCAGAAACAGATCCATAGAGCCTTCCCTCTTCAACTACTCTTCTATAAAGGGTTAAAGTTTGCCCTTGGAGCTTTTCTGCAAGGCTTTGAATTTTCTTTCTTTCTCTCTCTGCTTTGGCAAGAATGATCCTTCTTTCTTTCTCAAGAGCTTTTAAATTCTTTTGATTAGCAAGGATAGCAAGCCCCTTGGGAAGAAGATAATTTCTGGCAAAGCCATCTTTAACCTTGACTATATCCCCTGCTTTTCCAAGTTTGGGAATATCCTTTTTTAAAATTACCTGCATAGTTTACCTCCCTTATTCTTCAATCTCTATATCTGCAACAAAAGGAAGAAGAGCCATAATTCTTGCTCTCTTGATAGCAGTAGTTAAGCGTCTCTGATGATAAGCACAATTTCCTGTCTGCCTTCTATGAATTATCATTCCCTTTTCATTAAGAAATTGTTTTAACAATTCTGGATTTTTATAATCAATTACAAGGCTTGGATCAGCACAAAATCTGCAAACCTTTTTTCTGGGAAAAAACCTTTTTTTAACAGTAAGATTGTTTTCCATAGAATTTACCTCCTTTTAGATTTAGTTAGTACTTTCCTTTTCTGGTTGATATCTATCTTCCAGTTTTACTATGATATATCTTATGACTCTTTCATCAATACGGAAAAAGTTTTCAAGTTCTTGCGGAAGATCAGCCCTTCCATAAAATTCTGCATAAACATAATAACCTCTTTTTTTCTTCTCAATAGGGTAGGCAAGCTTTCTCATTCCCCACTCATCGATTTTTAAAACATCTCCTTTCTTGTCCTTAACAATCTGACGAAACTTTTCGAGAACAGCCTCTTTTTCATCCACCCTTTCTGGATGAATAATAAAAAGGGTTTCCCATTTACGGAAACGTTCAACCTTTGGAATTTCAAACATGAATAACCCCTCCTCTTGGTCTTTTTGGCCCCTAAGACTCTTCTTAGGAGCAAGGAGAGAAATGGGCGGTGGAGGATTCGAACCTCCGACATCCACCGTGTGAGGATGGCGCTCTACCCCTGAGCTAACCGCCCATACCCTCAATTTTCAAAATTACATCACTTTTTAAAATTATCAAGGGCTTCTAAAATCGCTAAAACTGTAAAGGCGTTTAAGAAACTCCTCAGCAAGACTTTTAAAGGCCTCACTCACTTTGTGTGAAGGTTCATAATCAAGAATAGACTTTCCAAAACTTTGGGCTTCACTCACCCTTACACTTCTTGGTATGGTAGTTTGAAAAATTATCCACTTGAAATGTTTCTTAACTTCCTCTGCTATTTCATGGGTAAGTCTATTTCTCGGATCATACATCATAAGGACCATCCCAAAAAGTCTTAGCTCGGAATTAAAGGCTTCTTTTATTCCTCTTACTGTTTTAACAAGAAGGGAAAGGCCTTCAAGGGCATAATACTCACACTGAAGAGGAATTACAACCCCCTGTGCGGCAGTAAGTATATTTACAGTTATCAAACTTAAAGAAGGAGGAGAATCAATGAAAATAAAATCAAAATAAGAGGGTAGATTTAAGCCTTTTAATAAGACCTCATAAAGAAAATCTCTCAAAACATATTCCCTCCTCTCAAGATCAGCCAGCTCAAGCTCAAGGCCTACTAGATCAATAGAAGAGGGAAGAAGATAGAGCCCAGGACAAGGTTCTTTAAGAAAAGGTTCAACTTCTCCTTCAATTAAGGCTTGATAAATACTTTCTTTCTTATTTACTTTTACTCCAAGTCCAGAGCTTGCATTTGCCTGGGGGTCAAAATCAATTAATAAGACCTTTTTATTTTTAAGAGTTAAGGCTCTTGCCAGATTAACCGCAAGAGTAGTTTTTCCTACCCCTCCTTTCTGATTGATGAATGCAAAGATTTTTAAAGGGGGTTTTTCCATCAAAAAAACACTTTGTCAAGTAGAATGATTATAAAAAAGATAATACTTATAAAGCCATTTACGGTAAAAAAGGCCTTATTTATCTTTGAGAGATCTTTTTCCCTGATGAGGCTATGTTCATAGACTAAAAAAAGAGAAATTAAAAAAAGGCCTAAGAAATAGATCCAACCAAGTTCTTTTGATAGAAGGCCAAGGCAAAATAGAGCTAAGAAAGTTATCAGATGAAAAAGCCTTGCCATTCTCAGAGCTCCCTTTATTCCAAAGCGAACGGGGATAGATTTAAGCCCCATCTTCAAATCAAATTCATAATCTTGAAGGCTGTAAAGGATATCAAACCCCGATACCCAAAAGCCCATCCCTATGCCAAGAATTAGGGCTTCGATAGAAATATTTTCATTTAAAGCTACATCTACGGCTACAGGAATTAAAAAATAGACAAGGCCAAGGATCAAATGAGGATAATAGATAAATCTCTTAGCTAAGGGATAAAGAAATAGAAGAATAATTACCAAGGGACTTAAATATAAAGCAAGACGATTGAGTAAGGCGCATACTATTATAAATCCCAAAGCAGATAAGAAAATTATAAGCTTTATTTCTCCATCCTTTACTAAGCCACTTGCATGGGGCCAGTTCATAGTACGAGGATTTACAGCATCGAATTTTTTATCCAAATATCTATTAAAGGCCATACCAAGGGTTCTTGCCGAAACCAGGGCAAGCACAATAAGAAAAAGCTCCTTTAAGGTAGGAGTTTTTTTCATAAGTATTACCAGACTTGCCAGGGCAAAAGGAAGGGCAAAGATAGTATGCTCAAATTTTATAAGGTCTGCATAATATTTCAATTTCTTTAACATCTTCACATGCCCCTTTAAACTACATTTTGAACTTGCTCACGAATTTTTTCTACTACCTCTTTAAAAGAGACTGCTAGAAGAGAAATCTCAGCCGATTGAGCTTTATTGGAGAGGGTGGTAATTTCACGGTGCATCTCCTGACACAAAAAATCAAGTTTTTTACCACAGGAAGGCTCCTCTATTACCTTTAGGGCATTTTCTAGGTGCACCTTTAGGCGATCAATTTCCTCAGTAATATCCATTCTGTCAAGAAGAAAAGCTATTTCCTGATAAAGTCTACTTTCATCAAGATTTCCCCCGAAATCTCTTAAAAGAGTTTCAACCCGGACTTTCATCTTTGAAATATTATCCCTTTTAACTTTTTCTTTTAATTCTTCAATTTTTTGAGTAAGTCCTTTTAACTCTAAGAGAAAATCTCTTATCTTCTCTTTTAAAAGGGCTCCTTCACGTAATCTTACCTCTTTGAGCTCCTTTAAAGAGGCTTCAAGTGCAGGTTCAATCTCTCTCCAGAGAAGATCTAAATCTTCTTCTTTTTCTTCAAATAAAGTTATTTCACGAAAAATAAGAATATCAGAAAGGGTCATCTCTCCTGGAAGAGAAAGAGTCTCCTTAAGAGTTAAAAGATTTTCCTTTAATTTTTTGGCAAGTTCAAGATCAAAAAGAATCTCTCTTTTTTCCCTAGCTAAACCTAAAATTTTTACAGAGACCTCAATTTTTCCCCTTTGAAAAAGTTCAGCTACCCTTCTTCTTATACGATCTTCAAGAGAAGAGTATCTTTTCGGAAGCTTAAGGGATATTTCTAAGAATCGGTGATTTACTGATTTGGCTTGTGCAATGATCTGAAAATTTTCATTCTGAAAAATGCCTCTTCCAAAGCCAGTCATACTCTCCATGATTACTCCTCTCTAAGATAGACTTCAATCTTTTTTAAGATGAGTGGCCTTTCATCAGGTTTAAACCATTCAATATCCCTTTCTTTTTTAAACCAGGTGATTTGCCTTTTAGCATAATGTCTTGTTTTTTTCTGAATAGTTTTAATGGCCTCATCTAAGGAGAGTTTCCCTTTTAGGACCAGATAAAGTTCTTTATAACCAATAGCCTTTATCCTATCAAAAATTTCCTCTCCATAGTTTACATAGAGATTTCTTACTTCCTCAAGCCAGCCTGATTCTATCATTTTTAGAACACGTTCATTGATTTTAGCATAAAGTTCTCTTCTTGGAAGGAAGATTCCGATCTTAAGGATGGGATAGCGTTTTTTTTGAAAAAAGGGGGTTTCTTTTTGAAAAGCTGAAAAGGTTTTGCCAGTGGTATAGATGACCTCAAGGGCCCTTATAATTCTTACAAGGTCGTTAGGATGAATTTTCTCAGCATACTCTGGATCAAGTTTCTGAAGCTCTTGATAGAGGCTCTTTGGGTCCTCTGAAGCCCTTTCTTTCAAAAGCTTTCTTACTTGAGGATTGGATGAGACTTTAAAAAGTCCATATTCAAAAGCTCTAAGATAAAGACCTGTTCCACCAACAAAAATAGGAAGTTTGCCCCTCTGAGTAATTTCTTGAACAAGTTTTTCTGCAAGCTCAACAAATCTTCCTGCGCTCATTTCTTCAAAGAGACTTATTTCATCAAAGAGGTGATGAGGGATGCCTCCTCGTTCTTCAGGAAGGGGTTTGGCTGTGCCTATAAGAAGCTCCCTATATACTTGTTGGGAATCAAAGTTAATAATTTCCCCATCAAAGGCCTTAGCAATTTCTATGGAAATCTGGGTTTTCCCAGAGCCTGTTGGCCCACAGATAGCAATAATTTTAGGTGTTTTATTCACGGTCTTCTTTTGAGTCTCTTTTCAATTTCAGAGACATCAAGTTTAATATAAATAGGCCTTCCATGTGGGCAAGTTTCAAGATTTTCCCGAAACATCAATTCAATTAGGTGTCTAATTTCCTCCTTAGTTAGGGAATCTCCCTTTTTGATAGCTCTTTTGCAGGCAAGCTCCTTTAAAAGAGCCTCCCTAGCAGATAAAAAGTCAAAATCTGGAAGAACTAAAAGATTTTCAAGAATTTCCCTTGCAAATTCAAGAAGATCAGGTGGGGCCCCTTTGACAAGAATTTCTTCCTCACTTATAAGCTCAAGCTCAAACCCAAGCTTTGAAAGAATTTCTAATTTCTTTTCAAGATTCTCAAACATTTCAGAAGTAAGTTTTACAAGAAAGGGAAGTAAAAGTTTTTGAGGAAAGGAAAAAAACTCACTTTTTTTTAAAAATTCATAATGGATACGCTCTGAAAGGGCATGTTGATCAATGATATAGAGGCTCCCCTCTTTTTCTATAAGTAAATAGGTTTCTTTAAAGGTACCAAGGATTTTAAAATCCTCCAAAATCCCTTTCTCAAAAAGGTAAGTACCTTTCTCAACTTCCTTCTTTGGAGTAGAAATAGTCTCATAAGATAGAGGAAGATCTTCCTTAACCTTCCACTCAGTCTCCTCTGGAGTTCTCTTTAGATAAAATGATGATTTTTGGGCAGTATAATGATTTTTAATAGCCTCATCCAGGATTGAAAAAACCTCCCATTCTCTTTTGAAACGAACTTCCCATTTGGCTGGATGCACATTAAAATCAACAAGCTGAGGAGGAATTTCTAGTTTTATGACCCCTGCTGGAAATCCAAGATTTCCAAAAAACCTTTTTAAAAGATGATAGAGGTATTTAGTAAGTTTATCATCTTTTATAAGACGATTATTGACGAAAATGAAGAGATATCTTCCATGAGAAAAACTTTTTCTCGTATCAGTGAGAAGGAGGGAGATTTTATAAGGTTGGCACTCAAAATGGGTTTCCTTTAGGTATTCTTCTGGGAGTTCAAAGAGATAAGAAAAAAGCTCCTTTAAGGAACCTCCTTTCCAGTTATATATTTCCTTTCCATCAATAAAAAGAGCAGCTCTTTTTTCTGGATGTGGAAGAAGAAGAGCTTTGAAGATTTCTACATTTTTAGCACTCTCATTTTTTACACTTTTTAAAAAGGCCTTTCTTGCAGGTAAATTTTCAAAGAGATCTCTTACTTCTACCAGAGTTCCCTCTTTTAGTCTTGAGGGACGAAAGCTTTTTTCCTTTCCAAATTCAATTTCTATCTCAAAGGGGAGAGAAGCTCCTCTTTCAATACTTACTATCTTTAGCCGTGAAACTTGGGCAATGCTTGAGAGTGCTTCTCCTCTAAAGCCATAAGTAGTTATAGCAAAGATATCTGAAAGTTCTTTTATTTTACTTGTAGCGTAGGATTTATAACAGAGCTTTAGATCTTCTGGTGCCATACCTATGCCGTTATCGTATACCAAGATTCTTTCAAGCCCGCCCCTTTCAAATTCAACCCTTATATAATCAGCCCAGGCATCAAAGGCATTTTCCAAAAGCTCTTTGATTACAGAGGATGGCCGTTCAATAACTTCACCAGCTGCAATTTTTAGGCGAAGCTCTTCAGGTAAAAATTGAATTTTAGGCATTGAGGGATTTTATGTTTCTTAACTGAGCAAAGACAATCCTTCCAGTAGGGGAGTGGATCAAATGATTTACCACTACTTCTAAATTTTTACCAATAAGATGTTTAGCATTTTCAACCACAACCATAGTTCCATCCTCAAGATAGCCAACTCCCTGCTCTTTCTCTTTACCCTCTTTTACTATTTGAACAGTGATAAGATCACCAGGTCTTACCGCTGGCCTTAATGCGAGAAAAAGTTCATTAATGTTTAAAACCTCAACTCCATAGAGTTTTGAAAGTTTATTCAGATTAAAATCGGTAGTTATGAGTTTAGCAGAGAGTTCACTACAGATTTTAATAAGTTTTTCATCGGTAGGGAGATTTTTATAATTCTGGTCAACAATTCTAAATTCACCCTGAAAAATCTCTTTTAATTCGTTCAAAAGTTCAAGGGCACGCCTGCCTTTTGATCTTTTTATAGGATCTGTAGAATCGGAAAGAAGCTGTATTTCTTCAAGGACAATTCTTGGAAGAATCAAAGGCCCTTCAAGCCATCCGGTTTTAGCAAGTTCAACAATCCTTCCATCAATGATAGCACTGGTATCAAGCACCTTAGGGAAGCCCTTTTTGGAAAATTTTTTTGAAATAGGAGAAACTGGGGAGGGGATTTTTCCAGCAATTTTTTCTATAAATTTTTCTAAAAATTCACCTATTTTTACCTCTTCAACTTTTTTACCTCCAAGCATAATCCCAAGATAACCAAGGCCAACTCCACTCATCACATAGAGAAAAACCTGCCAGACTCCCCTTGTAAAAATTTCAAAAAAGGAAGAGATTAATTTTGCAAGAAAAAGCCCAAGTATAAGTCCAAGGCTACCCCCAAGAATTTTTAAAAAGGGGATTCTACGAATCTTTTCTTCAAGATAAATGGTTATAAAACCAAGAAGAGCACCAAGAAGAGCCCCACCAATTACAAAGGGAATTCCCTTTTCTCTATAAAAATAATAAAAAATACTACCACCAAGAAGACTGCTTATTAAAATTAACAATATTTGAAGAGTATATCTCTTCAAGGATGTACCAACTCCTAAGAACTAAGGGCTGCCATTATCTTCTTTTCTACCTCTTCAGGTGGACAATTTTCACATATAGAAAGCTCAAAAATAATATGCTCTTTGGCCTTTTCAAAAATCTTTTTTTCGCCAAAAGAAAGAGGTTTGGTTTTAGAAACTTCAAAAAGTTCTCTCAAAAGTTCTGCCAAAACAAAAATATTGCCTGTTTTTAATTTTTCTGTATATTCTCTGTACCTTTTGTTCCAATTCTCATAAGAGATGACAACGTTCTTTTTAGAAAGGCAGGCATATACCTTAGGCACTTCTTCAGAGAGTATAACAGGCCTTAATCCAATTTTAGAAATAGAGTTCAAAGGAATGTAAATCTCTGTTTCATTGTGAAAAGGCTTAAAAATAAAAAATTTGAATAATTTTCCTTCGATTTCCTTCTCTTCAATGGAAACTATCTTTCCGATTCCACATCCTGGATAGACTATAACATCTCCTATATTAAACATCTCCCTTCACCCTAATTTATATTATAACCAATTAATCTTGATTTTAAAGAGAAGGGGACCTTGTGAAAAACTCTATAATATGAGGAGACAGGTAAATCATTCAACTCTTAAATTGAAGTTAAGACAAAAAGAGGCCTTGTCAAAAAGGAAGCTCTTTTATAAGAGCTCTACAAGTTTCTTCACATTTTTTGAGTTGTTCCTCCTCTTCAGGAGTAAGTTTTATTTCCAAGATCTTTTCAACTCCTCTTTTACCAAGAATTACTGGAACTCCGAGAAAGACCCCATTGATACCATATTCTCCTTCAAGAAGAACCGAACAGGTAAGCACCCTTTTTTCATCTCTTAAAATACTTTCAGCCATTTCAATAGCTGAAAGCCCTGGAGTGGTAAAGGCACTTCCTGTCTTTAAGAGATTTACAATTTCACCGCCACCAAATTTGGTTCTCTTTACTATTTCATTGATTTTTTCTTCTGAAAGAAGTTCTGTGATAGGTATCCCACCTACGTTAGCATATCTTACAAGGGGGATCATTAGATCTCCGTGGATCCCCATAACCAAGGCCTGAACATCCTTAGGAGAAACTCCAAGGGCTTCTGCTATAAAATAACGGTATCTTGCCGAATCAAGAACTCCTGCCATTCCTATAACTCTCTCTCTTGGAAAATTAGTTACTTTATAGGCCACATAAACCATAGCATCAAGGGGATTCGAAACTACAATTACCACACTGTGGGGAGCAAATTCCTTTATCTTTTCTGCACAGGACTTTACAATCTCGGCATTAATTTTCAAAAGATCTTCCCTTGACATTCCAGGAGTTCTTGGTTTTCCAGCTGTAACGATCACGACCTCACTCTCCTTTAAGTAAGAGAAATCCTCAGTTCCAAAGATTCTTCCAGAAAAGCCGTAAAGAGGGGAGCTTTGAGCAAGATCCAGGGCTTTTCCTTGAGCAAGACCTGGTACAATATCAAAAAGC
>PNIE01000087.1 GCA_002877875.1 Caldimicrobium thiodismutans
TTATAATTGTTAGCCTTTATGTATGGATAAAAATCAAACTAAAAAAGGGACCAAAGGGCCCTAAAAAAGTAGGTTAAATTTATTTTTATCCATTTCTTTTCGCAAAAAATAAAGATTCTTTTCTTCCTCTAATTTTTGAAAACTCTAAGCAATATCACTGGAGTAATATCAAAGACTTATAGTCACTTTAATTTTTTAGTCTTAATCTCTCTAAGTGTCTTGCCCTCTTTCTCTATCTTTTCATAGGGAAAGAAAAATTCATAGATTTTAACGGTCTCCTTGCCAGGCAAAGAGAATAAACTTATTCTTTCTACTGTGAGGGTAGCCTGAGATTTTATGCCGAAGATTATCCTCTCTTATGTAACTGCGTTGACATATTATGGTGCGACTATTAGGAACAAAAGCATGGAAATAACTTCTACAAGCTGTAGCACATTGGGAGGGCTCTTTAAATTTAAAAAATTTGTGACCTGTTCCATGGCCTTGACCACAAAAGAAAGCTCAGTAAAGCACCAACCTTTTTTTAAAATATTAGCCTTGTGATCAAAAGGAGAGCCTCTTTTTCCCATGGATAGCCTTTCTATCCATGTCTCCCTAAACCTATTTATGGACGATAGCCTTTTCTTGGTGACAAATTATCCAAAGTAATATTAACTTGTTTACCCCTTTTTCAAGCCCCTTCATCATCCTCTGCGGCTTTAATAATTAGTTTTGCAAGTTCTTTAGCACCTGTAGGTTCAAAATAGGGATTTTGCACGCAAACCTTAAGACAGCCTCTTATCTTCTCTAATCACACACATTACAGAATGTCTTAACTCAAAGATCATAAACCCTTAAAGCCTTCTACAGGAAGTCCCTTAAAAAGAGAAGTATAGCTTAATATACCCTTTCATAAGACTAGATTATAGCCAATAGAATTTTAAAACCTCCCCTTAATCAGCCATCCCAAGTAATTCCTGCTCAAAAATTTCAAACCATCTAGGAATCTTCTCGAGGGCTCTATCATAATCTGTGATTAATTCAAGAATTTTTCTAGGTTAAATTTTTATTAATTCATTTAACTACAGTAAAGGTATGGGACACAAAAGAAGAACAACATCAATAGAAACATCCGCTTTAAGAGGTTCCTCCAGGAATTTCATCTTCTCTCCTTAAAGATATTTTTTTATAATAATAATTTTTATCTTAAAAAAACATAAGTTGATCAAACTATTTCAAAAATTTTTCTTACTTAAAAAAGATATAAACCTCTAAAAAAAACTTGACAAGAAAGAGATCGGGATTATATATATAACACAATCTAATTTAAGCCCCCATCGTCTAGTGGACTAGGATACTGGCCTCTCACGCCAGAGACACGGGTTCGAATCCCGTTGGGGGCGCTTTTATCTCCTTTTAAGAGTGACAGAAGTTGATTTTCTCTTAATTCATCCATGGATTTATGACTTTTCGGCTCATGATTTTTGGTTAAAGCCCTATGGGTTACTCAAATTAGCTGGACTCTTAAGAAAGGAAGGCTACACTATCTTCTTTCTTGACCTAACTGATCCATTTTATCCCAATCTCCCTAAAGCTCCAAAGCGAAAGAACTATGGCACTGGCCATTTTTACAAAGAAGCTATCCCTAAACCGCTTTTTTTTAGGGATGTTCCAAGAAGATACTTTCGTTATGGCCTCCCCTTTCCTCTTTTTCTTAAGGAAATCTCAAGGATTCGCTTTAAAGCAGTAATGCTTTCAATCTCTATGACCTATTGGTATCCAGGTCTCTTTGTTTTAATTGATTTTATAACTAAAAACTATCCTGAGGTTCCTATTTTTATAGGAGGAATTTATGCTAAGCTTTCAAGAGAACATCTTCTCAATTTTGTAAAAACTTATCCTTCTTCATGGATAGAGGTTGTTGAAGAACCTCTTGAAGAGTTTGTCTTGAGGCTTAAAAGGAAGTTTGAACCCTCTGGAAGACCTCACCCTCATGCCTATCCTGCCTTTGATTTATACCAAGAATTGCCTTATGTAATTTTGATGACCTCTGAAGGATGCCCTTTTAGTTGCCCTTACTGTGCCTCCAAAAGGCTCTATCCTAAGTTTATCCAAAAAGACTCAAAGGATGTGATTGAAGAGATCCTCTTTTGGCACCATTTTTATGGAGTTGAGGATTTTGCTTTCTATGATGATGCTCTCCTTGTAAATTTTGATAGACACCTTGGGGTTATCCTTGAAGAACTTTTAAAAAGAAATATTAAAGTTCGCTTTCACACTCCAAATGCCCTCCATGCAAGATTAATCACTAAGGAGGTTGCAAAGCTCCTTAAGAAGGGAGGCTTTGTAACTATAAGACTTGGGCTTGAAAGAGTTGAGGATCCCTTGGATAATAAAATTACCCTTGAAGAATTCGAGGAGGCTATAAAGAACCTTAAAGAGGTTGGTTTTTCCTCTCAAGAAATCGGGGCCTATCTTTTATATGGTCTTCCTGATGAGGATTTTACTAAAATAGAAAGGGCTTTAGAATATCTCCACAAGCTTGGGGTTTCACCTTACCTTGCCGAGTTTTCACCTATTCCTGGAACCCCTCTTTTTGAAGAAGCTAAAAAAACTTCTCGCTATCCTCTTTCAGAGGACCCCCTTTTCACCAATAAAAGTGTTTTTCCTGCTCTAAAAAACCCTGATTGGGAAGAGATACAAAGAATTAAAAATTTAGCAAGAAGTATCCGTAAAACTTTGACCTTTTAATCTAACTCGTATTTTTCCGAAAATTTTTACATTCCTTTGGAGCCTTAAGGTTCTACTTTTTAGAAAATTTTATCC
>PNIE01000001.1 GCA_002877875.1 Caldimicrobium thiodismutans
GTAGTCGAGGAAGTCAAAGGGCGCTCAGTTGATCAATTAAAGAGACAATTTAGAGATGCTTTAGCAGAAACTAAAAAAGAAAATGAAGAAAAAAGGGAAAGAAAAGGAGAGAGAAAAACTGAAGCTATGACTAACGAGGGATTGCGATAATTAGGGCGTAAAGGATTGTGTAGGGGAGTTAGTAGATGTACAAAATCTCGCCGGTAGAGACTTTGAGTAATTCTTCTTCGTACTCTAAGATTAAAGAACCGTCGGAGTCAAGATCAACTGCTTTTGCAAAAAGTCCCTCACTTTCCTCGCCATCCAAATTGTAGTGGTAAAAAACACATCTTCCTAAGGTGTCAGAATATTTTTTAAACTCAAGTATGAGAGGATTTGGAAGCTTTTCTTCATAAAGGCTTTGAAGATCATAATTCCAAAGGAGATGATAATAATAATTTATATAATTAATTATTAAAGACAAAACAGTCGAAAGAGATACCTCTCTTTTAAGAATTTCTTTTAAACTTATAGCTGGCAAAAATTTAGGTAAGTTATTATTGACATTAAGTCCGACTCCAATGATAAACCATCCTTTCCAGTATTCAATTAAAGTTCCAGCA
Source organism: Caldimicrobium thiodismutans (assembly GCA_002877875.1). Classification (GTDB taxonomy): domain Bacteria; phylum Desulfobacterota; class Thermodesulfobacteria; order Thermodesulfobacteriales; family Thermodesulfobacteriaceae; genus Caldimicrobium; species Caldimicrobium thiodismutans_A. The sequence goes on from PNIE01000001.1 coordinate 603, forward strand.
AGTTTTCTTCCTCTAAAGTGGAGATCATTAATCCACTTGAGATAAACTTCCTTTGCCCCTAAATCCCTAACAGCTCTTACTAAAGAGAGTCCAATAAGAAGGGCAAGAAGATTCCTGTGGGTCTCAATGAGTTCGTCATAAAGGGTAATCACTAACCAAAGACCTCCCTTTTCAGCATACCATCTTCTTTGAAACCTTCCTTTAGCTTTCAAAACTTCACCTATCCAAAGGATTCTTCCATTAGCCGTCCGAGGATAGAGCTTTATAAGCTCTTTAGCCTTCTCCATCCCCCTCTCAAGAGAAGGGAAATACCAAATCTCCTCTCCAAAGACTACAGGGACCACTCGTCTTTTATACGTTGAATGATTTTCTCCAGATGGGGAAGATCCTCAACTGGACAAAGCCCAAGAAGGGGCTCTCCTGCCTGAACTAACTCAAAGGGTTTAAAGTAAATTTGATAGATTATATACTGCCCTTTTTCTTTTAAAAAAATTGGTGTTTCTCTCTTCATAAAGGTCATAATGAGTAATTCATCTCCCTCCTTAACTATGACTTTTCCTAAACCCTCCTTTTCGAGCCTTTTACCTAATTCAGAACTTAGAATATAGCGAGCTGTCTCAGGTGCTCTGATGACAAGCAGGGCATTTAAAAGAATCTCTGAAATAATCTCATCTTGAGTTAGAGGATGCCTTATTTCAAGGACCAATTCTCCAGCTTCCACAAAACGATTTAAAAGCTCTATTCTTACATTTTGAGCAAGGCCATCATAATGAGCTCTTATAAGTTTAGGATTTTTTTCTCTCTCAAGAACAAAGAGAGGTGTTCCGGGTTTTTCAAGCCATTTCCCTGAGGGTCCTTTGACTTCATCTCCTTCTTTTACTTTGAATTCAATAATTTTCCCTGTGTGAGGAGTAAAGATAGGATAAATCTTATAGGGTTTAGCTTTAAAACGCTGTAAAAATTGGGTAAGCTGCGTGAAATCTATCTTCATCGAGCTTTACCTATAGTAAAGATTTGGTCCTCCCATAGTAAGAAGGGCAAAAAAGAGTTTTTTTCTAAGTTCTCGTCTGTCCCAAATTCCTTGAATGTGACCTCTTTTTAAGGCATTTTCTACACTATGATAATCAGGGGGTACAGGTTGCCCTGTAGTCTCAAAGATAACTCTTGGGCCTGCAAAGCCCAATCGAGTAGATTTAAGGGCAAATTGATAAGGAGCTGAGCCAAGAAAACTGGCTACAGGTCCAGCATAAGAATTATTGTCATAAATCACAATATATAGCCCTCCACTGTCTACATAGTCTCTAACAGCCATAGTGCATCTTGGCATCTGCACCACACCCATTGTCCCCTCATGGATGCGAATTCCACCAGTGGTATGAACAAGAGCTATAAAGGGTCTTCTTGAGATTTTGGCAAGTTCTATAGCTCGAATAAACTTTTCTCCCTCAGCAACTCCCACGGTGCCTTGCCTGAAGTCCGCAACAAGCATAACAGCCACTATACTTATTCCTCCGATCTTTGCCTCAAAGGAAAGAAGAGCTGAGTTTAAACCAGTTTCTTCTCTTGCTTTTTTCAATTTTTCCGCATAGCCTTCAAAATTTAAAGGATTTCCCGAGGAAATTTCATCATTAAAGGTTTTAACACTACCCTTATCGAAGAGATTGTTGATATACCAGTGATATTCCAATGGAAAATGATAGCCACAATTAGGACAAACTCCACAGAACTCACCATAAAGGTCAGGAACCCATAAATCTGGACAGCCATATTTCTCTGCCTGAGGACAAGTCACTGTTTTATCTTGCAAGGCCAAGGGACTTACATAAAAATCTGATTCAGACTCTATCTCTCCAGGCATTCTGATTTTTGTTCTTACTTTTTTACCCACAATGAGGTTATAAACGGTTTTAATAGGGTCTGATACAGGTTTTAATAACAGAGAAGACTCGCTCGCAAGGTCCTCCCAAAACTTTTTAAAGGTCTTATGGCTACTTTTTAGGACACGATATTTAACCTCGTAGGCTATGCTTTGTCCAAGCTGGGCTCCCTTTTGGGCTATAGATTTAAAGAAACCCTTAGGCTCAAGAATGGCCCATCTGGTCATTTCTCTATATTTTTTATAGCGATTTTCAATAAGTATTTCCTTTTCATCCTCAGAAAGTTCCCAATTCACAAAATATGAAAAGCTTTCAGGAGTTTGCTTAGAAAGGGCATATTTTCTAAACATTTTTAAACTTCGCGTTTGAAGAACTACTTCATCGGTGGCTTTGATCATTTCATATTTAAGTCTTTTAAAAAAGTCATAGTCTTTTCGTCTGGCGCCAAGAGGGGGTTCTGGAATAATGCGATCGATGGTTCCCAATTGAAGATTATCTTTAGCTGTAAGTTTTAAGGCTTTAGCCATTTTTTCTACCAGCTCCCGCGGTGGCCTTCCATCTTTGAGCTTAGCCTCAATAGCAGCAGCTCCCTCAGGACTGATAACTGAATAATATCCCTTTTCTGCCATAAGTCTCAAATCTGTAAGCCCTATGGCCTCAGCTCCACCTGAGCCACCTTCCGAGATAAAAGAAATGGTTGGAACGGAAAGCTTGCTCATGTAAAAGAGATTTCTTGCGATCTGCTGGGCAGCTCCTGGATAATCTTCAATTGGATAAGCTCCTGGAGTAAAGATATAAAAATGAATAGGGATTCCCTCAGTTTCGGCCATCTTCATGTATCTTAGAGCTTTTTCATTACCCCAAGGAGCAGCACTACCGCCTCTTCTAAATTCCTCACCATGCCCCTTTTCATGCCCAATGACCATAACTTGATGAAAATAGACTTCATCTCCCACTCTGCGACTAATAAGAGCTTTGGCACAAATTATAGCTGGATCTATATTAAGCTCTCCATCTCCGCCAAGCTCCATATAGCTGTCATATACATTTTCAAGGATATCAAGAAGAGTAAATCTCTGAGGATGCCTTGTGATCTTAACAATTTCATAAGGATTGAGAGTCTCCTCAGCCTTCAAAAGAATCTTCTTTAAGGTGGCTTCATAATCATTAATAAGTGATGAAATCCTCTCAGGGGGTATCTCATAAAAATTGTGATAAAATTCTAAAAGATTTTCATAAAGATTTCCAATGGAGGAAAAATCTTCACCTTTAATATCCTTTATATAAACAGCCAGTTCAAGAAGATCTTTTAGTTTTTTATGTAATTCAATAAGCATAAGTTCCTTAGACAGCTAAAAATTTATATACATCACTCAACTTTTCTTTTAAGAAATTAATATTTGTGGCAAGGGGTTCCCCTTTGAAAGTTTTCCCTTCAATAACCACTTCATTAAGGAATCTCTTACTTTTTTCCATAAGATCATTAAAGTTCTCACCATAAATTATAGCTAAGGCAAGATTAGGATCAAATTGGGTAGGAATAGTATAGGGTTTATCTTTAGGCACGTGGGTTCTGATCGTTAACCAAGGATAGTCTCTATAATCAAATTTAGTTATCACCCCACTAAGGGGAATAAAACCTCTTTTGGTGTCCTCCGCAATGAGTCTGAATTCAAGGCTTATTCCCCTAAATTCAATATCTCTTTGAGAATATCCAAGTTTCTCTCCGAAGGCAACCTTTATCTGTTCTTTTAGAAGATTTACTGGTTTGTTCTTTATAAAAGAGATCTTAGCTGAGATTTCATTTTCCACCTGAATGCGAGTATTTACCTCCATAAGATAGTATTTTCCCTCTGGAGTAACAAGCCATTCAAAGGTTCCAACACTGTCATAGTTGAAGTGTTTAGCAAGATTAAGAGAGTGCTGAATAATTTCCTCTTCAACTTTTTTAGGATCAAATTCATAGGAAATATTTTCACAAAATCCTGGGGCAAGCTCTATTCTCTTTTGTCTAAAAGGGCTTTGAATAGTACAATTTCTTGTTCCAAAATGTACATACTCATCATGTTTACTTCCAAGAATTTGAACTTCTAAGTGTTGAAATACAGGTATCTTTATTTCGATGATAATTCCCTCATCTCCAAAAAGCCTTTTGGCATAAGCTCTTAATTTTCTAAAAACTGGCCTAATTTCTTCCAGATTCTTAACTTCCTCAATACCCATTCCTCCGCCACCTGCTACTGCCTTAACAAGAAAGGACACTTCTTGAAAGCCTTCTTCCTGTGCAAGCTCAAGAATCTCTTCTGCTTTAAGCTCAGCCTCAATCTCATTGTAAATTGGTTCGATCGAGCCTGGAATAACGGGTATACCAAGCTGATAGGCCACTTTTTTCATATAAAGCTTATTTCCAAGATCTCTTATGGCCTCCCAAGAGGGCCCAATCCAAATAAGGGGCCTTTCTCTTTTAACTACTCTTCTGGCAAATCTATAATTTTCTGAAAGAAAACCATAACCAGGATGGATGGCTGTGCATTTTTCTTCATCTGCTACAGCAAGAAGATCATTCATATCTCTATAATCGGAGATGCGGTATTTCTTTTTAGCTAGCCTAACGTGGAGAGATTCTTCATCTTCCTTGGTGTAAACAGCCACATACTCTAGCCCAAGGGCTTCACAAGCCTCCATTATACGGATAGCTATTTCCCCTCTATTGGCAATTAAAACCTTATCTTTCATAAAATTTCTTTAAAAAAGACTTTTTTCTTCCAGGAATAGACAGTTTTCTCTACTTGGCCCTGTGCTGACAATTTTTATAGGAACCCCGAGATAGGTTTCTATGTTTTTTAGATAGTTTTTTGCGGCTTTAGGAAGGTCATTATAGGATTTGACATGACTTAAGTTTTCCTTCCAACCAGGGAATTCTTCATAAACAGGGGTAACTTGACTCAACTCATCAAGAGTGCTCGGAAAAGACTCAATGGTTTTCTCGCCAATTTTATAAGCAGTGCACACTTTAAGGGTATCAAGTCCACTTAAAACATCAAGTTTGGTAACAGCAAGACAGGAGATGCCATTAAGTCTTATAGCGGTTTTTACCATAACTAAATCAAGCCACCCACATCTTCTTGGACGCCCAGTGGTTGCTCCATATTCCCCTCCCTTTTCTCTTAAGTATTCCCCCAGTTCATCCTTAAGCTCGGTAGGGAAGGGGCCTTCACCGACTCTTGTGGTGTATGCTTTAACTATCCCAAGGACTTTGTTCATTACCGTAGGACCAAGACCACTGCCACAACAGGCATTTCCAGAAAGGGTGTTTGAGGAGGTCACATAGGGATAGGTTCCATAATCAATATCAAGGAAGGTTCCTTGAGCTCCTTCGAAAAGCACATTTTTATTTTGTTTTATAGCCTCCCACAAAAGATGAGAGGTATCTGTTAAATAGGGCTTAAGATACTGTCCATATTCCACGTATTTTTCATAAATTTCTTTGAAATCAAGAGGTTCTGCTCCAAGATATTTTAGGTAGTAATTTTTCTCCTCAAGATAGACCTTCAATTTTTCTCTAAAAAAATCGGGTTTAGTTAGATCAATAAGTCTAAAGCCCCTTCTTCCAACTTTATCTTCATAGCAAGGACCTATTCCTCTCCCAGTAGTTCCAATTTTATTCTTTTTAGCCCTTGATTCTCTTGCAAGGTCAAGGGCCTTGTGATAAGGCATTATGACATGAGCCCTTTCGCTAATCTTCAATTTTTGAGAAGATACATCAAGCCCCTCTTTTTTTAATTTTTCAATCTCATCTATTATAACTTCTGGATCAACTACTACACCATTTCCAATTACACAGATGGTATGAGGATGGAAAATTCCTGAAGGAATAAGATGGAGAATAAATTTTTTTTGATTGATAACTAAGGTATGCCCTGCATTGTTACCACCTTGGAATCTCACCACAAAGTCAGCTTTTTCCGTAAGAACATCAACGATTTTTCCCTTTCCTTCATCACCCCACTGAGTTCCTACAACGATAAGAGTAGGCATCTTAGACCCCTCCTGGGCATTATCCCCAAAAAAAGAATTATATCATATTTTTCTTTTTATCCCAACCAGGAAGAAGATGGAGTTCAAGAATTTGTTCAATCTTTACCTCGGCAGGAGCACCTGTGAGTAAACATTGCCCTTTTTGAGTTTTTGGAAAGGCTATAACTTCTCTTATACTCTTTTTCCCAAGCATAAGCATAATAAGCCTATCAAGCCCAAAGGCAATTCCACCATGAGGTGGTGCCCCATAGTCTAAAGCTCTTAGAAGAAAACCAAATTTTTCCTCGGCCTCCTCCTTTGAAATCCCAAGAAGAGTGAATATCTTTTCCTGAAGATCTCTTCTGTGGATACGAATACTTCCTCCACCAATTTCGATACCATTTAAGACGATATCATAGGCTCGTGACCTCACTTTCAGAGGCTCAGTATCAAGAAGAGGAAGGTCCTCTTCCTTAGGATAAGTAAAGGGATGGTGCACAGAAACAAGTCTTCCTTCATTCTCATCCCATTCCAATAGGGGAAAATCAACAATCCAAACAAAATTAAAAGTTTTTTCAGGAAGAAGATTCAATTTTTTGGCAAGATGATTTCTCAGTTCTCCAAGAATGGTATGGGTATTTTCGGGAGTGTCAGCAATGAAAAAGAGAGTTGCCTTTTCTTCAGAGAGTTTAAAGATCTCTTCCATTTTTTCAAGAAGAGAAGCCTCAAAGAATTTAACGATGGGTGAGCTCCACTTCTCCTCAAATGAAGAGGCCTCTTTGGTATATTTTATCCAAGCAAGACCTTTAGCTCCGAGATCCTGAGCAAATTTAGTTAGTTCTTCAATCTCCTTTCTTGAAAAATGGGAGGGGGCTTTAATTCCCTTTACTATACCACCCTTTTCAAGGGCTCCCCTGAATACCTGAAAATTACACTCTTTAGCAATCTCAGAGACATCGCAAAGTTCCATTCCAAACCTTAAATCAGGCCTATCCGTTCCATAGGTGTTTATACAGTAATCATAGGAAAGCCTTGGAAAAGGAGTTGATAGGGTGATACCAAGAGTCTTCTCAAAAAGATAGGTTAATAATTCTTCAACAAGATTCATTATGTCCTCTTCGGTAACAAAGCTCATCTCAAGATCAAGTTGAGTGAATTCAGGCTGTCTATCAGCTCTCAGATCCTCATCTCGAAAACAGCGGACTATTTGATAGTACCTCTCAAAACCTGCCACCATAAGAATTTGTTTAAATAACTGGGGTGATTGGGGAAGAGCATAAAATTTCCCAGGATAAAGCCTGCTTGGAACAAGAAAATCTCTTGCTCCTTCGGGAGTGCTTTTAGTAAGAAAGGGAGTCTCTATCTCCAAAAAACCTCTGGAATTTAAAAATTCTCTAAGGCTTTGATTTACCTTGTGCCGAAAAATAAAGGGTTCGTGTCCATTTAGGGCCCTCATTTCAAGGTAACGATACTTTAATTTAACAACCTCAGAGACCTCTGAGAGATCCTCATCCATAGGGAAAGGCGGAGTTAAAGAGGTGTTATAAATTTCAAGATCTTTTCCAACAAGTTCAACATATCCTGTTGATATTTTGGGATTTTCCATTCCTGGAGGCCTTCTTCTCAATACCCCCTTAACGGAAATTACATACTCATTTCTCAAAGAATCAGCAAGCTCATGTATTTCTGGGTCTAATCCCTCTTCAAAAACCACTTGTAGAAGACCTGTTCTATCTCTAAGATCAATAAAGATAACTCCTCCATGATCCCTTCTTCGCAAAACCCAACCTGAGACAATTAATTCTTTGTTAATTAAATCAGTATTTATTTCACCTATAAAGTGAGTTCTTTTAAGGCGCATTTTACCTCCTAACTAAAAATCTGTTTAAAGTAGTGTTTTAAAACGATGTTTATTCTAACAAAAAAATAAGAAAATTAAAGAAGAAAGATCATTGGGCACCGGGGTAAAATAGTATCTCACAAAGAAAGGGAAAGATTAAAAAATTTAATAGCATTTTTAGTGGTAATCTCAGCAACCTCTTCTAGGCTAATCTTTTTGATTTCAGCTAGTTTTTGAGCAGTGAAAATTAAAAAGGAAGGTTCATTCCTCTTGCCACGCATTGGATGGGGACTTAAAAAAGGACAATCTGTCTCAAGAACAATTCTCTCAAGCGGAATAGATTTGGCTGCCTCTCTTAAAGTCTCAGCTTTGTCAAAGGTAATAATACCAGGCAGAGAAATAAGGCTATTAAATTTTAAAATTTTAGCAGCCACCTCTTTATCCGCGGTAAAACAATGAAAAAGCATGGGTAAATCCTCATAGGGCTTTAGAAAATCAAAAACAAGATTCCAAAAATCAGAATCTCCTCTAAAGTGAAAAACAACTGGCTTTTTCTTAGTTCTTGCTAGATGAAGTTGTCTTTCCAAATGTTCCATTTGTTTTTCCTTAGGCGAATACTCTTTCACCCAATCAAGACCAATTTCTCCAAGAGCCACAGCCTCCTCAAGATTTTTTTCCAGCCAGAGATAATCCTCCTCCGAGATTTTCTTTACCTCATGGGGATGGAATCCAAGAATAACCTCCAAGAAATCAGGATATATCCTCTTTAATTCAAGGGCTCTTTCGCAGGTTTTTCTATCAATTCCTACAACAAGGCATTTTATAATTCCAGCCTTTTTAGCTCGCTCAATAACTTCAGGAAGATCACTTTTATATTCTGGTAAATTTAAGTGTGCATGAGTATCAATTAATCTCATTTTATTATTTCCTTACTATCAATAATAAGAAAATATAAATTCCCATAATTAAAACAGTAGCACTGGAAAAGGGAATATCAAAGTAGATGGAAATGACAAAACCAAACAGTAGAGAGAGGAAATTTAAAAACATAGTTATAGGAATAACTCGAGAAAAAGAAGAAGAAAGTTTCAGGGCAACCGTTGAACTGAAGACAAAAAAGGAGGAAACAAGTAAGACTCCCATAAGCTTTACACCTACAATGCTTTGAAGAGTTATCAAAAGAAGAAATAATCCTTGAGAGGTTTTAAATTCAATTCCTGGCAACTCTTCTTCAAAACTTTTAGCTAGCCAAAGATTTTTAAAATAATAAAAAAAACTTAAAGAAAAGAGTAGCACAAAGAAACTTTCTAAAAAGTCTTTTTTATCAATAGTTACAAAAGAGCCAAAAAGATAGTTTAAGAGAGTTAAATCAAATTGAGAGGTTTTGCTTGCAAGAAGTAAGGCCAGCCCAAGGGAAAGATAGGTTATCATAGAGGTGGAAGTATCTTCAAAAATATTTAAAAATTTAGAAAAAAAGTGAATTAAATAACTTAAAAAGAGAGTGGTAATAAGCAAAAAGGGAAAGTGAAGAAGAGAGGGAAAAAAGCTTTTAACTAAGGAGAGAAGTATGAGAGGTAACAAAAGAATGTGGGTTATAGCATGAGGAAACAAGGAATTTCTTTGAAGAATTAAAAAAGGAGAGGTTAGGGCAGTGGAAATGGCAAAGCAAATTCCTGCAAGCAAACCCCACCTAAATAGATCAAGATAAATTAAAAGTTCCATAATCACCAGTGAGTATGTTCTATTTTGTGAAAATAAAAGCCAGCCAGATCTTTTTCAGAAAAAATACAAAAGTCCTCATGGGCACCATGGAAATAAAGTCTTTGATTAAGGCAGGCCACTTTATTAACCTCTTTTGTTAAAAGCCAGGTCTCATGAGTCACAAGAATAATCGTAAGGCCCTTTTGGTGAAAGTTTGAGAGGATTTCATAAAAGTTCTTTTGAGAGATAAAATCAAGCCCAACTGAGGGCTCATCAAGAATAAGAACTTCAGGTTTTAAACTAAGAGCTCTTGCAATATATGTCCTTTGAAGCTGTCCAAAAGAAAAACTGGTGATCCTTCTTTCTAAAAGCTCTGTTAAACCAAATATTTCAAGAAGTTCTTCAAGATAATTTTCATCCAGATTCTTTTTATACAAAAGGGAAGGGAGGTGGAGAAATTCTTTTAAAGTTAAAGGAAACATGGGATTTAGATCTTTTCCTGCCCTTTGTGGTACATATCCTATTAAGTGCCAATCTTTAAAATTAGATAGCTCTTTTCCCCAGAGATAAATTTTTCCTTTTTGAGGTTTTATAAAGCCAAGAAGACACTTTATCAAAGTGGTTTTTCCACCACCATTTGGGCCAATAATTGCAAGAAAGTCTCCCTTTTCTACTTTAAGAGAGATATCTTCAAGTATCTTTTTTCCATTCTGAAAGAAAGAGAGATTTTCAACCTGAATCATTTTTCCTTTTCTTTAACCTCATCCCAAATGCGATCCATTTCTTCAAGGCTTAATTTTTCAAAGGAAAGGCCTTGCCCTTTTATAATTTTTTCCATCTCTTTAAAACGTCTCTCAAATTTATCAAGCGTAAACTTTAAGGCTTCTTCAGGATTTATCCCAAGTTTTCGTGAAAGATTGGCTAAAGTAAAAAGAAGATCTCCTAATTCTTCAGAAACACGTTCTTTTTCACCTTTTAAAAGGGCCTCTTTTAATTCTTTAATCTCTTCTTCTAATTTCGGGAAAATTTCTTCTGGAGTTTTCCAATCAAACCCCACTCTTCCAGCTCTTTCACCAATTCTATAGGCCCTTTGAAGGGCTGGAAGGCTTTTGGGGATGTTTCCAAGAACAGAATCACTTTTTCCTTCCTTTTCTTTAATCTTTTGCCATTTTGAAAGCACTTCCTCTGCACTTTTAGCTTCATCCTCACCAAAAACATGGGGATGACGCCTTATCATCTTTTGAAAGGTGAGATAAACAAGGTCTTTTAAACTAAAGGCTCCTTTTTCTTCATAAAGAAAAATAATAAAAAGTAAAAGAAAAAGAAGATCGCCAAGTTCTTCTTGAATCTCCTCCTCACTCCCAGTAGTTATGGCCTCATAAACTTCATAGGCCTCTTCAATAAGATATTTTTTTAGAGTTTCTGGGGTTTGTTTGCGATCCCAGGGACACCCTCCCTCTCCCCTAAGAGTCTTAATTATTTCATAAAGAGATGTTAAATCCGCTTGTGACTGGAATTTAAAAGGTATCTCTTTTTTCATAAAGTTTTCTTTAAGTTTTTCGAGGAAAATTTTTAGGAGGGAGAAATTTCGCAACTTGCTCTATATTTTTTCATTATATGAGGTATTAACCCACCATCTTCAAGAATTTGTCTCATAAAAGGAGGAATAGGCTTAAAGGCATAGGTTTTATTTTTAGTAAGATTTATAATTTTTCCCCCGTCAAGGTCAACTTCAAGCTCATCTCCAGTCTCTATCTCTTTAGCAGCCTCTGGGCATTCAATAATTAAAAGTCCTGTATTAAAGGCATTTCTATAAAAAATTCTTGCAAAGGACTCAGCTATAACACAGGATATCCCACAGGCTTTTATGGCAATGGGGGCATGCTCTCTTGAAGAACCGCAACCAAAATTTCTTCCTGCAACTATTATATCCCCAGGTTTAACCTTTTTGGGAAACTCAGGGTCAGCATCTTCCATGCAATGTTTAGCAAGTTCTTGGGGATCAGTAGTATTTAAGTACCGGGCTGGAATGATTACATCAGTATCCACGTTATCACCAAATTTCCAAGCTTTTCCCTTAAGCATCCTCTATCCCCCTTCTAAAATTTTTCAAATAAAATCCCCCCTTTTAAGATGTCTCCATTTGAAAGCCTATAGTGAAGGCCTTTAGATTAATTTCAGGATCGATAGATTTAAAGGGCTTTATAAATTTAAGGTTAAGTTTTCTCATTAAAGTCCAAGTTCTTCAGGAACTCCGATATATCCAAGCACTGCAGAGGTGGCTGCTACAGCTGGGCCTGCAAGATAGACTTCACTTTCAGGGTGTCCCATTCTTCCTACAAAATTTCTATTGGTAGTAGCCACAGCCTTTTCACCTTTAGCAAGTATTCCCATATGACCTCCAAGGCAAGGCCCACAGGTAGGAGGTGAAAGAATAGCTCCTGCCTCAAGAAAAATCTCCACAAGCCCCTTTTTCAGAGCCTTTTTATAAACCCCAGGGGTTGCAGGAATAATTATACATCTCACATTAGGATTTACCTTTCTTCCTTTTAAGATTTTGGCTGCTATTTCAAGGTCTTCATACCTTCCATTGGTGCAAGAACCTATTACTACTTGATCTATATATATTTTCTTAGATAAATCTTTAACAAATCTTACATTGGAGGGAAGATGAGGAAGAGCCACTACTAAATCTATTTTAGAACAGTCGTACTCCCGGATTTCGCTATATTTTGCCTTTTTATCTGCCTTAAGAATAAGAGGTTCGCGATTAGTTTTTCCCTCAAGGTATTTTAGAGTTTTAGCATCTGCCTCAATGAGACCTACCTTTCCACCTGCTTCAATAGCCATATTAGCCATAGTAAAACGCTCAGCCATAGAGAGTTTTTTAATGACCTCACCTGTAAATTCCATAGCTTTGTAGAGGGCTCCATCCACCCCAATATCACCTATTGTGTAAAGAATTAAATCTTTTCCTGTAACCCATGGCTTAAGCTTTCCGTAGTAGACAAATTTTATACTTTCAGGGACTTTAAACCAGGTTTTCCCAGTAATCCAGGCAGCTGCAAGATCTGTTGAACCAACTCCTGTGGCAAAGGCAGAAAGAGCTCCATAGGTACAAGTATGACTATCTGCTCCTATAATGATATCTCCAGGCACAACAAGGCCAAGCTCAGGAAGAAGAGCATGCTCAATCCCACATACACCACCTTCATAATAATGCTTTAGGTTATATTTTTTAGCAAATTCTCTACATATTCTCACTTGTTCTGCACTCTTTATATCCTTATTGGGAGTAAAATGATCCATGACAAGTACAATTTTTTCTGGATTAAAAACCTTATTAATACAAGTTGATTCAAAAACCTTTATAGCAAGAGGCCCAGTTATATCATTAGCTAAGGTTAAATCCACAGGAATCTCAATCAGCTCCCCTGGTTCCACATAGGGCCTTCCTAATTTATAGGCTAAAATTTTTTCAGCAAGGGTCATAGGAGGTCTTTTCATAGGGCTTACTCCTCAAAAATTTTTAAGTTGTTAAATAATAACTTTTTTTTTAGTTATTTCAAGAAAAACTATCTACTGAGATTTTAAATTTTGATGATAAGAGGAAATCTGATAAGAAATTTCAAAATCCTTTAAGATTTCTTTTATGATTTCTTCTTCAGTAGGATAAAAAGAGATTTGAAGGATGCCCTGGCTTGCATCGTGAACAGTGAGGGTTGCAAGATGATCATAGCCTTCTAAGATAAATTTCAAAAAGGCAATTTGCGAAGGATCCATTTGAAAAAAGAGACATTTACTTTTAGTGAAGATTGACTTATGACTCATCATCTTAAAAGAGGTTTTTATTTGGAAGGGGGAGAGTTCTCCCCCCTTTAAGATCGGACTAAGAATTAATCTTGTTCTCTTGTTCTGCGAGGTCTTTTCTGAGGCCTTGGATTTCCAGCATCAAGTACTCTTACTTTGGAAGCCTGCTCACCTTTAGGACCCTGAATGACTTCGAATTCAACTACCTGACCTTCTCTAAGGGTTTTGAAGCCCGGCATGTCTATGGCAGAAAAATGCACAAAGACATCGCCGCCTTCATCCTTAGAGATGAACCCATACCCCTTCTTCTCATCAAACCACTTAACCTTACCTCTAAACATGTTACACAAACCTCCTTTAATTTTGTTTCTTATGAGGTAGCCTACACCAAAAAAAAATTTTGTAAAGAGGTATTTTTAAAAAATTTTTTTAGATTAGAATATACCTGTGTTTTCTGAGCTTTTAGGCCCTTTTAAAATAAGAAATTTTCGATTATTTCTCCTTGGGCACTTTATTTCCTTTGTTGGAACATGGATTCAGAATACAGCCCTTCATTGGATTATTTACAATCACCATAAATCAACCTCGGAGCTTGGGCTTTTTACTTTTCTTACTACTTT
>PNIE01000062.1 GCA_002877875.1 Caldimicrobium thiodismutans
TATCTTTTATCATCCTTATAGTTTTAAGAGGATTTGAAATACCAATTAACTTATATCTTTTATCTTTAAGTCTTTCTTTAAACTCACAGGCCACTCTATCTTTCTCAAAACCCAAGGTTTCACATCTTAAAGAACTTAAAAAGTCCTTCAAAAACTTAAAAGGATCCCCTATAATTAATATGATTTCCATAAAAGAAGGAGCCATCTTTTTTGCCCTTTCAAAATATCTTCCATCTGTTAAAAGAAAGCATTTTTCCTTACTAACAATTACATAAGCATGAGAGGCCTTAAGACCTGAGAGATAATAGACATTGGGATAAGAGGCAAAGATAAAGGCAGAGATTTTTCTCTCTTCTAAAATTTTTCTACTTGCTCTAAGGCGATTTAGGTAAATTTCCTCAAGCATATAAGGGGACTTTTAAGTATAAAATCCTCAACTTGAGTATAATACCAAAAAGAAGCTTAATAACAAGAGAGATGGTTGAAGATCTTTCTATAGCTGAAAAATTTTTAGAAAAGTTTATATTAAAAAACATGGCCGAGATCTGGGTCATTGATGATGAAAAGGGTATACTTGAAACCCTTGGAGGAATTTTAACAGATGAAGGGTATCAGGTAAAAACCTTTTTATGGGCAAAGGAGGCCCTCTCTTTTCTTTCTCAGCGGATCCCTCAGGCTATCTTTCTTGATCTCTGGTTAAAAGATATGGATGGTTTCGAGGTTTTAAAAAGGATAAAAGAATTAGCTCCAAATGTGCCTGTTATTATTATCTCAGGGCATGGAACTATTGAAACAGCGGTAAAGGCCTTAAAAGCAGGAGCTTTTGACTTCATTGAAAAACCCCTTTCTTATGAGAGAATTCTTGTTTCATTGGAAAATGCCTTAAGATTCGTCCAACTTGAAGAAGAATATAAACGCTTAAAAGAAGAAGTATTTGGAAAAATTGAACTAACGGGACATTCAAAGGCTATTGAAGAAATAAGAGAGCTCATAAAAAAAGTTGCTCCTACAGATGCCACTGTTTTAATTACTGGAGAGTCAGGGGTTGGAAAAGAGTTAGTAGCACGACTTATTCACCTCCATTCTAAAAGAGCAGGTGGTCCTTTTGTGGAGGTAAACTGTGCAGCCATACCAGAAACTTTAATTGAGGCAGAGCTTTTTGGATATGAAAAAGGGGCCTTTACGGATGCCAGAGTCTCTAAAAAAGGAAAATTTGAACTGGCTCAAGGTGGAACTCTCTTTCTGGATGAAATAGGAGATATGAATCTTTCTGCACAAGCTAAGGTTCTAAGAGCTCTTCAGGAGAAAAAAATAGAAAGGCTTGGAAGTCAAAGAAGTATTGAAATTGATGTAAGAATCATTGCTGCCACTAATAAAAATTTAAAGGAAGAGATTTCTAAAGGCCGCTTCAGAGAGGACCTCTTTTATAGACTTAATGTCTTTCCTATTCACCTTCCTCCTTTAAGAGAAAGAAAGGAAGATATTTATCTTCTTTGTGAAAAATTTCTCGAAGAGATAGCTCTAAAAACAGGCTTAGGAAGAAAGAGGCTTCATCCTGAGGTGATTGAACTTTTTAAGGAATACTCTTGGCCAGGAAATGTAAGGGAGCTCAAAAATTTTATAGAAAGGCTTGTTATACTTGCTAAAAATGATGAGATAACTGTAAAGGATCTTCCTAAAGATTTCCTTTTTCAAATTGGAAAAAAAAGTTTAGGTGATGAAAACCAAGAACCCTGGTTTAAAGAAAAGGATTTTAAGAAGGCTAAACTACTTTTTGAGAGAGAGTATTTAAAAAGAAAACTTGAAGAATACGGCGGAAATATCTCTCTTACAGCAAGGGAAATAGGATTAGAAAGAGCCTATCTTCAAAAAAAGTTAAAAGAACTTGGAGTTAAGGTAGAAAGAGAGGTTTAGTTTCTATGTTTTTTATAAATCGCTCTGGCATAAGGCTCTGAACTCAGCTCAGTAAAGTGTTTTCTTTTCCATTTTATCCAGCCAAGGTAACCAACCATGGCAGCATTGTCTGTACAATATCTGAGTGGAGGAAAATATACTTCAAAATCTCCACTTGCTTTATTTAAGAAGAGTTGCCTTAGAAACTGATTAGCTGAGACTCCGCCTGAGACGACAATTCTTGAAATCTTAAAAGTCCTCGCAGCCCTAAGAGTTTTTTCTACTAGGACCTCACAAAGGGCCATCTGAAAACTGGCACACAAATCTTCTTTAGAAATCTCCTTTTGCCGTTTCAAAAGTTGATATACCGAGGTTTTAAGTCCCGAAAAACTGAAATCAAAGTTATCCTCTTCAAGCATCGGTCTTGGTAAAGGATATCTTTCAGGGTCTCCCTTTTCTGCAAGAGCACTGACATAGGGCCCTCCTGGATAAGGAAGACCAAGTAGTTTAGCCAATTTATCGAAGGCCTCTCCTGCAGCATCATCTCTTGTATGACCAAGAAGTTGTAGCTCTTCAAAATCTTTAACAAAAAAAAGGGCAGTATGCCCACCTGAGACAAGAAGTCCAATAAAAGGAAAGGAGACCTCTCGTTCAAGAAAAATTGAAAAAATATGGGCCTCAAGATGATCTATAGCTATAAGAGGAATATCTAAGCTAAAGGATAAGGTTTTGGCATAGCATACTCCTACTAAGAGAGAACCTATAAGACCTGGTCCAAAGGTTACAGAGACCACTTTTATATCTTTGGGTGAGAGACCATTTTCTG
>PNIE01000085.1 GCA_002877875.1 Caldimicrobium thiodismutans
CCGTCAGCATCAGAATCTCCATAAATTCCAATTACTTCTTTGGCTTTCAGAGCCTCAGCTAATCTCTTGACTGCAAGAGACATCTCTGGAATCTCAAAGGGATCTGAAAAATCATTTATCTGAGGAAATAAAAAAGTATAGGCTGCCTTAACCTCAGTGAAACCCTTATTTATAAGCAGCTGAGAGATAAGAGGAGTAAAACCTCCTTCTCTAAGAAAGGTATAAAGAAGCTCCTTTTTAGGGAGTTTTTGAATCCAAAGTCTTTCTTTCTCCATGTGATTTTATATTCTAACATATTGCAAAAAATTGAAAACATGTTAGAAAACATTTGAAAATTTAATAATTTTTAATATAAAATACTAAAAAGATGAATTTTTCCTGAGGAGCTTTTTGTCAAAATGAAGAGAAAATCTCCCTTTAGAGTTGTAGTTACTGGAGGAGCGGGCTACATTGGATCTCATGTGGTAAAGCTTCTGGTAAGGGAAGGGCATGAGGTTTTAGTAATAGATAATTTAAGCACTACCTCAGGAGAGAATCTTAAGTATGGAAGGCTCGCTATAGTTGATCTTTCTGAGGAAGAAAAGGTTTTTAATCTCTTGAAAGATTTCAAACCTCAGGTGGTGATACACTTTGCCGCCTTTATTGTAGTTCCTGAAAGTGTAGAAAAACCTCTCAAATATTACTACAATAATGTGGGGAATACTTTGAGATTACTTTCTGCTATGAAGAGGGCGGGGATAGAAAATCTTATCTTTTCTTCTTCTGCGGCAGTATATGGAATACCAGAGAGAGTGCCTGTCACCGAGGAAGACCCTTTGAAGCCTATTAGTCCTTATGGAGAATCCAAAGCTATGGTGGAAAAGATTTTACGGGATATGGATTTAGCCGGAGAGATTAAATATATTTCTTTGAGATATTTTAATGTAGCAGGGGCTGATCCTGAAGGAGAGCTTGGGCCTACCTATCATCAACCTTCTCATTTGATAATTAGGGCCTTGAAGGCTGCCAAGGGGGAACTTCCTTTTCTTGAAATTTATGGAACTGACTATCCTACTCCTGATGGAACTTGCATTAGGGATTATATTCATGTTACAGATCTTGCTAAAGCCCACCTTCTTGCAATGGAATATTTAGTCAGAGAGGGAGAATCTCAGGTTTTAAATTGTGGTTATGGAAGAGGGTATTCGGTTAAGGAGGTAATAGAAACTGTCAGAAAAATTACAGGGGTTAATTTTGAAGTAAGAGAGGGGAAGAGAAGACCAGGGGATCCACCTGTACTTATTGCCTCCAATAAAAAAATAAAGGAGATTCTTGGTTTTAAGCCAGAATTTGAGGATCTTGAGATAATAATTAAACATACCTGGGAGTTTGAAAAAAGGAGGTAAAGATGGAGGAGACAAAACTTATTGTAATTGGTGCAGGGCCAGCAGGTATTGCCTGTGGTATTGAGGCCAAAGCTGAAGGCCTTGAGCCCGTTATCATTCTTGAGAAGGCTCCCCATATTTGTGATACCATTGAAAGACTCTTCAGGCCAGGCAAAAGAGTGGATGCTGTTTATAGAGGAGTTGAGGTTGAACCCTTAGGAAGATGTAGATTTGTGACGGAGACAAAAGAGGCCTTTCTTGAAAGAATAAAAAAATGGGTCGAAGAGTATCAACTCGATATAAGATTAAATAGTGAAGTTAACTATATTAAACGAGTTGGGGATAAATATGAAATAACTGTTAAAGGGGAGCCCTCTTTTCTTGCAGAATTTGTAGTGATTGCCATAGGAATTTTTGGTCAACCAAAGAAACCAGACTATCCTATACCCAAAGAGGTAAGGGATAAGGTTTTTTTTGAGCCACCTAATATTTGCCCAGATAAAGGCAAGGTTCTTGTTGTTGGGGGAGGGGATACTGCTGCAGAGGTTGCAGCCTTTCTTTGTTCAAAGTGCGAAGTTTTCATCTCCTACAGAAGGCCTCAATTTTTCCGCATAAACCCTGTTAATATGAAAATTTTAGAAGAAAAGGTAAAAGAGGGAAAAATCAAACTTCTTTTAAATACGGATATTGAGAAGTTAGAGGCTGAAAATGGCAAAGTAAAGGTCTATTATAAAGATGGAAAGACAGATACCTATGATTATGTTTATTACTGTCTTGGTGGAAGCACACCCAAGGGCTTTCTCAAATACATAGGAATTGAATTTGATCATGAGGATAGACCAAAAATTGACGAATACTTTGAGACTAATCTTCCCAAGGTTTTTCTTGCAGGTGATATCGCTGTTCCTAAGGGAAGCATTCAACTTGCTTTTAATACAGCCCATATTATAATAAAGCGCATTAAAGAAAAATATATAAGTTAATTTATGTCTCAGAAAAGGGAGACTTGGTCAACTAAAGTTGGTCTTATTTTGGCTGCGGCAGGAAATGCTGTAGGTCTTGGCAATCTTTTACGTTTTCCTTCAAAGGCTGCTTTATATGGTGGTGGAGCCTTTATGGTTCCTTATTTTATCTCTCTCTTTTTGCTTGGCATACCTGTTATGATCCTTGAATGGGTTATAGGGAGATATGCAGGAAAGCGTGGGCATGGTTCTATGACAGGCATAATTGGACTTTTTTTTAACCAGGCTTCATGGGCAAGAGCTCTTGGCTCTCTTGGGGTTGCCATTCCAGTTCTTATAGTTATGTATTACCTGTGGATTGAATCTTGGACCCTTGGTTTTTCCATCCTTTCTCTTTTAGGTAAGATGCCTGAGCCAGTTAAAACCCCTGACCTTAAAACAGCGATGGAGCCCTATCTTGAATTCTTCAGAAATTATACAGCTCCTTCTTTAATGGCAGTGCTCTTTCTTTGGATTACTCTTATTGTTAACTGGATTATTCTTCAAAAGGGAGTTTCTAAGGGAATAGAGATAACTGCTAAAATTGGTATGCCTTCTCTTATTCTAATGGGGCTTTTCCTCGGTATTATGAGTCTTTCTTATAATAACTGGGCAGGGCTTCAAGGATTAAAATTTATTTATAGTCTCAATTTTTCTAGGATTAAAGATCCTATGGTCTGGGTTGAAGCAGCTGGTCAGATATTTTTTACCCTCTCATTGGGTATGGGAGCTATAGCTACTTATGCAAGTTATGTTAGACCTAAAGAAGATGTCGTAAAGGCAGGGCTTTGGACTGCAGGAATCAATGAGTTTGTAGAGGTGGTTATAGGGGCAAGTATTGCGATACCAGCTGCTTTTGCCATGTTTGGAGCTTCAGCTATTCCTGAACTTGCTAAAGAGGGTACCTTTAGAATTGGGTTTATGACTATGCCAGCTATTCTTTTGAGTCTTCCATTGGGAGAAATTCTTTCCTTTATATGGTTTCTTCTCTTATTTATTGCAGCTTTAACCTCTTCCGTGGCTTTAATACAACCCCTTATTGCTTTTTTTGAAGATGAGATGCGTTGGAGTCATACCAAATCAGTTACTGTTAGTATGATGATTGTCCTTTTTGGTTCCCATCTATGTGTTTTTGTACCTAACTTTCTTGATGAACTTGACTTTTGGGTAGGAGCTGTCTTTTTAATTTTCTTTGCTTTGGTTGAAATCTTCGTTTTTATTTGGGTCTTTGGAATAAATAATTTCTACCGGGAATTGACTCTTGATACTACTATTAAACTTCCTAAAATCTTTGTCTATGTTACTGGTATTATCTCTCCTCTTTTCATTTTCTTAATAGGTTATTTTTGGTTTAAATACAAATTGGTGGAGGTATTAGGAGAGACTGATCCATATAAGTGGTTGGCTAGAATTTTTATTCTATTTTTTGTATTTCTTCTTGGGGTCCTTGCTGTTATCAGTAAGAAGAGGGTTCTTGAAGGTCCAAGGATTTAAGATTAAAATTTTTTTGGTTGCCGGCGTAGCTCAGTGGTAGAGCAGTGGATTCGTAATCCACAGGTCGTGGGTTCAATCCCCACCGCCGGCTTTGAATAAAATTTACTTTTTCTGTTAAGTTTCTTATTAAAAAGTTTTATTAATTTTATGATCATTCGAGAGGTTTCTGAAGAGGACTTAGAGGCCTTCGTGGAGGACTATATAAAGGCCTATAGCGATTTAAAGGAGTATAAATATACCTCAAAGAAAGATATAAAAAATTACTTTAAATGGCTTTATAAAAGAGATAAAGAGGGATTTTTTGTGGCAGAGGTAGACGGGAAAATTGTAGGTTTTGCCGCTGGAGATGCTAATTGGATTAATTCAGAAGGAGAAAAAGTTCTTGAAATTCATGAAATTTTCGTTATACCAGAAATGAGGGGAAAGGGTATTGGAACCAAATTAATAGAAAAACTCCTGGAATATGGAAAGAAAAAAGGTCTTAAATTAGCTGAACTTTGGGTTGGTGAGAAAAATTATAAAGCCATTGAATTTTATAAAACTTTGAATTTTAAAGAGACTGGGCATGGGGGAAAATGGATAAGAATGATAAAATTCTTGAACTCCTAAAAACTTTGGTTGAGATAGAGTCTCTTAGCAAGAAGGAGAGGGAAATTTGTGTTTTTGTAAAGGATTACTTGAGGTCTCTTGGATACGATCTTATTGAAGGGAAATATTTTATTAGTACTCAGGGGAACAGAGAACTAATTGTGGCCACTCATTTAGATACCGTGACTATTAGAAGTCCCTTTTTCTTTGATGGAGTTTATGCCTATGGAACAGGGGTTTGTGATGCCAAAGGAAGTGTGGCAGCGATGCTACTTGCGGCAGAGGCAGGTCTAGATTACACCTTAGCTTTCTTTTGTGATGAAGAGGAAGATGGTCTAGGTTCAAAGGAATTTGCTAATCACTTTAAAGAGGGAAAATACGCCCTAATTCTTGAGCCTACCAATTTACAAATTGCCTCAAAACATTACGGAAATTTTGAACTCCACCTTGAGCTCTTAGGGAAAGAGGCTCATGGTGCCTATCCTGAAGCGGGAAGAAATGCTATCACTCTTGCTTTTGAGGTATATCATAAACTCCTTGAAAAGGGCTATAAAATTAATCCTTTAAGAATAGAAGGCGGAGATGACCTTTATGTGATTCCTGCAAGATGTAAGGCTAAATTTGAAGTTTTTCTCTATCCAGGGGAAAAAATTGAGACCTATTTGGAAAAACTCAACTTTATTGAAGAATACGGAAGATACGAACTTGATCATCTTTATGAGGGATACGAGAGTAAAGAAATCGTGAGTTTACTGGAAGAGGCTTTAAGAGAGACTGGGCTTTCTGTAGTGCATACAGACATGAAGTCCTGGACAGATGCCTTAAATCTTAAAGACTACTTAGATGTGGTAGTATGGGGCCCTGGAGATTTATCTAAATGCCATACTCCTGAGGAAAAAATTAGGCTCTCTGATATTGAAATAACCTCGGAAGTCCTAAAAAATCTAAATGAAATCTTGAAAAAGAGGGAAGAAAATGTCTAAAGATGTGGTCCAAAAGAAATACGGAGAAAAGGCCATAGAAGAGGCTGAGCTTGAGGCATGGGAAAATCCATATCCCGATAGAGATTATCTCATTGAAATCACTTTTCCAGAATTTACCTGTTTGTGCCCTCGCTCAGGTTATCCAGACTTTGCAGTGATAAAAATCTCTTACATTCCAGATAAATATATCGTTGAACTACGCTCACTTAAACTTTGGCTCAATAAATTCAGAAATAGATATATTTCTCATGAGGCTGCAACTAATGAAATCTTTGATGCCCTGTGGAATCTTTTAAAGCCAAGGAGATTAAAGGTTGTTGGAGATTTTCATCCAAGGGGAAATGTCCATACGGTGATTACCGTTGAGAGGGAGAATCAATGAGGCCTATAAATCTTACTTCTATTGAAAGAAAGGTTTTAGAGGCTCTGATTGAGGGGATACCCCTTGTTGAGCGCCCCTATGAAAGGATGGCTAAGAAACTTGGAATCTCTCAAGAAGAGGTCCTTTTCGCTATAAAAAGCCTACTTGAAAAAAAGATTATAAGAAGACTTGGGGCAACCATTAGACATAATCTTGCTGGTTACGAAGGCAATGCTATGGTTGCCTGGAAGGTCCCTGAAGAGAGGATAGAAGAGGTAGGAAAGTGGTTTTCTGAAAAGAATTTTGTTTCTCATTGTTATGTAAGGAAAACCTATCCAGATTGGCCTTATAATTTTTATACCATGTGCCATGCCAAAACCAAGGAGGAGTTGAGAAGACTTATTGAAGAGGCTTCTAAAGAGCTTAATCTCAATGAGTATGAGATTCTCTATACCTTAAAGGAGATTGTGAGGAAGCACGCTCAATATAAGATGGAATAAAGCTCGGTTTCTGTTTTTCCTGGATAAACCCCCTTAGTCACAAGATAAAAAAGATTTTTTCCAAAAAGCCCAAGGCCTGAGAGAACTCCATTCTCTTCTAAATTTAGAGCCCTGAAGTAATAAGTACCCTGATAGGAGAGAAGGAAGAATTGAAAATGGCCCTGATTTAGAGGAAGACTCTTTAAATCCTTTGCCACCTTTTCAAGAGGAAATTCGGCTTTAACAAAAAGAAGGTCAGGAATTCCGTCTCCGTTGAAATCTCCTATTATAGGGCTTATAACTGGATAAACAACAGCCTTGGTACTCTCTTGTCCAGGCTTTCCTATAGTAAGGGTTTTAAAATAAAAATGTTTGGCAGAAGGGAAGGGGGTAGAATAGACCAGTTGAGTATCTTTATATATGGCAAGTCTTCCGTCTTCAAGAAAGGTAACAAGTTCCCTCTTTTGATCTCCATCAAGCTCAACAAAATTAGAACCTATAAGACGAAAACCCTGGGGAACCTCAATTTTCTTAGCATAACGCAGAGAATTTCCCTCCCTTTTTACAATATAAACCTCTTTTCCGAAGAAGTTTTCTGGATCAAAGGTCTGGGCAAGAAGGGTGTCCTTTTGGCCAGAACCAGAATAATCCACAAATTGCAGAATAAGATTTAAATTTCTTATGACTGGTTGAAAGACCCCATTAGTGTATTTTAGGATCTCACTGCGAAGCCCAAGGTTTTTCTCATAGACATTTAGAGCTACCCAACCTGCTGGACCAACAGAAAGGGATATAATTTCACCCTTTTCAGGTTTATATTTTCCAAGAAGTCCACCTTTTATCTGCACAGCCATTAATTCTTGAGGTGTTATGTATATAAGATCAGGGGTTCCATCTCCGTCAAGGTCAGTTATTTCAGCCTGAAGGACTTCACCAGGCATCTTACCAAAAAGAGTTTTTTGCTTGAATTCGAGAGTGAAAGATCTCTCTAAAGGAGGAGGTATGTTGATAGGTTCTTTAAAAGCTTGGGTCTGAGGAGTAAAAGGACTTCCATAGGCCCTAATAAGGTCAAGATAGGCATTGTAAACCTTAATATAGCGTGGTCCTACAGCAAAAACTAAATCTATTTTTTGAGCATGTAAATCCTGAGGGGTTAATTGAGAAAACTTTAGATAGGGATCAAAAAGGACTCCACTTTCCGGTAAGAGATTTTTTAAAGTAATAAAAAGGCCTTCATCAGGGACGATTCCATCAGAAACAATAAGTATCTTTAAGTCCGCATTTTTCTTAGCATGGGCTGGAATGGGAAAGTCCTCTTTTTTAGAGAGTATTCTTGCTATAGAAAAATTTTCTTCAATTCTTATAACTTCAACTTTTCCAATAGGTTCTTTAAGAAATCCAAGGCTTTCCTTGGTCTCAGGATGAACGATTTTTTTAACTTTTTTATATACTGTAAAAATATCTCTGGGCCTAACTCCCTGGGCCCTTCCTTTATCAAGAATAACCTCGTTTCCTTCAAGACCTATGATAAGGGCTGAAAGGGGTTCAAAATCCCTTTTTATATCCTCATAAATTTTAGAGGTTATTTCTCCATAAAGAGGGTTTATTAGAAAAAAAAGCGTTAAAATTATAAAAAGAAGTAGATTCATTGAGTTCCTCCTGAGGTAGCTTTTTCATAAAGAATTCTTTCCAGCTCTTCCCCTTCAAGAACTTCCTTTTGAAGAAGAAGTTCCACTAGTCTTTCAAGTTTTTCTCTTCTTTCTTCGAGGATTTTTTTCGTTTTATCATAGCAACTTTTGAGAATTTTAGCAATTTCCTGGTCAATAAGCCGGGCAGTTTCCTCAGAGATAAGCTCTCTCTCTTTGAAGGGGATATCGAGGAAAAGGGCTTCTCTTTTGCGAAAAGTTTGTGGGCCAAGGGTTTCGCTCATACCATAGTCCATAACCATAGCTCTTGCAATCTCTGTGGCTTTCTCTAAGTCGTTTTGAGCCCCGGTTGAAACCTCGTTAAAAACCAGCTCCTCAGCCATTCTTCCCCCAAAAAGGACAGAGATTTTACCCAAAAGCTCCTCTTTGGTTAGAAGATATCTCTCTTCTTCAGGAAGTTGTAGAGTATAACCAAGAGCAGCCACTCCTCTTGGAATTATAGAAACTCGGTGAACCTTCTCTTTAGGGGTTAGGACCGAGGCCACAACAGCATGCCCTGCCTCATGATAAGCCACACGCCTTTTTTCTTCTGGGCTAAGATATCTGTTCTTCCTTGCAAGTCCAGCAATAACTCTATCTATGGCCTCTTCAAAATCTTCCATTTCTACAGCTTGTTTGTTTTTTCTTGCAGCAAGTAGGGCAGCTTCATTAACAATGTTAGCCAGATCTGCCCCAACCATTCCAGGAGTTCTTGCAGCAATAACCCTTAGATCTACATCTGGTGCAAGCTTTATGTTCCTTGTGTGAAGCCTTAAGATAGCTTCTCTTCCTTTAAGAGAGGGCCTATCTACTACCACTACTCGGTCAAACCTCCCTGGTCTCAAGAGAGCTGGATCAAGGATTTCAGGCCTATTGGTGGCAGCAATAATAATAACTCCTTTTTTGGGGTCAAAGCCATCCATTTCGGTTAAAAGCTGGGTTAAGGTGTGTTCCCTTTCTTCAGTTCCTCCTGTAGGGGAGAGCCCTCTTACTCTTCCCACAGCATCAATCTCATCTATGAAAATGATACAGGGAGCCATTTTTTCAGCCTGAGAAAAGAGGTCTCTCACCCGAGCTGCCCCTACTCCTACAAACATCTCAACAAAGGATGATCCCGATATGGAGATAAAAGGAACTCCTGCCTCTCCAGCTACAGCTCTGGCAAGAAGGGTCTTCCCAGTTCCAGGAGGTCCTACTAATAATACTCCTTTGGGAATTTTAGCTCCTAAGGATACAAATTTTTGGGGATTTTTCAAAAACTCAATGATTTCCTTTAATTCTTCCACAGCCTCATCAACCCCTGCCACATCTTTAAAAGTAACATTTATTTCGTTCTCTACATAAATCTTGGCTCTACTTTTTCCCACACTCATTATTCCACCTTCTGTGGAAAAAAATCTCTTAAAAAGAAAGATCCAAAAGAAAATAAGTAAGAAGATAGGTAAGACCCAAGATAAAATATTTATCCAGATTGTTCCATCAGGTTTTACTTCAAAATTAATGTTTTTACTCTCAAGGAGATTTATAAGCTCAGGATCGTCAGCCTTGTAAACTTTAAAATAGGGCGAAGATTTTACAGGTTGGTTCCTTATTTTGCTTAGAATCTCGCTTGCCCCTTCCTTTAATTTTCCGGTAATTTCATTTTTTTTGATAATCACCTTTTCTATTTTTCCTTCTTTAAGGAGAGTTTTAAATTCATAATAGGTGAGCTTTTCAACTTTACTGCTTTCCAAGTTGTAAAAGTAGATACCTAAAAAAGTAAAAATCAGGATCAAGATTAGGGGAAAAAGGGGCTGAAGTTTCTTCATGGAGTATTTTTGAGGGATCCCTGCCCTGTTGATTCAAGGACTGAGAGCCAGAATCTGCTATGAGGATTAATTTGTTTTCTCTTTTTTACAGCCTCTTTAAGGGGGACATGTACAAACTGTTCATTGAGATAACTGATCATAAGTCCAGTTTTTCCTGCCATAGCTGCATGCACGGCATATTGTCCTAGAAAACCGCAATAGATACGATCCTCCACATTGGCAGGAACACTTCTAATAATATAACTAGGATCAATGTAGCGAATGACTACTTCAAGGCCTTTTTCTTTAAAATATTGGGTAATTTTATCCTTTAGAAATTTTCCAATGTCTCCCAGCTTTAGGTTTCCTGAAGCATCATATTCAGGAGGATCTTTTTGGACATATCTTTGGCCAGCACCTTCGGCAACAACCACTACGGCGTGTTTTCTTGTAAGCAGCCTCTTTTCTAAGGCAGAAAGAAAACCCCCCTCTCCTTCAAGATCAAAATCTATCTCTGGGACCAGGCAAAAATTTACCTCCTTTGTGGCAAGAGTGGCGGCTGCTGCTATAAAACCTGAATGCCTTCCCATAAGCTTTACAAGCCCTATTCCATAGGGCACAGCCCTTGCCTCTGTATGGGCACATCTTATAGCCTCACAAGCCAGCTCAACAGCCGTGTCAAAGCCAAAGGTTTTAGAAACAAGCCAAATATCATTGTCTATAGTTTTGGGGATGGCTACTACAGCTATTTTAAGCCCTCTTCTACTAATTTCCTCCTTAATTTTATTGGCTGCTCTAAAAGTGCCATCTCCTCCTATCATAAAGAGAATTTGAATGTTTAATCTTTCAAGGGTATCTACTATTTCGTCTATAGGCTGATGCCCCCTTGAAGTGCCAAGAAAAGTTCCTCCCATAGTGTGAATATCCTTTACCACCTCTGGAGTTAATTCAATTACAGGATGACCATACTTAGGTATGAAACCCTGAAGGCCATACTGAAAACCAATGATTTTGTCCACTCCATAGGAATAATAAAGAGTCATCACAAGGCTTCTAATTACATCATTAATACCTGGACAAAGTCCTCCACAAGTTACAATCCCTACCTTAGTCTTTGAAGGGTCAAAATAGATATAAGGCCTTGGGCCAGCAAGCTCAAGGGAAGGAACTTCCTTTTTCTGAGAGATATTTTCTTTTAAATATTGATAATTAACCCTTAAGGTAACCCTATAATCATCCGTTACAAAACATTGAGTAGGAAGCTTAATAGGACTTGGAATCTTTGCAGGACCAAGGGTTTCTATATGGGTATCTATATCTTCAATGATTTCTTCGGTAAATTCAAGGGGATTACAATAGTCCTTCATATTTCATTACCTCCTTTAATTCTTATTCTTACGGCCTCAGCATGAAAGGGAAGCTTCTCCTCTTCAGCAAGCTTGATCACCTTTTGAGCCTCCTTAAGGAGGGCCTCTCTTGAATATTTCATAAAATTAATCTTTTTCAAAAATTTTTCAGAAGAAAGGCTACTTGTAAAACGAGAAAGGCCCATAGTAGGTAATACATGATTAGGCCCAGCTAGGTAATCTCCTATAGCCTCAGGGGTATATAAACCAAGAAAAACAGCTCCTGCATTTTTAACTAAGGGTAAGTATTGTTCCGGATTATCCGTCATGATCTCCAGATGTTCTGGAGCAATAAGATTGGCAAGATAGAAGGCCTCCTCTATGGTCTTTACCTTAATTAGAGCTCCTCGATTCTCAAGAGCCTCTTTAGCAATCTCACTTCTTAATCCCTTCTCAAGAGCTAAAGGAAGTAGTCTCTTTACCTCTTGAAGGATTTTTTTGGAGGGGGTAATTAAAAGGCTTAAACTCATAGGATCATGTTCAGCCTGAGCCAAAAGGTCCCAGACTATATATTCAGGATTGGCCTTCTCATCAGCAATAATTAAGACTTCACTTGGACCAGCAAGAAAGTCAATCCCCGTATGAAAGGACACAAGCTTTTTGGCAAGGGTTACATAGATATTACCAGGACCACAAATAAGATCTACTTTAGGGATTGATTCTGTTCCATAGGCAAGAGCAAAGATACTCCAAGGGCCCCCTATCTTGTAGATTTCATCTACTCCTGACTCCCTAGCTGCACAAAGGAGGGCTGGATGAAGGCTTCCATCCTTTCTTGGGGGAGAAACCATAACAAGCTTTTTAACTCCAGCTAGCTTAGCAGGAATGGCAGTCATTAAAACTGTAGATATAAGCGGAGTCTCTCCTCCCTTACCACCTGGAATGTAAATTCCTACTCTCTCAACTGGTCTTACCAATTGACCAAGGATAATTTCATCTTCATTGTGCTCAAACCAACTCAAAGGAAGGGTCTTTTCGTGAAAGCTCTTTATTTTTTGTAGGGCATAATTTATAGCTGACAAAAGCTCTCTATCTACAAGCTCATAAGCCCTCTCAATTTCTTCGTTTTTTACTCTAAGTTCTTCTGAAGTTAACTTAACGCCGTCAAAACGCGCTGTATACTCAATAAGGGCCTTATCTCCAAATTTTTTAACCTCCTCTCCAATTTTTTCCACATATTTTTCAAGTTTTTTGGGATACTCTTCTACCCTTGAAAGGAGTTTTTTTAAATAGGAGTCAAGCCTCTTTGAAGGGTAAGTTAAAACCCTAAGCATTTTACCAGTCCTCAAAGGGAGATTTCCAAATTCTCTTTAATTCATAGAGGTTTTCCTCAAGAACAATTTTCCCCGATAGCCCCTTAATTCTCAAAAAGGGTTCTTCAAGGGTTTCTCCAATTAAATAGCAAGGAAGCCCTTTGAAGAGATTTTCAAAATCCTCCCTCTTCTTTAGAGGCACGGTAACTACTATTCTGCCTGCACTTTCAGAAAAAAGGATTAAGTCCTCTCTTTTTTCACCAGAAAAAGGTAAGGCTGAGAGATCTATAAACATTCCAAATCCTCCTGAAAAGGCCTTTTCCGCAAGAGTAACTCCGAGGCCACCATCAGAACAATCATGGGCTGAATCAATGAGTCTCTCGTAAATGGCATCCCTTAATTTTAGATAAATCATTTTATTAAGATAAGGATCTGGCTTTGGAACATGGCCGCCTTTAATGTTTAGTAAACTAAAATACTCAGAACCTGCAAGCTCCTCTTTGGTCTCCCCAAGAACATAGACTAAAGCTCCAGACCTCTTGACATCCATAGTTTGAGCCAGGCGAATATCAGGTATCTTAGAAACCAAGGAAAAAAGAAGAGTAGGAGGGATAGAGATTTTAAGACTACCGTCAGGCAGAATAGTTCCAACTCCATAGGGATTATTTCCCTTGGGATCTAAGCCGAGGGACATAAGATAGTCGTTTTTCATAGAATCCTTACCAGAGATAAGGGGAATTCCGTAGGCCTTAGTATAAGTATAAAGAGCCAT
Organism: Caldimicrobium thiodismutans; assembly: GCA_002877875.1. Lineage (GTDB taxonomy): Bacteria > Desulfobacterota > Thermodesulfobacteria > Thermodesulfobacteriales > Thermodesulfobacteriaceae > Caldimicrobium > Caldimicrobium thiodismutans_A. The sequence continues at coordinate 13,174 of PNIE01000085.1, forward strand.
ATTAGCCCTAACAAGTTGAGCAAGTTTATATCTTCCATCGGGATTTTTTTCACTTTCAATGGGATCACACCAGCAAAAATTATCAAGCCCAGCCATGTACTCAGGATCTCCACCTATACAAACGGCATTTCTTACTGCCTCATCTATGGCATTAGCTACCATGTAATAGGTATCATAATCTGAAAATTTTGGACAAATACCGTGGGAAATCACAATCCCAGAAAGGGTATCAAGATCATATCTTAAGACTGCGGCATCACTTGGTCCATCCTCAAAAAGTCCGCAAAGAGGTTTTACCACACTTCCACCCTGAACTTCGTGATCATACTGTCTTACCACGTACTCTTTGGAACAGATATTGTAGCTTCTTAAAAGCTTCTTAAGGACTTCACCTAAATTCTCAGGATAGGGAACCTCTGGTTTTTCTGGATACTCAGGCCTTTTCCATTCAGCATAAAGCTTTAACTGAGGAACGCCTTCATGGAGAAATTCAAGAGGAAGAAGCCCAACGGTTTTACCTTCATAAAGAAGGTGAAAATAGCCAGAATCAGTAAATTTCCCAAGAGGTGTGGCAAGAACTCCCATTTTTTCGGCAAGTCCTAAAAAGGCCTCAAGTTTATCTGGGGGAACAGCCACCGTCATTCTTTCCTGACTTTCCGAAAGGAGAATTTCCCAAGGTTTAAGCCCTGGGTATTTTAGAGGGGCCTTAGCCAGATCAATTTCTGCACCTCCTGCCTCTTTGGCCATCTCCCCTACAGAGGACGAAAGCCCTCCTGCTCCGTTATCTGTGATAGAGTGGTATAGCCCCAGATCTCTGGCTATAAGCAAAAAGTCAACCATTTTCTTTTGGGTTAT
>PNIE01000036.1 GCA_002877875.1 Caldimicrobium thiodismutans
GATAAAAAGAAATTGTTTAAAAACTTGTTTAGTCATAAGGTATTCATTATAATGGAAAAGATGTTTTTGACTATTAAATGGATGGAAAAAATTTTCAGGCTTTTTTTAGAAAAAGAGAGGTTTTTTATTAAAGATAAAGAGATACTTTTTACTCCGAAACTTTTTCTGGCAACTCTTTTGCGAATGTATAAAACCCCCTTATGGGAGAAGATTTTAAAAGAGTATTTTCAAGAACTTAACCCAGAGGAAAAAGAACTTTGTGAAAAGGGATTTGATTATCTGTATGCTCAAGATCTTTTTTCTCTTGAATTTTCAAAGTGGTATCAAGAGATGCTTCTTGGCAGGTCTTACACAGAAAGAGAATACTTTTATTTAGCCTATGAGTTTTTAAATCTTAAGGAACAATTGAGGAAACAAATTCAAATTCCCCTTTTGGATAGGATTAAAAAATTGTGTATCCATCTTGAAGAAAGCTTTGAAACTAAACAAAATCCCCCAGAAGAAGATTTTAAAAAATTAAAAAAATTATATTCTTTTTTCTCTTGGGTCCTTGTTTTAGAGCCAACTAAAATATCTGAGATTGTAGAGAGGGGAGAAAAACTTTTGAAAGAAATTTCCAATCCCCTTGAATTTAATAAAGAGGCCATTTTAGAATTAAAAAAGGAGGCAGAGCTTGAATTCTTAAAGGGGCTTAAAAATTTTTTAGAAAGGGCTAAAATTAGGGAGGGATTTAAATAATGAATAAAATAATGAATAAGGAAGTAAGATTGGAAGAGAAGATTAAAGAGATTATTAGAAGGCTTAAAGAGGCCTATCCTGAGGCCAAAATTGCCTTAAACTTTAAAAATCCATTACAACTCCTTGTGGCAACTATCCTTTCAGCTCAATGTACAGATGAGAGAGTCAATAAGGTAACCGCTGAATTATTTGAGAAGTATAAAACAGCCAAAGACTTTGCAGAGGCCCCACTTGAGGAACTTGCTAACGCTATAAAGAGTACCGGTTTTTATCAGCAAAAAGCCAAATATATTAAAGAGGCCTGTAAGATAATAGTGGAAAAGTATGGTGGAGAGGTTCCAAGATCAATGGATGAACTCCTTGAACTTCCAGGTGTTGCAAGAAAAACAGCTAATATAGTCCTTTCTAATGCCTATGGAATTGTAGAAGGTATCCCTGTAGATACTCATGTATCAAGGCTCTCTCAGAGATTAGGTTTAGTAAAGTCTAAGGACCCTGTAAAAATTGAGAGGGAACTTATGGAAATAGTGCCTAAGGAAGAGTGGTTTTCTTTTCCTTATCTTCTTCAGGCTCACGGAAGGGCCATTTGCACAGCCAGAAAACCTAAATGTGAAGAGTGCTTTTTAAAGGATTTGTGCGATTATTATGCTTCCCTATCCCAAGATTGATCCAGTAATCTTCAAAATTGGTCCTTTTCAAGTTCGCTGGTATGGTTTGATGTATCTTGTGAGTTTCCTTGCATGCCTCTTTCTTTGTCGTTATCAATTGAAGGAAAGGGGGCGGGAAGACCTTTATCCCTTTCTTGAGAATCTTCTTTTCTATAGCTTTATAGGGCTTATCCTTGGAGCAAGGCTTGGTTTTTGCTTTTTTTATTATCCCGATTATTTTCTTTCTCACCCTGAAGAGATAATTGCTATCTGGAAAGGTGGTATGTCCTTTCATGGAGGTGCTATTGGTGCCATTCTTACGGGGTATCTTTATATCAAGAAAAAAGGGGAGAGCTTTCTTTATTGGGCTGATCTTGTAGTTGTTCCAGCCCCTTTAGGTCTTTTTTTTGGAAGAATTGGAAATTTTATAAATGGTGAGATCTATGGTAAGCCAACGAACCTTCCTTGGGCTATGATCTTTCCAGAGGGAGGCCCTATTCCCAGACACCCTGTGCAACTTTATGAATCCTTAGTTACAGGGCTTTTTCTCTTCCTTCTTCTTTGGAGTTTGAGAAAAAAAAACTGGAAAGAGGGCACAAAGCTTGCCCTTTTTCTTATCCTCTATGGCATCCTTAGGTTTCTCTTTGAATTTCTGAGGGAGCCTGGGCAGAGCTTCTCCCTTTTTTTTGGATGGATGACTATGGGACAGGTTTTGTGTCTTCTGATGATTGGTTCAGGCCTTGGTCTCCTTCTCTATCTTAGAAGAAATTAATTTTTCTATTTGAGAGGCTACTTCCTTAGCAGAAAGAAAATATTTTTTAAAGACTTCGTAACTATGGTCATCCATCTTGTTTAAAGTTTTAGCTAGATTTTTACAAGTTCTGCAGAAAAGATTTCTAAATTTTTTACCATAGGGATTTTCAAGCTGAATCCTTGCATAGAGATTTTCATCTTGAAAGGAAAGTCTCATTAGAATTTTAAGTTGGGCGAAAAAACTAGGTGTTGAAAGATCAAGAATCTCCTTTATAGAAAAGCCTGAGTTCTTTATAAGATTTCCAAGGAGAATGAGCCAGAAGTGATTGACCACCTGAACAAGCCCCATAATTTCATCGTGTTTCTTGGGAGATATTTTTACAACCTTTAGGCCTTCTGATTCTAAGAGATTGGAAAACCAGTGGTAACAGTTTTTTCCTCGAAGAGGATAGAGAGTAACTATTTTTCCCCTCAAATCTCTCTCAAATGGACCGAAAAGAGGATGGGTAGCAAGAAGTTCGCCCTTTTTGAGATATTTTTTCATAACTCGAGCTGGTTCAAGCTTAAGGGAGCATATGTCCATAACCCAGTGGTCATCCTTTACAAAAAGTGCCATAGATTTAACTACTTCTGGAAAGACCTCCATAGGAAGAGATAGGAAAATCACCTTAGAGCGACTCATTAAATCTTCAAGGCTAAGTCCCACCCCTTTATCAGAAATAAAAACTTTATAGCCCTTTCTTTCAAAAAAATTTTTAAAGAAATTACCCATTTTCCCTGCACCGCCAATAATTCCGATACTAAAGTTATCCTCCATAAAACCTCCTTTTTATGCTACTTCAGAGAGTTTTAGCCTTTCTTCCCAGCGTCTAAAAAGTTCTTCTCTTAAGGCAGGATATTTTTTCAATTCTGGATCCTCCCTTATGAGTTCAAAGGCAAAGTCTCTGGCAAGGAGAAGGAGATCCAAGTCTCTAACAGGGTCAGCCCTTTTGAATTCAATAAAGCCTGATTGTTGAGTGCCAAAGAGGTCTCCAGGCCCCCTTAGTTTTAAATCTTCTTCAGCAATTTTAAAACCATCATAGGTTTGCGTAAGAATTTGCAATCTCTTAAAGGCCTCACTTTGAAAGGATATATTATAAGCAATAAGAAAACAATAGGATTGTTTTTCACTTCTACCTACCCTTCCTCTCAATTGATGAAGTTGGGATAAACCAAATCTTTCAGCATGCTCAATTACCATAACAGTTGCATTGGGAACATCAACTCCTACTTCAACCACTGTGGTAGCGACAAGAACATCAATCTCACCCCTTTTAAAGGCCTGCATAATTTTATCCTTTTCAACCGAACTCATTTTACCATGAAGAATTCTTACCTTGAATTCAGGAAAAACCTCCCTTTGCAGTTCCTCTCCATAGGTCATAACAGCCTTTAAATTGAGAGACTCTGACTCCTCAATAAGAGGAAGGATTACATAAGCCTGATTTCCCCTTTTTAACTCTTCTCTCACCAAGGCATAGGCCTTATCTTTGTTATATTCGAGAAAGAGCTTGGTTTTTACAGGTTTTCTTCCCTTGGGCATCTCATCAATAATTGAGACATCAAGATCTCCATAGACTGTTAAAGCAAGGGTTCGAGGAATAGGGGTGGCTGTCATAACTAAGGTATCAGGGGTAATACCCTTAGCCTTTTCTCTTAAGGCTGCTCTTTGAAGGACTCCAAAGCGATGCTGTTCGTCAATGATAACTAAGCCAAGTTTTTTAAATTCAACTCTTTCTTGAAAAAGGGCATGGGTTCCAATGACTAATTTGTAATACCCGGTAGCCAGACCATGATAGATCTCTCTTTTTTTGGCAGGGCTAATTCCACCAGTGAGAAGGCAAAAAGGGATACCCATCAATTGGGCATAGGCTCTAAAGTTTCTATAATGTTGTTCTGCAAGGATTTCAGTAGGGGCCATAAGAGCCACTTGATAGCCATTATCTATGGCAATAAGTGCTGAAACAAAGGCAACCACTGTTTTCCCACAGCCCACATCTCCTTGAATAAGCCTATTCATTGGGGTAGGCTTAGCCATATCTTTTTTTATCTCCTCAATTACCCTTCTTTGGGCCTTAGTTAGTTCAAAGGGAAGTCTTTTCAAAAATTCTTCAACAAGGGGGGATTCAACCCTGAAGGCTATTCCCTTTTCTTTTACCACTTGAGATTTTTTAAGGGCAAGGCCAAGTTCAAGAAAAAAGAGTTCTTCAAAGGAAAGGCTTCTAAGGTAGATATTTCTCTCATTAAGAAGATCTTCAAAATTTTCTGAAGTCTGAGGGAGATGAAGATTTCTTAATGCTTCTTTAACAGGTAAAAGATTGGCTTTTTTCAGGATATGAGGAGGAATAAGATTATCAACCAGATCTACATACTCTTCAACTACACTTCTCATAATCTTTTTTAAGGTCTTCTCAGGGAGACCCTCTATAGCTGAATAAACAGGAACAATCCTTCCGAGTTCGGTCTCAAGCTTTTCTTCCTCTTCTTCACTGAAGGTTTCTGGATGAATCATTTCTAAGGTTTTTAAGAATCTATGAACTTCTCCTATGGCATAAATCTTTTTTCCCGGGGAATAAAGTCCCCTCATCACCCTCTCTTGAAAATTAAACCACTTTAAAGTAAGAAAACCTGTTCCATCAGTCATAAGAATCTCATAGGTTTTTCTTTTGGAATAATAATTTACACCGCTTTTAATTATCTCTCCAAAGACAACAGCTGTTTTTTCTTCAATAAGTTCTCCAATAGGGGTGATTTTTCTTCTATCCTCATAGGTTCTTGGAAGAAAGAAAAGAAGATCTTCAATAGTTTCTATGCCTTTTTTTTGAAATTTTTTGGCTATCTTTGGCCCTATTCCTTTAATAATGTCAATTTTTTGACTTAAGATAGTTCTATGGTTTCTATAAGTTTCTGGATTTGGTATATCTTCGATTTCAAAGGAAGGAGAAATTTTTTTCTTTAGAGCTTCTGAAAGGGGGCTTGAATTGTTAAGATTTTTGTTAAATAAAATTTCTTTCATCTTAAGAAGTCTAAGCTTCTTTTCCTCAAGATTTACCTCATCTAAACCCTTTATAAGGATCTCAAGTTGTTTAGTCAGCTCTTCAGAAAGCTCTTTTTTGGCCTCTTGAAGAAGATTATTCAAAGTTTTTTCAAGCCCCTTTATTTTGGGAAGCAAAGCAAAGTCCTTTTTAGTTACTGAATCAAGGATCTGATAAATTTTTTCCAAAGATACTTTCCTTTGCTCCATAACTCCCTATGGTTCAAAGGGAGTCTTAAAATTTAGGTAAAGCCTTAGGATAAAAATTACTCCACATCTTGGAAAGTTCAAAGAGAGCCTTTAGATTTCCATGTTTTAAAGCTCCTTTTGAAAAGATTTGGGTCTTTCTTTTAGCCTCAGCAAGAATCAAAAGTTTTTCTTCTTCTGAAAGCCTGGGGTAGTAATTTCTAAAGGTTTTTAGTAAGGCCTTTATTCTGTAGAAATCAAGCCCTTTTCTCTCAGAGAGTTGGTCTTTTCGTCCTCCGTGCTTTACTACTAAGGGTTCTTTCAGTAAATAAACAGGTAGATGTAAAGCCACTCTCAACCAATATTCGTAATCTTCACACACAGGAAATTCCTCATCAAATAATCCGAGCTCGTGAAAGACTTCTCTTTTAAGCATCACGGTTGAAATAGAGACCACACAGAGCTTTACTGCTCTATCAAGGAAAAATCCCTCTGCTTTGGCATGGTGTTTTTTTGGATTTAGTCTTTTTTCTCCTTTATACCAGAGTTCCTCTGTTTGAAGAACTTTACATTGGAGATTTTTGAGAAAAAAATCCACTTGTTTTTCTATTTTTTGAGGAAGAAATTCATCATCACTGTCAAGGAAGGCTATAAGTTCGCCTTTGCTTTTTAAGATTCCTCTGTTTCTAGCAAAGGAAACCCCAAAGTTCTTAGGAAGCCTCACATATTTTAGGGGATATCTTTTGACTATAAAAGGGGTTTGGTCTTTTGAGCCGTCATCTACCACAATTAGTTCTATAGGTTTATAAGTCTGCTTGAGAACACTTTTTATAGCCCCTTCAAGGATATAATCCCGATTATAAGTGGGGATTATTACAGAAACAAGAGGTTTCATACACCTCCATTATTTGTGAAAAAAAGAAAATAGCATGGTAAATTAAAATAAGGCTTTAAACTATAAAAATCAATAGTTGTGAGGGGAGAGGAATGGCCAAGGTTTTGTTTTTACCCTATGAGATTTCGGCAGAAATTGGAAAAGAGGAGACGATCATTGAACTTGCTATGAGGCTTGGTATTCATATTAATGCAAGCTGTGGAGGAATTGGGGCTTGTAATAAATGTAAGGTTATAGTGGAATCAGGAGAGGTTCTGGGAGAAAAAATTGATGAGTATTATTACAAAGCCTGTTCACTTGTCCCCAAAACGGATGTAGTCATAAGAATCCCAGTTGAAAGTCAGGTAGAAAGGTCAGCCCTTTTGAGGAGGACAAGAGCTAAAGCCTTTGAAAGAAAGGAGCTCTTAGAGATAAACTCTCCCATAAAAAGGCTTTATCTTGAGTTATCCTCTCCTACCATTGAGGACAATACTCCAGATCTTGAAAGGCTTCTTTTTGCTTTAAAAGGGGCAGGTTTAGCTAACCCTGATATCCCTTATGCACTCTTAAAAAAACTGCCTTATGTATTGAGGGAAGGGGAGTTTAAAATTACAGTTAGTTACTTTGAAGACCCATTTAGCCAAAAAGTTTCTCTTATAGATATTGAAAGTGGGAAAAAAGAGGGAAACCCTATTGGTGTGGCTATGGATCTTGGGACAACTACTCTTCAACTTGAACTTGTGGACTTAATAACTGGAGAGACCCTTGCCTATACCTCTGATTATAATCCTCAGATAAGTTATGGAGAGGACGTAATCAGTAGAATAGAGTTTGCAAGAAAAAAAGACGGTTTAAAGCTTTTAGCTGAGAGAGTAAAGGAAAAAATAGCCTTTCTTATGGAGGAATTGGTAAAAGACTTAGAATATGAGTTAAAAGATATTAAGGCTTTCTCTATAGCAGGAAACACTGTTATGACTCATTTTTTCTTAGAGCTTGAGCCTAAATTCTTAAGAGAGTATCCTTATGTGCCTGTGGCCAAAAGTTATCCTGTGTATAGGGCAGGGGAGCTTTCTTTGCCTTTAAGAGAGGGGGTTCCTGTCTTTCTTGCCCCATCAGTTGCAAGTTATGTAGGAGGGGATATTACTGCAGGAGTCTTAGCCTCTCTTATGGCAAAGGAAGAAGCCTTGACCCTTTTTATTGACCTCGGAACTAATGGAGAGATTGTGGTGGGGAATAAGGATTTTCTTATGTGTGCAGCCTGTTCCGCAGGGCCAGCTTTTGAAGGAGGAGGTATTAAATGTGGAATGCGGGCAACCAGTGGCGCTATTGAGGCTGTAAATATTGATCCAATAACCTTTGAACCTATGCTTATAACTATTGGTAGGAAAAAACCTAAAGGTATCTGTGGCTCAGGAATTATCTCTCTTCTTGCCAACCTTTTTAGAACAGGGCTTATTGATAAGGCAGGAAAATTTAGAAGAGATTTGAAGCACCCCCGTATAAGAGAGGGAGAGGAAGGTTTGGAATATATTCTTGTCTTTAAAGAGGAGTCTGCAACTGGGCACGATATTGTTTTTACAGAGAATGATATAGAAAATCTTATCCGAGCTAAAGGAGCTATGTTTGCAGGATATCAGATTCTTCTTGAATCAGTGGGATTGACTCTTCAGGATCTTGAAAGAGTTTTTCTTGCAGGTACCTTTGGAAGTTTTATTGATCTTGAAGATGCCATAACTATTGGGCTTTTACCAGATCTTCCCAGAGATAAATTTTACTTTCTTGGAAATACTAGTTTACAAGGAGCTAAAAAAGTGCTATTATATTCAGAAAAGCGCCTTGAACTTGAGAGAATTGCTCAGATGATGACTCACGTAGAGCTATCTAACCATCCTCAGTATATGGATTACTATATGGCAGCTCTTTTTCTTCCCCATACCGATGAGACTTTATTTCCTTCAGTGAAGAGGAGTATTTAGGCTTATGATTCATCCAGAGGGGAAACCTTATATTCTGCTTCCCTTAATCTCTTCAGGAATTTCTGCCCTTTTAAAAAAGCCTAAAGCTTCTCTTTTTTTTCTTTCAAGTGCGGTAGCTTTAGCCTACTTCTTTAGAAATCCAAAAAGGGAGCCTCTTCTTAATCCAGAGCTTGTTATTTCTCCTGCTGATGGAAAGATCGTTCTTTGTAGGGTAGAGGAAAAAAAAGAACTTTTTGAAGGTCCTCTTTATCGCATAGGAATTTTTATGCGCCTCTGGGATGTTCATATTAATAGAAGCCCTGTTTCAGGTAAAGTGCTTAAGGTGGTGTATGAGAAAGGGAGTAAACTTCCAGTCTTTTATGAGGAGGCCTTTGAAAAGAATGAAAAGATTTACTACCTTATAGAGAGAGAGGATGGTACTCCCTTTTGGGTAGTGCAAATTGCAGGGCTTTTGGCAAGAAGAGTTAAAAATTTTGTCCTTCCAGGAGATGATCTTGTTGCCGGGGATCCTATAGGAATAATCAAATTTAGCTCAAGGGTTGAACTCTTTTTCCCCTATAATGGAGGAGAGCTCTTTGTCAAAGAGGGTCAAAAGGTCTTTGCTGGAGAAACTGTTTTAGCTAAAGTTCCTCTTAAGGCTTAAATCTTATATGTTCTATTTGCTTCCGGGTATTTTTACGACTCTCAACCTTTTTGGCGGTTTTTATGCCCTTCTTGCCTCCTTTGAAGGTAAATTTTTAAACTCGGCTGTGGCTATCTGGTTTTCTATTCTTTTTGATATCCTTGATGGGAGAATTGCAAGGCTTTCAGGGCAAACCAGTAAATTTGGCAAAGAATATGATTCACTGGCTGATATGGTTTCCTTTGGTTTGGCTCCTTCTTTTTTGATTTACAATTTTTCCTTGAAGGATTTTTCTAAAATTGGATGGCTTGCTTGTTTTTTATATACAGCCTGCGTAGCTCTAAGGCTTGCTAGATTTAATGTAAAGGAGATTTCCGGTTTTTATTTTGAAGGCCTTCCTTCTCCAGCAGGGGGAGCCATTATTTCTGCAACCGTGCTTTTTCTTAATAATATGAAATTAGAATCTGAGTATAAGAATTGGATATTACTTATTATGGTTTATATTCTTTCTTATCTTTTTGTCTCTCCGATCAGATATCCAAGTTTTAAAGGAATTAAACTTAAAACCATACCAGCCTTCTATTTTCTCGTAGGTTTCGTCCTACTTCTTGTGATTACTGCTACCAATCCTCCTCTTATATTGTTAATCCTGGCTACTTTATATATTCTCTTAGGGCCTTTTATTATTTTTAAAAAAGGTATGAAAAGTTTTTTAAAGAAAATTTTAGATAATAAATTTAAAAAAAATAAAAATTGACAGAGCTTAAGGTTGTGGTATAATTTTTACAGCCTGATTAAGGAAAAAGGAGGTTAAAAAGGGATGTCTTCAGGTAAACTTTTAAATATTGGATTTGGCAATTTTGTGGTAGCTGATAGAGTCATAGCTATTGTTAATCCTAATTCAGCCCCTATGAAAAGGCTTAAAGAAGAGGCCAAAGAAACGAAGAGACTTATAGATGCTACTCAGGGGAGAAAAACTCGCTCTATTATTATCACAGATAGCAATCATGTGATTCTTTCAGCCATTCAAGCAGAAACCATTGCCCAAAGATATGTTTCTGAGGGAATTAAGATTAGAGAGGATGAGGAAGAATAGTTTTGAATAGGCTTATTCTTATTGTTTCTGGCCCCTCAGGGGCTGGGAAAAGTACCCTTCTTAAGGCTCTTCCTGAAGAGGAATTTTATTTTTCTGTATCTCATACTACAAGAAAGCCAAGGCCAGGAGAAATCAATGGAAAAGATTACTATTTTGTTGATCATAAAACCTTTCTTGAGATGCTTGAAAGAGGAGAATTTCTTGAATGGATAGAGGTCCATTCCAATTATTATGGGACAGCTAAGAGCGAAATTGAAAAGGCCTTTTCACAGGGGAAACATCTTGTGCTTGATGTGGAGGTTATAGGTGTAAGTAATTTGAAGAAATATTTTGGTCCTATAGCAATTTCCATATTTATTACTCCTCCGAGCTTAGAAGTTCTTGAGTCTCGTCTAAGAAGTAGAGCTACAGAAGATGAAGAAAAAATAAAGGAAAGGCTTAATAGAGCCAAACTCGAATTAACTTATGCTTCCTTTTTTGATTATGTCATAGTAAATGATGATCTTGAGATAGCTAAAGAGAAATTTCTTTCTATAGTTAGGGCAGAACTTTGCAGGCCTTTTAGAGTGAAATTTTAAGAGGATGTCAAAGGTCATTTGGGGGGTTAATCCCCTTCTTGAAGCTTTAGAACAGGCCCCTGATTTAATTGAAGAAATAATTCTTGAAAAAAAGACCCTTTCTGGAAAGAAATATAGAATTTTAGAAAAGGCAAAAGCCTTGGGCATCCCTGTTAAATTCTGGGAAAGAGATGCCTTTTCACCTCCAAAGGTTCCTCCCAAGGCTAATACTCAGGGGGTTGTGGCTTATTTGAGAGAATTTAATTATGCCGAGCTTAAAGAGATTGAGGCAAACTGGCTTTCAAAAGGGGAGATTGCCCTTGTTCTTGCCCTGGATGAAGTACAGGATCCTCAGAATGTGGGAAGCCTTTTGAGGCTTTCTGATGCCTTTGGTGTTCACGGTGTTATTATTCCCAAACATAGGGCCTGTCAAGTTACAGGAACAGTGGTTAAAGTTTCTGCTGGATCAGCCTTTAATGTTCCCATCGCAAGGGTCAAAAATTTAAAGGAGGCCCTTGAATTCTTTCAAAAAAGGGGACTTTGGATTCTTGGGCTTACGCATCGAGCTGAAAAGAACATCTTTGAGTTAGATTTAACCTTACCCCTTTTAATAATTGCTGGAAATGAAGAAAAGGGAATAAGGCCAAGTATTCTTGAAAGATGCGATTTTTTGGCTAAAATCCCTATGGTTGGGAGGGTGGAAAGCCTTAATGTTTCTCAGGCAACAGGAATTGCCCTTTATGAAGTTTTAAGACAAAGAATTTTGAATAAGAGTAGGTAAACTACCCACAAGACTGACACTTTCAGCCACCACTTAAATAAAAGGCAAGAATTTTTTCTTCTATATCCTTATTAAAGGGTTTCTCAAAGGGTGGTTGATAACTCCTTATAGTCTTATAATCAGGAATAAGTTCTTCCCCACCTTTTTTGATTTTTTGAGGATAAACCTCAAGGAGGATATAATTTTGAAGATTGGTTAGGACTGCAAAGTAAGGCAGAGGATTAAAGAAAAGCCTTGCTATGGAGAGAGTTGGTCTTTCAAAGGAGGCAAGCCCAAGCTTACTTGAGTGATAATTGAGAATTAAAAGGGGCCTTTTTTCTTCTACTACCAGGGTTATTTCAACCGTAAATTCAAGGTTATTATAATTAAAGTAAAAGATTTTTTCCCAAAAAAGGAAATTTTCAGGATATCCCTTTTTAAAAAATAGAGTTTTAAGATGGGAAAGGATTAAATCTTTAGAAATCTCTTTTGAGCTAATTTCCATAAATTTTCCGTTTCCTCTAAGGTAAGACCAGCGCCAAGAGCTATTTTTAGAGCAAGATCTTTTGTGAGAAAATCCGAAGGGGAGTGAGCATCCGAATTAATCACTAAAGGAGCTCCAAATTTTTTAGCAAGTTTTACTACATGTCCATTAGTTAAGGAATGTCCCTTTCTTCCTGAAATTTCAAGGAAGACACCCTTTTCTGCTGCAAGCTTTACCTCTTCTTCCCTGATAAGCCCTGGGTGAGCAAGGATATCAGCTCCACCAAGAATGGCAGCCCGATTAGTTCCCTCAGCTACGGGTTCAACAATGGTTTCTCCATGAACAACTACTAAGTCTGCTCCTTTTTCACGGGCCCTTTTAATTAGCTCAGGAATCAACTCAGGAGGAACATGGGTAATTTCTATTCCTACAAGCATTTTGGGAGTCAACCCCTGAAAGGATGCTTTAATTTTTAAAAGATTTTCAAGAATAAATTCAAAATTAGAGGGATCAGCGTGATCTGTTATGGCTATAGCTGTATAATTAAGAACTTTGACCCTTCTCCAGATTTCAGCAGGTATAAGTTCACCATCACTAAAAACGGAATGACAATGAAAATCAAACAAAGGGAACTCCTACATTTTGTACTTAAAATGTTTAGGATCAAGATTTTCAAGAAGTTCTTTCAGTTTTTCCTTTTCCTCTTCAGTAGCACCTACTATTTCTTCCTGAGTTTCTTTTATTGGGGATTCAGTGAAGGTTTGGCTCTTCTTGAGAACTTCTTCATTTACATAGATTTCAGAGCCCATTCTTAGGGCCATAGCTACAGCGTCACTTGGTCTTGCATCAATGTCCACCAGCTCACCCTGAATATCAAGGGTAATAATAGCATAATAGGTATTCTCTCTTAGATCTACAATTTCAATCTTAGGAATTTTAATTCCCAGGAAGTCTAAAATGCTTTTCATAAGGTCATGAGTAAGAGGCCTTGGAAATTGAATGTTTTCTAATTTAGAAGCTATAGAAGTTGCCTCTAGCACTCCAATCCAGATAGGCAAAATCCTTTCACCCTGAACTTCTTTCAAGAGCATAACAGGGCTATTAGAAACAGGATCAACTGCTAAGCCATGTAAAACTACCTTTATTTTCATTCCTTCTCACCTCTTTTGAAAGGAATTTAATAATATGTTAAGCTTTTAATAATGAAAAGTCAAGGGAAGGAATGTCCATTATTCAAAAACATTATCAAAACCAATCAGCTTGAATTTTTAAGACTTGGTGTTAAAATGAGATAAAATGAGGAAGAAAAATTTTTTCAGAATTTTTCAAGTTGTCTTCTTTTTTTTCTTAATAGTAGCTCCACTTTTTGCAAGAGAACTTAGTCTAAAAGATTTTATCAATTTGGCTATTAAGAATAATTTAGATCTTAGGGCTTATCAAGAAGAAGTTAAGGCTGCAAAGCTCGAATATGAGGCTGCTAAGGGTGCTCGATTTCCTCGTTTAAAACTGGAAGAATATTTTTATCGTTCTGATATCCCCTCTCAAGTTTTTATGTTCAAATTAAATCAAGAAGATTTTAAGGCCAGTGATTTTGAGATAAAGAAACTTAACAATCCATCAGCCAGGAATAATTTTGAAACCCGGTTAACTATAGAACTTCCTATTTGGCTTGGAGGAAAGATTGGTGCTGAGATTAAAGCAGCTGAATTTCATCTAAAAGCTATCGAAGATTTATATCAAAGAAAGGAAGAGGAGATTATTTTAGAAGTTTATAAGGCCTATCTTTTTGCCCTTTTATCTAAGGAAAGCATTAAGGTTGCAGAAAGTTCCATAGCAGAGGCTAAGGAGGCTTTAAAAATAGCTAAAGCTCGTTATGAGGCTGGAACGGCGCTATTATCTGATGTGAAGCGAGCAGAGGTCTATCTTGCCACAGCAGAAGAATCCTTGGTTAGGGCTAAAAATTATTATTCTGTGGCTAAAAAAAGGCTAGAGGTGATTACTAATACTTTTTTAGGTGATTTTGAAGTAGCCGAATTAACAAATCTTCCTGAAGTTAATCTTGAGAAAATAAAGAAAGTGGCCTTGGAAAATAGAAAAGATTTAAAGGCTCTTGAAAAGGAAATTCAAGCTAAAAAAAATTCCTATCGTGCTGTCCTCTCTGAGAACCTACCTCAAATCTCAGCCTTTGCCTCTTATGGACTTAATGATAAGGATAAGCCCTTTGGTTCAGAGGG
>PNIE01000088.1 GCA_002877875.1 Caldimicrobium thiodismutans
CCCTTTTCTGCTATTTCTAAGGCTCTCCCAAGACTTCCCAGGGATAGCTCTGCCAAAGTTTGAGCCATAACCTCATCATATTGGGCATACTTGATTAAAAAATCTTTTATAGTTTTTTCAGAAAGGGGGCGAAATTTAACAATTTGTGAGCGAGAGAGAATGGTTGGAAGAAGCTGAGTTGGGTTTTCTGTAATAAGGATAAAAATCACGTAAGAAGGAGGCTCTTCAAGGGATTTTAAAAGGGCATTTCCAGCCTCAGGATTCAATTTTTCTGCCTGTTGGATAATAATCACTTTATAAGCTGCCTCAAGAGGACGAAATCTTATAAATCTCTCAATTTCTCTTACTGTATCAATGCGGATATCCCTTTTTTCCGGAGAGATCCTTACCACATCTGGATGGATCTCTTTGTCAAGTTTTTTGCAGGAAAGACACTCTCCACAGGGAGCATCATTATTTATATGACAAAAAAGATGATATATAAAGGCTTTCGCTGTAGTTTCCTTACCTACTCCTTTAGGCCCTGTAAACAAATAAGCATGAGCAATTCTATTTTTCTTCAGAGCAGATCTTAAAAGATTGACTGCTGGGGCCTGATTTAAAATTTCTTCAAAATTTCTTACTATCCTCATTTTCCTCTTCTACCACCTCAATGTCTCCTCCCAGGGCCCTTATTCTCTGAGGAAGATTTTCATAACCCCTTTCAATTAATTCCACTCTGTAAAGGGTGGTAGTATTTTCTGCTATAAGACCAGCCAATAGAAGAGCAGCTCCTGCTCTTAGGTCTGTAGCTTTTACAGGGGAGCCAGAAAGTGGAGTTGGACCAGTGATAACAGCTACTCGGTCTTCTACGTTGATTTTAGCACCAAGGCGCTTTAGTTCAAAGGCATATTGAAAGCGATTTTCAAAGAGATTTTCTCTTATTATAGAAGTCCCCTCTGCTTGCGTTAGCAAAACAGCATAAAGGGGTTGAAGATCTGTCGGAAATCCAGGATAAGGCGCTGTTACAATCTCAACAGGCCAGATTTTTTTACTCCTTTTAACGGTGTAGGAGTTTCTATCTACTTTTTTTACTTCAATTCCCATTTCCTTAAGTTTTAAGCAAGGAGTCTCCAAATAGTCAATGGGAAGATTTTTGATGATGACTTCATTTTCTGGAAAAAGGGAAGATAGAATAAGGAAGGTTCCTCCTTCAATACGATCCGGAATGATTTTTATTTTTAGAGGATGAAGCCTTTTTTTTCCTTTGATGAAAATAGTGTCTGTTCCTGCTCCCTTAATTTCTGCACCCATTTCAGAGAGCATTTCTGCAAGAAAAACTACCTCTGGCTCTTTAGCAGCATTTTTAAGGATAGTTTCACCTTCAGCAAGAGAGGCTGCCATAAGCAGATTCTCAGTGGCAGTGACAGAGGGAAAATCAAGGATAATTTCAGCTCCTTTTAAGCGCTTGGCTCTGGTAATAATATTTCCGTGTTTGAAGTCAAGCTCTGCAGAAAGTAAAGAAAGCCCTTTTTCATGGATATCTGTAGGGCGTTTGCCTATATCACATCCCCCTGGTCTTGGGATAACAGCCTCACCATAGGCAGCAGTTAAGGCTCCGAGAAATAAAATAGAAGCCCTAATTTGTGAAGCAAGCTCATAGGGAATATCGGTGCGCTTTATCCCTGAGGTATCAATCTGAAGATTAGTTCCTTCAAATTGGGCTTTTGCGCCAAGATGTTCGAGGATCTTTAACATACAAAAGACATCTCGCACCTTAGGAACATTTTTTAAGAGGAAATTTCCCTTGGCAAGAAGCGTGCAAGCAAGAGCTGGCAAAGCAGCATTTTTAGCACCCTTAACCTCAATTTCACCCTTTAAAGGTCTCCCCCCTCTAATTATATATTTTCTCTCCATAAGAGAGCCACCCTTTCATAACCTAAGAGATCTTTAAAAAATTGATATTTCCAATTAAAGTCCTTTGCAAGTTCAGCTATTCTTTGAGATTGATTATAACCCATCTCAAAGATTAAGAAACCCCCTTTTTTAAGATAAAAACTGGCCTCTCTTATAAGAATCTCCTGAAATTCAGTACCCTGTATGCCTGAAAGAAGGGCCTCCTTTGGCTCAAAAAGTTTTACTTCGGGATCAAGGGCCTCCCACTCTTTATGGGATAGATAAGGAGGATTGGAAAAGATGAGGTGAAATAGAGGTTTTTTCTTAAAAGGAGAAAGAAAATCGCCTTTTAAAAGTCTTAACCTTTCTACTACCTTATGCATTTTGGCATTTTCCCTGGTTACCTTTAGGGCTGTATCTGAGATATCATTGGCAAAAACTCTTAAAGATTTTTCCTCAAGAAGAAGGGTTATAGATAGAACTCCTGAACCACACCCAAGTTCAAGCAAAGTGCCATCCTTTAATCTTCGTTCTCTTATTATATTTAAAATAACCTCAACGAGGATTTCACTCTCTTGCCTTGGGATTAGAACTCCTTCCTCAAGATAAAAGGCTCTTCCAAAAAAATAGACCTTTTTTAGGATATAAGGGAGAGGCTTTAAGGTTAGGCGCTCCTTAAGAATTCTCTCAAGCTCTTCCTTTGAAACCTCTTTTTCTGGATGGAGATAAATCTCAAGCGGAGAAAGATTTAAGAGATGGGCAAGGATTT
>PNIE01000064.1 GCA_002877875.1 Caldimicrobium thiodismutans
TTCTTTTGGTTTCTCCATTCCCGCTTCTAAGCCCATTCCAACTCCAGGAAGCCCAAACATCACTGTGCTTCCTGTGGAAAAATATTCAAGCTTACCCTCTTTAACAAGTTCGTTGGCAGCATTCTTTATGTCTCTTGGATTGGCATCAGGTATTTCTCTCTGTAAATCCTTAAGATAAATTTTACTTTTACCTCCACTTCCTGCCTTCTTCTGCATTACTTCAAGTATCTTTTGTTTTAAAGTTTCCTTATCCATCCTTCTCACCCCTTAAGATTTTTTTAATTAATACCCGCCCAAGTGGGCGGGAAGATATAAATTAGTATTCGTAATCTGTCATTACCTCAACATGACTTGTGAATTTGAAATGCACAGAAGTTCTATAAGTATTATAAGCCAATCTGTAATCATCAATCAGGTGCCAAGTAAATGGTATCTCGGTTAGTTCGAAAAATCTCTCCCAACCGATTCTTTCAATCCAATCTCCAACTCTTTCATATTTATTGGCATATTGAGAATAAGTCTCAAGAATCTTTTTAATCCATTTCACTGCAGTTGGCCAGCGAGGAGGCTCGTTAGGAATGTAAGGTATTACCACCTTAGAAAACTTAGGTGGTGTAATTCTATTAGAAACCTTACCACCTACCACAATGGCAAGTCCATCCCCTTGGCCATCTGCAATAGGCATGGCTGGGCACATAGTATAGCAGTTCCCACAGAACATACATCTGTCTTCATTTACTCTAACGGTCTTTCTCTTTTCACCGCCTATCTCAACTGTAGCAGGTTTGATAGCACCAAGAGGACAAGCTGCAATCACAAGAGGAATTTCACAAACCTTTTCAAGTCTTTCATCTTCAACAAGAGGAGGTTTTCTATGAATACCAACCACTGCAATATCTGAACAGTGAACAGCACCACACATATTCAAACAACAGGCAAGAGAAATTCTTACCTGAGCTGGGAGTTTATGCGATCCAAAATACTCAAAAAGTTCATCCATAATTGACTTAACTACACCTGAAGCATCTATTGCAGGTGTATGACAGTGAATCCAACCTTGAGTATGAACAATGTTAGTTACCGAAGCCCCTGTTCCACCAATGGGAAATTTGTAAGATCCGCCTGGGTGTTTCCTGCTTTTCAAATCCTCAAGTAAAGCCCTCAATTTTTCCTCATCAGTTACATGAAACTCAATATTATTACGGGTTGTCCAGCGAACATATCCATCGCAATATTTATCTGCTATCTCACAGATTTCCCTTATGTAGTCTGTGGTTTCAAGTCTTGGAGTTCCACAACGAACTACATACACGACCTCTCCTGATTCAGCCTTGTATTTCAATACTCCTGGTTGAATAATCTCATGAGATTTCCATTTTCCATAATTCCTCTGAATAACAGGTGGCAAAAACTGCCAATAGTGAGGTGGTCCAATGTCAGTAATTCTATTTTCCATAGGTTTCTGAGGATTATAAAGCTTTTCAGCTAAGGTTGGATCATAAGGTTGAGTATAAATTGGATCTGGTTTTTCTGGCCTTTCGCTCATGTCCCCCTCCTTTTATAATAAATTTTGTATTTTCATCTTAATTAAGCAGGATGACGTTTTCTAAATTCAGCCACATCTCTAGTCCATCCGCCTTCAACCTCTTCTTCCTTCCAGAAAATATAAGGGTTAGAACGTGGCTCTCTAACATGCTGAGGTATTGGCTTAAGTCCAAGAACATCCACTATAAACCTATTAAGTCCAATTCTCTGAATTATTTCTCCAACTCTTTCACGATTTTTTCCGTTTTCCATCCAATAGTCCCAAACTTTGTAGATAAGATTCTTAAGATTGTCATAAGGTGGCTCAATCTTTATAAAAGGCACAATCACCGTTGAAAGCTGAGCACCCTCAAGAATAGGAGCTTTAGCCCCCATAAGAATTACTGCTCCTCTATCATCACCAGGTCTTAATGCCTCAGGCATAACATTAATACAGTGCATACATCTGTTACATTCTTTGTTATTTATATAAAGCTTTTTCTCCCTTTCATCCCAATACATACACTTGGTTGGACATAGATCAATGACTTCCTTTTTGATATCAAATGGACCCCAATCTCTATCAGAGTGAGCACCTGCATTAGGTTTTAATTCCCCAGCTACATAAGCCCTAACTGCTTCCTGATCAATTTTAATATCATCCCTCCAAATCCCGATAATTGAAAAATCCGCACGGGCTATAGCAGCCACACAATCATTGGGACAGCCTGAAACTTTTATCTTGAATTTATAAGGAAAGGCCGGACGATGGAGCTCATCCTGGAATTGCATAGTCAATTCATAAACAATATCTTGAGTATCAATACAGGCCCATTCACATCTGGACATTCCCATACAACACTCAGGAGTTCTAAGATTTGATCCAGATCCTCCAAGGTCCATCTTTAGCTGATGAGTTAAATCATAAAAAACATATTCCAATTGCTCAGTTACAGTCCCAAGAAGAATAATATCCCCCGTTGATCCATGGAAGTTCACAAGTCCAGAACCACGATGATCCCAAAGGTCGCAGAGCTTTCTTAAAGCTGAAGTATGATACCATTTAGCTGCAGGCTGATTCACACGAATAGTATGAAAGGCCCAAATAGAAGGAAATTTATCCTGCTGATCAGAATATCTTCCAATAACACCACCACCATACCCGAAAACCCCAACTATTCCACCATGCTTCCAATGAGTCTCCTTTTCTTTGTAAGAAAGCTCCATCTGCCCTAGAACATCAAACCCTGACTGTTTCTTGTGCTTCTCAGCATAGTTATAAATATCATCTACAAAACTTGGCCAGGGGCCAGATTTTAATTGATCCAGCAATGGCGTCTCATGTTTTTTGACCTCTCCCATAATAATCTCCCTACAGTTTTTTATATTTTTATAATCCTACTAAGTTATTTTAAGTTGTCAAGGTGTGTTTTCCAAAATTAATTTTAAAATGCTCATAATTTTGATTTTTTTTTCTAAAAAATTTTTATTTTTTTAAATCAAAATGCCCAGATTTTTAGTTTTGGTAAAAAGAGTTATAGAATTCTTACCAAAATATCTTAAAATTTAATCTTAAAATGAAAACTTTCTTCCTTGAAGCCTCATTATCAGGACTTTGTAAATGGCTAAGATTCCTCGGTTATAAAGCCATAATTGCCACGGGTAAACTAACCAAAGAGGAAATTCTTAAAAATCAGGACAAATTCTTTCTAATAACAAGTCCTAAAACCGCTGAAATTTTAGACAAATTACAAATAGATTATCTCCTCCTTCCTAGGGATTCTCTTAGAACTCAGCTTTTAATTCTCTTAGGAAAGTTAAATCTAAAACCAGAACTTTCCCTTGATCTCTGCACTCTTTGTGGAACCAAACTTATTCCTATTAAAAAAGAAGCTTTCAAAGAAAGGATACCTCCTAAAGTTTGGGAAAAATACTCGGAATTTAACTATTGCCCCAAATGCGATAAACTCTATTGGGAAGGCGATCACATAAAAAGATTAAAAAGGCGTTTCAAAAAATTAATTAGTCCCTTCTTTTAATTGTCTCAAAAGGGCATCGAGTAACTTTTCGGCATCAACAATCAAAGCAACATGTGACATTTTTACCAGAGGAGCTTCTTTATCTATATTTACAGCTATTATAAATTCTGAATTTTCCATACCGATGGTATGCTGAATAGCCCCAGATATTCCAAAACCTATATAAAGTTTAGGCCTAACAGTTACACCACTTACTCCTATCATGTGATCTTCTTCAGCCCAGCCAGCATAACAAAGAGGTCTTGTAACCCCAATCTCTGCCTCAAGGATCTCTGCTAGGATCTTTAATTTTTCAAAATTTTCCTTGGTCTTAAGCCCTAACCCCCCTGCAAGAATTACTTTGGCTACAGCCAATTTGTTGGGCTCCCTCTTCACAGGCTTGATACTTCTTACTCTTAGTTTACTCACCAAATTTAAAGGCTCCTTTAATTTTATCTTCTTTAGTTCTGGTTTCTTTGTGTTTTCTCTAATAGGAAAGGCATTAAGAGAAAGGGTTGCCATAATAGGAAAGGTTGTTGAATATAACTTTGCAATGATATTATCTCCGTATGATGGTCTTAGCATATAAAGAGTTTCTCCTTCTATCTCAAAAGAGTTTACATGAGCACAAAGGCCTACCTCAAGCTCTCCTGCCACTCTTGGTGCAAGAGCCATTCCCTGAAGAGTAGCTGGGAAAAAAACTCCGTAAGGATTGGTCTCTTTAATCAGGTTTACTATAACTTTGCCAAAAAGGTCATCCTTAAAATCCTTAAGTTCCCTATTCTCCAAATACCATATTTCATCACAAAGGGCCTTTTCAAGCTCTCTCACTTCCTTAAGCCTCTCAGAGTCATCAACAAGCATAAATAAGATAAGTCTCTTTTGCAACTTATCCGCGATTTCTCTTAAAGGCGTAAGAATTTCAAGACTTGCCGGATGAAGTTTACCTGTATGATATTCTCCATAGGCAAAAATATAATCTCTCATTTTTTTCTTACCTCCTCAAGCTTTGAGGAATCCTTTTTCTTTTAACAGGGTAATTAATCTTTTAGCAAGCTCCTCGGGTTCACCCTCCCAGATCTCACCTTTATCTGCAAATTTTTTCTCAAAAACCCCTGAAACCCTGGTAGGTGACCCTGAAAGTCCAAGTTTTTCAATACTAAGTTCAAGATCTTTAGCAGACCAAATTTCCAGCTCTCGATTTTTTACTTCAAGCAATCTTTTAAAGGAAGGAGGTCTAAAATAATCCAATTTGGGATATAAGCTTGCAACTATTGGTGGCTCAGCTTCTAATTCTTCAAGGCCATATTCTGTTTCTCTCAAGGCTATAATTTTCTTATCTTCAAAAAAGAGGTCTTTAACATTTGTAATAGAGGGAATTCCAAGGAGAGCAGCTGTCTCTGGAGGGACTTGGGCTGTTTCCCCATCAGCTGATTTTAGCCCCATAAGTACAAGATCAAAGGGAGCAAGTTTTTTAATAGCTTGAGCAAGGACTCTACTGGTTGCCAAAGTATCTGCTCCTGCAAAAGCTCTGTCTGAAAGAAGAATGATTCTATCCGCGCAAATTGAATAGGCCTCTCTTAAAAGAGGAATTACATTGGGAGGCCCCATACTGATAGCAATGACTTCGGCATGGTATTTTTCTTTAAGCCTTGCTGCTATCTCCAGGGCACTTCTGTCAAAGGGATTAAGCATAAGCTCTGCCGATTCCCTTCTTAAGGTATGAGTTTCAGGATCTACTTTTACCGTCTCTAATTTAGGAACTCCTTTAATAGAAACAATTATTCTCACCCTTTCCTCCTATTTATAAACCTTTGAAAGTTCGCGAGCTATAACATTTTTCTGAATTTCATTGGTTCCCTCATAAATTTGAAGACATTTGACATCTCTGAAAAACTTCTGGACTGGATAATCTCTCATATAGCCGTAACCACCCATCATTTGAATAGCCCTCTCGCAAATCCACATAGCCTGATCTGTGGCAAAACACTTGGCCATAGCTGAGGCCCCTGAAAAATCCTTAGCCCCAGCATCAATAAATTTGGCTACCTGATATACAAGGGCCCTTGAAGCCTCAAGACGCATTGTCATTTCTGCAAAGGTATGGCTTACTGCCTGAAAGTTATAAACAGGCTGGCCAAACTGAATTCTCTTTTTGGCATGTTTTATACTAACTTCCAATGCCGCCTGAGCCACTCCAAGAGCTTGAGCTCCAGCCCCACATCTGGCATAATCAAGAGTTTTTAAAGCTACCATAAAACCCATACCCTCACGGCTAAGAAGTCTATCAGCGGGAATCTTGCAATCATTGAAAATAAGATCAGTAGTGACTGAACTCCTTAGGCCTAGCTTTTTCTCTTTTTTTCCTGCTGAAAAACCAGGATCACCCTTTTCCACAATAAAGGCACTGGCACCACGGGGACCCTTAGCTGGGTCAGTAAGGGCTATTACTATGTTAATATCTGCTAAGCCACCATTGGTTATCCACTGTTTTACACCATTTAACACATAATAGTCTCCTTCTTTTCTTGCTGTGGTTTTAATACCAAAAGCGTCACTTCCTGCCTGAGGCTCTGTTAAAGCAAAGGCACAAAGTTTTTTTCCTCTTGCAATATCAGGCAAATATTTCTCTTTTTGTTTTTCGTTACCAAAAAGAATTAGAGGATAGGCCCCAAGAAAGGAGGCTGCATAAGTGGTAGAGACTCCAGCACAGTAATAGGATAACCATTCAACAGCAAGGCACATCTCAAAGACTCCCATTCCAAGGCCACCATATTCCTTAGGCACAATTATGCCAAAAAGATCAGCATCAGCTAAAGCCCTTATAGGCCTATTGTCAAAACTCTCTTTCTCATCCCATTCAAGAGCAAAAGGAGCTATGTATTCCTCTCCAATTCTTTTAATAAGTTCAACAAGAAGACTTTGTTCCTCTGTTAATGAATATTTGACAAGCATTCTCCTTACCCCTTAATGACAGTTTAAGCCATTTTAACTTATTTTTAAAACTTTGGCCCCCTTTATTCTGTGATTTTTAAGATCTTCAAGAGCTTTGTAAGCCTCTTCAAAGGAATAAATCTCAACTTCTGGCTCAATTTGTGCTCTCTCCACTAATTTTAAGAATTCTTCAATATCTTTGCGGGTAATATTAGCCACGGTCTTTATTTCCTTTTCAAGCCAAAGGTCCCTCTCATAAGAAAGATTTAGAAGAAAGTCTATATCTTGATTCTCCTTTCTTATAGCATTTATAACTAATCTTCCTCCAGGTCTTAAATATCTTAAAAAGTAAAAAGGAGGTTTCCAAACAGGGGTTGTATCAATTAGGGCATAAGGATAATCCTCTGGTTCCTCCTCAAGATCTAAGGCAAAATCAGCTCCAAGTCTAAGGGCCATTTCTCTCTGCTTAGGATTTCTTGCAAAAACAATAACAGGAGAATTAGGATATAGAACCTTTGACATTTTTAAAACTAAGTGATTTGAGGCGCCAAATCCTATCAAACCCAAGATATCCCCATTTTTAATCCCTGAGAGTTTTAAAGCCCTGTAACCAATGCTTCCAGCACAAAAGAGTGGAGCAAGCTTTTCAGGAGCCTTTCCTTTGGGTAATTTAAAGGCAAACTCCTCTTTGATTTTGAAATACTCTGCATATCCACCATGGGCATCTTTGCCAGTCCCTTTAAATTCAGGACATAGATTTTCAAGGCCCTTTTTACAGAATTCACAGTGCCCACAGGAAGAGTAAATCCAGCCAGCTCCGGCAAGATCTCCCACTTTAAAATTTTTAACAGCTTCCCCAACTGCAATAACTTCTCCCACTATCTGATGACCAGGAATGATTGGCAAAAAAGCAGGTTCAGCCCTACCCTCTATCTCATCAAGTTCAGTATGACAAACTCCGCAAGCCTTAACTTTAAGAAGTATTTCTTCAGATGAAATCTCTGGATCTTTTACCTCAGAGAGAAAAAAATTTTTAGGACTAAGCTCTCCTACTTCTCTTATAATCCAAGCTTTCATAGAAGTTAATTATAGCTCAAATTTTTATAATCAAAAAGATCTCTTTAGGAAGAAAATATGGACACATAAATCCTCTTGACAAGAATACAAAATGGGTTATTTTAAATCTATTGTAAAATAGGCGCGTAGCTCAGTGGGAGAGCGCTTGCTTGACGCGCAAGAGGTCGGCGGTTCGATCCCGCCCGCGCCTACCATTTTAGTCGTTGAAAAGGGAGATTCTACTTAAGAATTGAAAATCTACATAAAAGATTTCGGCGAATTCTCTTTAGATCCAGAAAAACCTTTAAAAATTCTTCTTCCTGAATTAAAGAAAATAAAATCCGAAAAGGGACTTCCTATAGCCTTTAAACTAAACGGAGAAATCATAGATTGGCATACTCCGATCTCAGCCTCAGAGACGATAGTCTTAGAACCTATTTATCCTGATACTAAAGAAGCTCTTGAAGTTTTGAGGCACACTGCCTCTCATCTTTTAGCTCAGGCAGTTAAAGAATTATTTCCTGAGGCAAAACTTGGGATTGGACCAGCTATAGAAGAAGGTTTTTATTATGACATCTACTATGAGCGCCCATTCACTGAAGAAGATCTAAAGTCTTTAGAAAAGAAAATCAAAGAATTGATTAAGAGAAATCTTCCCTTAGAGAGAAGGGAGCTTTCAAAGGATGAGGCCAAGGAGCTTTTTTCAAAGCTTAAAGAGGATTTTAAGTTGGAATTAATTGAAGAATTACCTGATTCCAAGGTAAGCATCTACACTCAGGGAGAGTTTATAGATCTTTGCAAAGGTCCCCATCTTCTATCCACAGGGCAAGTTAAGGCTTTTAAGCTATTATCTGTATCCGGAGCCTACTGGAGAGGAAATGAAAAAAATCCCATGCTCTGGCGCATCTATGGCACAGCCTTTTTCAAAGATGAGGATCTTGAGAGCTATCTTAACTGGCTTGAAGAGGTTAAAAAAAGGGACCATAGAAAACTGGGAAAAGAACTTGAGCTTTTCGCTATTGAGGAAGACATAGGGCCTGGCCTGGTCATCTGGTTACCTAAGGGAGCCTTAGTAAGAAAGATTATTGAAGATCTCTGGAAGGAGGAACATTTGAAAAGGGGCTATCACTTAGTTTATACCCCTCATATTGCCCTCAGAGATCTCTGGAAGACCTCAGGACATCTTGACTATTATTCTGAAAATATGTTCCCACCCATGGAACTTGAAAACAGAGCCTATCAATTAAAACCAATGAATTGTCCTTTTCATATCTATATTTACAATCAAAAGAGAAGAAGTTATAGAGAATTCCCCATAAGACTTTGTGAATTAGGAACAGTCTATAGATATGAGAGAAGTGGAGTTTTACATGGCCTTTTAAGAGTAAGAGGCTTTACCCAAGATGATGCCCACATCTATTGTAGAGAAGATCAACTGGAAGAGGAACTCATCCAGGTGCTTGATTTGGTAATTTATTTTCTCACTCTTTTTGGCTTTAAAGAATATCAAATTTTCCTCTCCACAAGGCCAGAAAAATTTGTGGGAGATCCAGCTATCTGGGACAAAGCAGAAGAGGCACTTAAACAGGCCCTTGAGGCTAAAGGACTTTCCTATGAGATTGATCCAGGAGAAGGGGTTTTCTATGGTCCAAAGATTGATTTGAAGATAAAGGATGTGCTTGGAAGATTTTGGCAGTGTTCAACTATTCAAGTAGATTTTAATCTTCCCGAAAGGTTTAATCTGGTATACATTGGAGAAGACAACCAATTTCATCGTCCCATTATGATACATCGTGCCCTTCTTGGGTCTCTTGAGAGATTTTTTGGAGTTTTAATTGAACATTATGGAGGAGCCTTCCCCTTCTGGCTCTCTCCTGTCCAGATAAAAGTTATGACTCTTACTGACAGAAATATTCCTTACGCTGAAAAGATTTTTCAAGAACTAATAAAAGCTGGTTTTCGTGTAGAGAAGGATTTTCGTCCAGAAAAAATAAATTATAAAATCCGCTCTGCCCAGCTTGAAAAAATTCCCTATATGGTAATTATAGGCGATAAAGAAGAAATGAGTCAAACCATAAGTGTGAGAAAAAGAAGCGGTGAGGTTATCCAAAATATTAAGCTCTCTGATTTTATGGAAACTCTTCAAAAAGAAAATCAAATTCAAGTCTCTTAATGCTTTCAAAAAAGAATTATCTCCCTTTAAAGGAGGTGATAAAAATCAAAATGGGAGGAGAGTATGCAGCAAGAGTTAAAGAGTAAGTACAGAGTCAATGAAAAGATTAGAGCCAAAGAGGTTAGACTTGTTGGGCCTGATGGAAAGCAAATAGGAATTGTTCCTCTTTCAGAGGCCTTAAGGATAGCTGAGGATTACGGACTTGATCTAGTGGAAGTAGCCCCTACTGCCACACCTCCTGTATGCAAAATTATGGATTTTGGGGAGTTTCTTTACCAGGAAGCTAAAAAAGCCAAAGAGGCCAAGAAAAAACAAACTGTCATCGAGGTCAAGGAAATCAAACTAAGCCCTAAAACTGACAAACATGATCTTGAGGTTAAGATTAAACATATCTTGAGATTTTTGGAAGACAACTACAAGGTTAAAATACGAGTGGTTTTTAAAGGAAGAGAACTTACTCATCCAGAGCTTGCAGACCGAGTTTTTTCAGCTATTTTTCAGGCCATAGAAGGTAAGGGGCAAGTGGAAGTTCCTCCTAAACTTGAAGGACGTCAAATGATTGCAGTAATTTCTCCTGTTAAAAAATAAAATCTTTCAAGGTTTCCATTCACAGAAGTTTTTCAAAATAAGAAGGCCTGGTCTTCCACTTTTTTCAGGATGAAATTGAAAGGCTATTAAATTTTCGTATATAATGGCTGAAGGAAAGTTAATTCCATAAAAAGTATATCCCAAAATGAAATCCTCCTTAGCTGGTTTTGGATAATAACTATGCACAAAATAATATTCAAAATCAGGATCAAGCCCATTGATTACAGGATGTTTTCTTAACCATTGCACACTATTCCATCCCATATGGGGAACCTTCAAGACTTCATTATTCCAAATAAGGGGGTCTGGAAATCGATGAACCTTTCCCGGTATTAAACCAAGGGTTTTTGTACCTCCGTCTTCTTCGCTTTCTTCCATAACAATCTGTGTGCCTAGACAAATGCCAAAAATAGGTATCCCTTTTTTAAAAGCCTCTTTGAGAAATTCATCAAGGTGAAATTCTCTGAGACTTTCCATAGCAGATCTTGCCGCTCCAACCCCAGGGAAAATAATTCTCTCACACTTTCTCAATTTTTCTGGATCAGAACTTATCATCCACTTAAAACCAAGATACTGAATGGCTCTGGCAACACTGGTTAAATTTCCTGCTTTGTAGTCAATAATTCCTATCATTGCTCCTCCTGATGAATTAATTTTTCAAGCTCCTCAAGAGGGGGTAAGTCTTTGAGAGAATTTAGACCAAAATATTCAAGAAAATAATTAGTCGTTCCATATAGAGCTGGCTTCCCAGGAACTTCCTTTCTTCCTACAACCTTTATAAACCCCCTTTCAAGAAGGGTTTTTAGGTGAGGTGAGACCTCGACTCCTCCTCTTTTGGCTGAAATTTCTGCCCTGGTTATAGGTTGAAAATAGGCTATTATAGCAAGAGTTTCAAGAAGGGGCTTAGTCCATTTAAATGTTCTTGGTTGAAGAAATTTTCGCAGATACTCACTTACCTCTGGATCAGACTCCACCCGAAAACCCCCTGCAACAGGCAAAATTTTCACTCCCCTAAATTCGTATTCCCTTTGCAATTCCTCAAGAATACTTTCAATCTCTTTAGGAGAAATTTGATTCTCAAAGAGTGAAACAAGTTCCTTTATCCTTACAGGTCTACCAGCGCAAAAAAGAACAGCCTCAATAACCTTTTTGTAAAAGGGCCTTCTCATCTCAGGCAAAGAAAGATTCATAGACTTAACTTAGGCTGAAAAATAAACTTCGCCTTGATAGAGAAGTCTCTTAATTTTACCTTCTTTAATAAGATTTTGAAGAACCCTTTTAAGCTCTTCTGAATCTTTGAAAACTTCAGTTAACTCTGTAAGAGGAGCAGGCCTTCTTGAAAGATAATCAAAAAGAAGTTCCTCAAGATTCCTTTTAAAAGAAATCCCCTCTATTTTTTTGTCCTTGGGAGTTATTATCTCAGCTCTTTCTCCAAGATAGGCTCTTACTTTTTCAAGCTCCTCAAAACTTAGAGGTTTAGCTACAGCATAGGCAGGAGGTCTTACTACTGTATTCAACTGGACTTTATGGGGATTTATGTATTCAATTACTTCCCTTAAAACCTTAAGATCTTCCTCACTATCATTAACTCCCTTGACAAGCAAAATTTCAAGCCAAAGTTCTCCCTTCATCTCTTCTCTGAGGTTCTTTAAACCCATAATAATTTCTCTTAAACTGACTCCTTCTGCAGGTCTGTTAACTAGCTTAAAGGACTTCTCCCTTGCAGCATCAAGGGAGGCAAGGACATAATCCACTTCAGAAAGAGCTCTTCTGACTGTCTCTATATTTAGCGTTGAACTATTGGTAAGAACAGAGATAGGTTTTTTAATTAAATTTCTAGCAAACTCTACCGCTCTTTCAAAGTGAATATTTAAGGTAGGTTCACCACTTCCAGTAAAAGTCAACACTTCATATTCTTCTTCTCTTTCTTTGGCTTCATAAAGGGCTTTTTCAATTTCTTCCCAGGGAAGGTAAGAAGCTCTCAAGGTCGTAAGAGTAGTTGTTTTTCCCACCTCACAATAAAGACAATCCATAGAACAGATTTTAGAGGGTACCAGCTCAACCCCAAGGGAAAGCCCAAGCCTTCTTGATTTAACGGGCCCAAATAAAAGACTCATAATAATTTAAAATATACCTCCTAAATTATGCATTTCCAGAGTGTAAAAGCCTTGTCAACTATAATTAAATCAAAATAAAACCCAGCTCCCTATTTACATTAATCTTAGGAAAAGGAAATTTAAGGTTTATGATACCCAAAAGGCTCTCATTTAAAAGCTTTCTAAGAAAGAAGAGAAATAGCCACAGCTGAAACTTTGTACTCTGGCGTTTCCATAAGTTCGTCAAGCCCCGGGCTTACTAATAGATTGGTTAAAGCGGTTTCAAAATGAAAGTCTGTATAAAGCTGCCCTCTGGGAACTCGCTCCTCAAGATGAGCCCTGAAGATAACCTCACCTCTATCATTCCAGACTCTAACCCTTGCTCCTTCGTAAATTCCAAACTCTTTTGCATCTTCAGGATTGATATCAATAATAGGTTCAGAGTATAGTTTCTTTAAAGAGGGACATCTTCTTGACATACTGCCTACATTATAGTGATTAAGTCTTCTTATAGTGACTAAGAGAAAGGGATATTGGGAGGTGGGTTCCTCAAAGGGAGGAATGTGTTTAGCCATAGCTAAATGAATTTTTCCTTTGGGAAAGCCCGTGGTAAATAAAATAGGAGTTCCTGGATGATCCTCTTCTGGGCAAGGCCACTGAATTCCTCTTTCTTTTAATCGGGAGTGAAGAATTCCTTTCCAAGCTGGCCAAACTCTGCCAATCTCTTCCGCAATCTCTGCAGGAGATTGATAGTTCCAGTTATATCCCAATTTTTGAGCAAGCTTAGTAAGAATTAGCCAGTCAGGAAGGGCCTCTCCAGGTGGTGAAACTGCCTTTTCAAAGAGCTGAACCCTTCTTTCTCCATTAGTAAAGGTCCCACATTTTTCAAAGACAGAGGCTGCAGGAAGCACTACATGGGCATATTTTCCAGAAAGAGGCATGAAAATATCTTGAACTACAAAAAACTCAAGATTACTTAAGGCCTTCCATACCACACCAATGTCGCCATGGCTCATAGCCACATCATAGCCCATAGCATAGAGACCCTTTACTTTACCAGAAAGGGCCTCTCTTAATAAGGTAGGTAGAGTTTTACCTTCTCTATCTGGAAGAGAAGTTCCCCATACTTCTTGGAATCTCAATTTTGTAGTCGGATCAAGATAACTCTGATATCCAGGAAGCACATAGGGAAGACCTCCCATATCACAGACACCCTGAACATTGTTTTGTCCTCTTAAAGGCATAGCTCCACAACCTGGTTTTCCCCAGAAACCACAAAGAGTTGCAAGATTAGCTGCTGCCATAGCTGTATAAGACCCAGCCCTATGTTCCGAAACACCAAGCCCCCAAAGGATTAGAGCGCTCTTAGCCTGAGAATAAAGATAGGCTGCCTGCTCAATTAAAAAGGGCTTTAGCCCGGTATATCTACTTGCCTTAGCAAGGTCCCACTCACTTAAAATATAGTGCCTATAAGAATCAAAATTCTCTACGTATTTCTCTACAAATTCATTGTCATAAAGTTCTTCTTTAATAATTACATAGGCCATACCGTTGAGTAAAGGAATATTAGAGCCTGGTCTTAATGGTAAAAATAGGTTAGATCTTTCAGCAAAAAAAATCCGCCTTGGGTCAGCCACTATACATTTAGCCCCTCTATCAAGGGCTTTCATAATCTTTTGGGCCACAATAGGATGGGCCTCATAAGAGTTTGTCCCTATAAGGAAAAGTAGATCTGCATTATAGATTTCATCAAAGTGAACACAGGCAGCTCCAGTTCCTACTGTGGCCGCAAGACCTGCGACCGATGGTGCATGTCAGACACGCGCTGGATTATCCACATTGTTTGTCTTAAAAATACCCCTTGCTATCTTTTGCATGAGATAGTTTTCTTCATTGGAACATCTGGCTGAACATAGAAATCCTAAAGATTCAGGCCCATACTCTTGACTAATTTTCATTAAATTTTCTGCTACAAATTCAAGCGCTGTATCCCAAGAAACTCTCTCAAACTCCCTCAAGCGATCTTTACGAATCATAGGATAGGCAAGCCTCTCTGGGCTCTTGTAATACTCAAAACCAAATCGACCCTTGACACAAGTAAATCCATAATTGGGAGGAAGATCTCTCCCTGTGACTTCTAAAATGGTTCCATTTTTTACCCAAACAGTGAGATTACAGCCTACCCCACAATAGCCACAGACAGATTTAACCGCGTGAGCCTCACTTCTACTATATGGCACAAGGAGATTCTTCTTGGTTAAAGATCCAGTGGGACATACGTCTACACAGGCTCCACAGTTTACACACCTTTCTGTAAATCTAAAAGTAATGTATTCTGCAGGCGTTCCTTTATTAACCACTCTAAAGAAAATAGCCTCGTAAGGACAAATTCTAACACATTTCTCACAGGCTATACATTTATTTAAATCTACTTCAATTAGAGGATGGCTTTTCTGAATGGCATATTTAATTTTCTTCCGTGCCTTAGAAACACCAACATCCTCTTTAATAATAATTTCTCTAAAGTCACATTTATGAATGCCAAGACAGCCACATCTCAAACAGCGATTAGCCTCTTTTATAGCCTCTTCCTCTGTTAAACCGATAAGCACCTCTTCAAAGTCATGAATGCGCTTTACAGGATCTCTCTCTTTTAATTGGGCTCGCTCTTCAGGCACAAAGAGGTCAAGAAAATTTGAATCAAATTCTTCTGCCCTTTTTCCTCGAGAAAAATCATATTTAACTGTAATGAGGGCCTTTTTTAAAGGTTTACCCTCAAGAAAGGCGGATATTGCCTGGGCAGCCTTCCTTCCAGCGGCTACCGCTTGGATAACTGTCTTAGCTCCATGAGCAAAATCTCCACCTGCAAAAACTCCTCTAACGCTTGTCTCAAGAGTTTGGGGATTAACCTTAATAATTCCCTCAGCAGTAGTTTCAAGCTCTGCCTCAAGGTCACCAAAATTTTTAAATTCATCAGAGGGCGCCTCACCCCATGCCCTAAATACAATATCAAACTCTTCCTCAAAAGCAGTCTCCGGAAGGGGTTTAATTTCTTTCTTCTCTGTTAAAGAGGTTCTTACAAAAGTTACCCGATAGCCTCTCTCAAGTTTTTCAAGAATCCAGGGAGCTGTAACATAGATAAATTTTACACCCTCCTTTTCAGCATATCCTATCTCTCTTTGGGGTATAGTGACTTCCATTCTCGAACGAGGATAATATATACTTACAGAGGCTCCCAATCTTCTTAGAACTCTACTTAACTCAAGAGCAGTATAACTACAACCAAGAATGGCAATTTTTTTTCCTTCATATTCCTTTAAATTTATTAACTCTTTATTGAATTTATAAAGAAATTCAAAGCCACTCTCTGCCAACTCCTCTCCTTGAAAGCCAAAGAATCTCTCCTTTCGTGCTCCTATCGCAAGGAAGATAGCCTCAAAACCCCTATCCTTAAGATCCCTGAGGGTAAAGTCTCTTCCCCAGACCTTTCCTCCTTGAAATTCAATACCCAGGTTAAAAATATTTCCAAGCTCCTTCCTCAGAACCTCTCTTGGTAGTTTAAAAGAGGGGATTCCATATCTTAATAAACCACCAGGCTCCTCTTCTTTATCAAATACTGTGACTCTATAACCTTTAAGCCTTAAAAAATAGGCACAACTTATTCCTGCAGGGCCAGCCCCAACAACAGCCACCCTTCTCTCATTAAGAGGCGGAAGGTCAAGAGGAAGTTCACCATGCTCAAGACAATAATCAGCCACAAATCTCTTAAGATTATTAATTGCCACAGGCTGATCCACAAGGGAGCGCCTACAAACAGGTTCACAAAATCTGGGACAAACCCTTCCTACCACTGCAGGTATAGGAAGCTTCTCTTTAATAAGAGCCAGAGAAGCCTTAAAATCCCCTTGGGCAATAAAACCTATATAACCCTGAATATTTAAACCACCAGGACAGGGAGTATGACAAGGGGCTTTACAATCTCCATAATGATTGGCTACAAGATTCTCAAGAATCTTCTTTCTTATATTTTTTACCTGCGGTGAGTCCGTTTCTACCTCAATTTCTCTCTCTATTACGTAATTACAGCTTCTAACTATCCCCTCTCCTTTAACTTCAACTACACAGATCCCACAGGGATTCTTAGGATAGCTTTTGTCTTTTAAATAACATAGGGTAGGTACGTAAAATCCTTCCCTCCTTGCAATCTCAAGAAGAATTTCCCCTTTTTTAGCTTGAATTTCCTTATTGTTTATAACTATCTTAATTACCATGCCAACTCCAAACTACAGTTACACTTTACAATTACCCTTAAGACATTTAAGGTTAAGGAAAAATTTAAAGGCTGCCTATTTCTAAAGTTCTAACCATGATTCAGAAAAAATAGTTTGTCCACTAAGCACTTTATAGGTCTTATAAATCTCAAGCTCTTTAGGAGAGAGAGTTTTAGGATCAGGCTCATCTCCATCCATCATACGATGAACAAGAGCCACCCAGTCAGGATGTTTCCCCTTAGCAATTTCAACAAGCTCCTTATCATATACATCAACTATGGCACTATAAATATTGTATTTCATAAGCATCATAAGCATTACTCTGTTAAGATAGGGTCTTAGATGGGAAGCTACTCCATTAGAGACATTGGAGAGCCCAATGGTGCTTTTAGCCCCAGGAGCAATATCTTGAAGCATAGAAAGAAAAAGAAGAGCCTCCTGTATTTGTTCAGCCCCAAGGGTGATAGGTGTTAAAATAGGATCTACCCAAATTTTTTCGTTAGGTATCCCATATTCATTAAGTTTCATAATTAAATCCACAGCAAGAGCTGCCCTCTCATTAGCATCCCTTGGAAGCCCCTCAAGACCCCAAAGCAGAGCAACTACATCACATCCAACCTCTGCTGCAAAGGGACCAAGCTTTTCTAGCCTTTCAGGCTGAATAGAAATGGAATTCATAAGTATCCTTGAGGGATTCTTGGAAGCTTTAATTCCTGCAATCATAGCCTCGGGATTGGTGGTATCAAGAGAAAGGGGAGTATCCACTACTTCTTCAACGACCTTCACGATCCAACTTGCAAGTTCTGGACCATCCTTTTTAGCAGGCCCTATATTTAAATCCAGATAGTCTGCCCCAAGTTCTGTTTCCTCCTTAGCCATCTGTTGAATAGGCAGAGGATTTCTCTCCCTCATAGCAGGACCAATTCTCTTACTCATAATATTTATGCTCTCAGCAATGCATACCACCGTATGTGCCATCTCTCACCCTCCTTTATTTATTAATTGGCTAGGCAGCTTTGGCTTGCTCTCTTAATTCAGCTGATAACTTTTTCAAAAAAGAAGGAAGTCCACTTGCCTCTCTTGGCCCAACAAGAATCTCCCATCCAGGAAGCTCCTCCTCAAGCTCTCCTTTTATACCTGCAAGATATCCAGGTATGGTAAGTTTTCTATGTTTTATCTTTTCCTCAATCCCACACCTCTTCACAAACTCCGCAATGGTGTCTGCTCCAAATTTACCTGCTGCCCAAGCTGTAAGAACAGAAAGCCCATCAGTGTTTTTAATCAAAAGCCAGGTAGGAACTCGGCTTCCCTCAATCTCACCATTCACAATAAAATAGGTCAAAGCAAAGTTACAAGTAATCACCACAGGAGACCATTCATCTGGCCCGTTGACAGGATAAATTCCCTCTTCCACCACAAGGGGCTTCTGAGGATCTGTAAAGATATTCATCCGCTCAACAAGGAGATTAAACAAGGCTTCTGCCCTAAGATCGGAGAGTATCATAAGACTTGCATACTTAGCTACAAAAATTCCAGCAATAGAATTCTCAAGAAGATAATCCTCCGTATACCTATAAGGAAAAACTATCACAGGAAAACCAAAGGGCTTATAACGTTTTTTAATGGCTGCCCTTCTGATAATGATAAGATCCTCAAAAAGCTCTCTCAAGCCCTTTGAGCCTGGATCAAGCACAAAATCTTTAAGCCCTTTCTTTAGAGCTCTATCTGAAAGTTCAGAGAGTTCATCCAGAGATTCAGCTGAGATAACAAAGGGAGTCTTAGTCTCCTCCGCAAGGGCCGTAATTTCTTCAAAATTCTGAGAAGTGGCTGCATAAATCAATGGCTTAAAGTCTCCACAAAGGCTAATTCCCCTTTTTATAGCCTCAAGACTTCCTGAAAGCACTATAGCTAAATGAGGCAATTCTTCTCTTACTCTTTTAACAAGAGCTTCAAATTTTGAAAGATCTCCATCTCCTTCAAGCATAACTACATCAGGTCTAAGGGTTATCCCTACTCTATCCCAACTCAATTTTTTATAAAGTTCTATCCTCCGATTAATTTCAGCCTCATCCATTGAAGTTTTAATATAAGTCCCTAAAAGGGGAGGATTTTCAAAGCGCTTTTCATGCCTGAATAAAACTGTCTCTCCTCCAAGAGAATAGGTATAATCTCCACCTCCGATCTTTACAGTTCTTATAGGAGGAGCAGTGGCCTCAGCTATCTCTTCAACTACTTTAGGATCCACATAAGGACAGGCTGTAATTTCTGCCTGGCCTGCTGCCACTTTCATAGCAAAAGCCATACAAGTCGGGAAACCACACTCTTTGCAATTCTTCTTAGGAAGCTTCCCAAGAATCTGAATTCCAGTAAGTCCCATCGGGCTATTCCTCCTTATTCACAAAATTTATACCAAGGGAGGTAACTTAAGCACAGGATGTTCCACTTTTTCAATCCAAGCCTTCACTTCCTCTTCAGTTGTGGCCACTGTTTCATCGGCAATTTTATCTATAAGATCGGGAACACCAAGCTCCTCAGCCCTTTTCTGTAGCTTCTCCCTCAATTCCTCTTTTAACATCTTTGGCATCCAAACTACCCTCAAAAGACCTCCATCTGCAGCTAAAAACTTCTTAGAAGTTATATAATGTTTAGAAACTCCCATAAATCCAGGAGTAACCTGCCCTCCTCCTACCATTCCTGCAAGAGTAGAAAACTTCATACCTGTAGGGGTCATACCCATATAATCTCTGTTGACAATCATGATTCCATTAACAGATGGTAAGAGAGCTGCTATTCCTTCCATACATCCACAAACAGTCATAGGATCAATGAGAATACTATAAAGACTTACCCTCTCAACAGCTCCACGAGAGGTCTGTTTAACATATTCATTAACTCCACTAAACTGCCCAAGCACAGGATCTATCAATTCACCCTTAGGGATAGGCTGATTTGGCCCAGTAGGATTTATCTGATAACAGGCTTTCCCATCAAGCCAGTTATAAGCTCCACAAGCACCGACTCTCTCAGGAGTTATCACACATACATGATTAGGAGCAAAGCTCTGACATAGAGTGCATGAATAAAAAACATCTACTGTTTCATCAGTGAGTCCTGCAAGTCTTGCATCTCTTGCCTCATAAACCTTCTTAGCAAGCTCAAGAATCTCTTTAACCTTCTCCTCCTCAGTATAAATAGTGACCTGACACTTATCCACAATAGCCCCATACTCCTGTCTCAGTTTGGCATAAAGAATTCTTCCAATGTGTTCAAATTTAAATCCCTTTTCTACAGCTTGTTTGCTAAATCTAAGCCACACAAAGTTTCTCTGACCAACATGCATGATTCCTTGAGCATAGTTAATTAGATGATGAAACTGTCTTTCAAGAATAGCCTCAAAGTCCTCTTGCATATTCACTCCAGCTACTTTTACAACCACTGCAAAAGGTAACACATATGGAGGACCCTTTATTCCAAGCTTTTCCACCTCACTTATCTCAGGCCCAATAACTTCTATCTTTCCATCTTCAACTTCCTCTAAAGAGGCAGAAAGAAGGAGCTCAACTGCTGGAGATCTACCTCCTCCACACTCAAGATAAAGATCATCCTTTCTTACTCGTTCTCCTTCAAAGGCAGGTGCATAAGATACAGGTATGTCAAGTTTAACAGTCGTAACTTTAAGGCCTCTTACTTCCACAGCCCTATCTACAATCTCCTCGTGTGGCACCCTTGAAACCACATGCTCATAGGTGCAAATTCCATAGGGCTTAATCTCTGGAATATCCCAGTCAGAGATCACAGGAAAGCCCCAGTTTATGGCACCTGCACCGTTGGCATACCATTCATCTGAAACCGGGCCAAAGGTTATAGCAAAGGCAAAGGTTCTATCCTTATTGTAAAGGAGATTCCCAAGATAATCTCCTGGTTTGATTCCTCCAAAAGACATAGCTACTCTGCAGGCAAAACCAATAGCAAAAACCACCGAGGTATAATCAGGCCCAAAGGGTATCAAACGAGTAGGCCATCCAAGCTGAACTCCTGCCTCTTTAAGAAGATAGGGCATATAAATTCCGTTGGTCTGATCATGCATAAAGACGTAGAGATTTTTCTCAAGAAGCTCCTGAGCAATCTTCTGAGCAACCTCTTTATTTGGTGGAGATCCAAGGATAGCCGCAAAACCCGGAGCTGTGCCATCTACAAACTCAACTCCTCTTTTTCTGAAAATAACATCATCAGCTGCTCCAAGCCATATATTGTCACTTATAGGCTCTTCTGTCTTAGTGTAGAAATTTGGCTCCTCAAGATATCTAATAGCCTCAATGATCTCTTCAGCAAAAAAGGTAGCCATTCCTGCATCAAGAGCAGGCCCTAAATAGGGAAGCCAAGTTTTCTCAGAGGGTATCTCAGGTAAAAGCCTTTTTGCCTCCTGAAGAACCTCCTCACAATCCCCAAGTCTCTTCACTGGATATCCCAGCATAGCATAAATTATAGGAAGATAATAGGCTGTATTAGGAAACCCTATTTCTGCCTCTTTGCCAAATTTCTTTACCGCTTCTTCATACTTTTCCCAGGCACGCTCAACAATTTTATGAGCACCTCTTATGGCAGCTGTAGCAATTATTTTGGACATAAATCCATCCCCCCTTTTAACTCATACTTAAGCCTCTGAAAAGCTCTTTACAAAGTTCTATGGACTTTGGATGCCTCATGATAAGAAGATCTCCCCCTGCGAGAGCTAAAGTAACCCCTGTTAAAGCCTCCATCAAAATACCCCTTGATTCGGCCTTACCCATAAGTTCATCTGTAGGAAGTCCTGCCTCCTTCGTCTTCCAAACCTCTCTACCAATACTGCAAATAAAAGGAACCTGAAGTTTTGTATCCTGTGCAAAAAGGGCAGCAAGCCTAATCCTTTCCATCACAGAATAGGTGTATTCAAGACCATATCCCAAAGCTCCTATAGAAGGATCCATAAGGATTTTATCTAAGGGAAGCCCCATATTCTCAAGAAGAATATTTAATTGCTTAGCAAGGT
This sequence comes from Caldimicrobium thiodismutans, assembly GCA_002877875.1. Classification (GTDB taxonomy): domain Bacteria; phylum Desulfobacterota; class Thermodesulfobacteria; order Thermodesulfobacteriales; family Thermodesulfobacteriaceae; genus Caldimicrobium; species Caldimicrobium thiodismutans_A. The sequence continues at coordinate 21,690 of PNIE01000064.1, forward strand.
TTACATCAATCGGACTTGAGGCAATCACAGGAGTATTATATCCCATAGCTACCGCTGCAAGAGTTCTGTGGTTAGCCTCAACTATAGGTCCAATCACAGCCCCTCTCTCCCCAACTATATCCGCTACCTCCCTTAAAACCTCAACATCCTTTTCGGCATTACCTGATCCCCAAACAATTATAGGAACATCCACAGCTTTAACCACTGCCTCAGCTACCTTCTTGGCATGTTGAGGAGGTAAATTCAAAAAATTAGGATCTGTCCCCACTAAATAGAGACAGATAGCCTCAGCCCCATATTCCTCCACACACTTTTTAGCCCAAAGGGCTGGATCATGAAAAACATCTCTATAATACTTGGAAAGACTCTCTGGCCAATCTTCTGGTTTTATATCAAGGATCTCAAAAGCAAATTTGACACCATTTTTCATCTCTCCCTCAAAGAAATGAAAATTCAGGGTAGAAACCCCTCCCACTTTAATAGCCCTATCTCCCTTACCAATTACTACTTCCTTTATCTCCCCAGTAGCCTTCTCCATATAAAGATCCTGAGGAAGATTTTTTGCCCTTTCAGATAATGGCCTGTATATACCCTTTAAGCCCCCAATTTTAATAGCCTCAACCTTAACCTCAGGCTCAGGCTTTGTCTCAAGCTTAACCTCAGGTTTTACTTCAACCTTTGTTTTTTCTTCAACAATCTCCTTAGCCTCTGGCTTCTCAATAACAGGTTTAACCTCTATCTTTTCCTCTTCACGAGGTTTAATCTCTTCAGGTGCTTCTTCTTTTTTGACCTCAGGCTTTACTTCAGGTTTAACCTCAGGCTTAATCTCTGGCTTTACTTCAGGTTTAACCTCGGGCTTAACTTCTTTTGCCTCAGGTTTTACTACTACTTCTTCAACCTTTTCCTCAATCTTTGGCTTTTCCTCTATAAAAGTCTCTCTCTCAACAGGCCTTTCTTCAGGTCTTTTTATTACCTCTTTCCTAATAGGCCTTGCCTCTTTCTTTTTCAAAAATTCCTCTTCAAGCCTTGCAATTCCCTCCTCTAAGGACTCCATTCCCGCCTTAAGGCTCTTTAAGCTTGCCTTAAGATCAGAGAGAATCTCAATAAGGGTAAAGATCTTTTCTTCGGCCATTTCACCCTCCAGAGGAACCTCTTTTTCTATTACCTTTTCAACTATTACCTCAACTGGCTTTTCAATAATTTTCTCTACAATTACTTCAACAGGTTTCTCCACCACTTTTTCCACCACCTTCTCAACTACAAAAGGTGGCATAAAAGAGGGGGCCTCCTCTCTGGGATAAAGCCCTGCCCTTTTCACAATCTCAGGAACAGCCTCCTCCCACTCAATAGCCATTATATGGACACCACAAACTCCTGGAATCTCTTTTACCTGCTGAATTATATCTACCGCAATCTGAATACCCTCTTCCTTTTTGTCTTTGGCATCTTCAAGTCTCTTTATGATTTCATCAGGAACCTCAAGCCCTGGAACATTATACTTCATATATTTGGCCATTCCGAGAGACTTGGGAGGAGTAATTCCTGCCAGGATGTAAACCTTGTCAAGAAGCCCAAGCTCTCGGCACCTCTCCATAAATTTTCTAAACTTTTCTACATTATAAATAATTTGCGTCTGAATAAATCTTGCTCCAGCCTTCACTTTTTTGGCAAGTCTTAAAGGTCTAAAATCAAAAGGCTCAGCAAAGGGATTCTCTGCAGCCCCAATAAAGAAATAGGGCCTCCTTCCCTTTATCTCTTCTCCATTTTCAAATCTTCCCTCCTTTAGTCCTCTTACCAGCTTTATCAATTGAATAGAGTCTAAATCAAAAACTGGCTTTGCCTGAGGATGATTTCCAAATTTAGGATGATCCCCTGTCAAACAGAGAAGATTTTTTATCCCAAGGGCACTTGCTCCAAGGAGATCAGCTTGAATACCAATCCTATTTCTATCTCTACAGGTCATCTGCATAACTGGCTCAAGCCCTTCACTCATAACAAGAACAGCTGATGCCATACTTGAAACACGAACCACTGCCGTTTGACAATCCGTAATATTTACAGCATCCACATATCCTTTTAGAATTTTGGCCTTCTTCTTAATCACCTCGGGATCAGCATTTCTTGGTGGCCCAATTTCAGCCGTAACTACAAACTTCCCAGAAGAAAGAAGCTCTTCAAGATGGCTTTTTATCTCCAAGGCTTTTTCCCTCCATTCAGTCTCAAATCTTCTCTTACTCTTACCCTTAAACCATCTCCACCAGCTGGTCTCCAATCCTTGGGCTCCCAAATCTCTAATAGTTTCTCAAGTTCACCTCGGGCTTTTAACCTCTCAACAATTTCATGCCAAATACAAGGCATATCCTTTCTTACCTCACATCTCCCACCTTGAGAGCCTCCACAGGGCCCATTAAGTAAATTTTTAGCACACCTGGCAATGGGACAAAGCCCTGCTGTCCTATCTATAATACAATCTCCACAGCCTCTGCACTTTTCAACCCACTCTCCAAGGGAAAGATTAGCTCCATAAAAACTTGTATCTACCCCAGGATAAACCCTTATCTCAGGATATAAATCCGCTATCAAATTTACCCCAACTCCACAGGCAAGACTAACTACGGCCTCAACCTTCCCTTGATAGTCTTTTAAAGGTTCCAAGTACTCGGGATCACACTGTCTAATAAAGGTATCTTCAAGAACCTCAATAGGCTTTCCCTGCAAAGTCCTTGCAAGTCTTATGGCCTCTGCTACAATTGAGACCTCCCTATCCCCCCCAGCAGAACAAATAGCCACACATCCTCTACATCCAAGAACAAGAATCTTCTGATAATTCTCAATATTCCTTAATATCTCAGGAATAGGCCGCCTCTCAGCAATTATCATTTCCTCTCTCTCCCCTTTAATTCAAAATTTAAAATCTCTCGGTAGAAAGCCTTAACTTTGTTTATAAAATCCTCTCCATCAAGCCTATTTACAAAAAACATACTAATTCTCTCTGGTTCAAGACCAATTTCCTCAAGAATTTTTCTTGCTCCCAGAACTCTTTTTTCTGCCCTTTCACTACCTCTTCCATTATGACAAGTTCCTGGCATACAGCCTGCAACCATAACTCCCTTAGCTCCCTCCCTTAAGGCCCTAAGCATATCAGTAATCTCAATTTTACCAGAACAGGGATATCTTTTTATCTCAAGGCTAACAGGTACCTCAAAAAAATCCTCTCTCTCTGAAAGATTAGTATAATTACAACAGAGGATGGATAGTTTAAAGCCTTTTTCTTCCATTAAAAGCTTACCTCCAGATATTCAGGTTTTTCCCTAAGCTCTATAGCCCTTGCCGGACACTCTCTCACACAAATACCACAAGCTCTGCACTTACTTTTCTCAATAAAGGCATACCTCTCCTCTTTAATACTTATAGCTTGGAAAGGACAAGTTCTTACACAGGTCAGACAAAGAATGCACTTCGAAGGATTAACCCTTGCAAAAACACCCAATTCAAAAAGCTTCTCCTCATCAACGAGGCCTCTATCCAAAACATAGTCCCTTAAAGCTTTTATTACCTCCTTTGGTTTTACATCCATAGGACAAACAGGAACGCAGGACCCACACTGGGAACAATACCAGAGAAGCTCATTGAGAACCTCACTTAGCATCCCGTTCAGAAAAAGATGTACAATCTTTCTTGGATCAAAAACAAAGCTTGTCTTCTTTACAGGGCAGATTCCTGAACAGGCCCCACATCTAAAACACTGATCAAAGGTTATAACTCTATCTTTAACAAATTCCTTAACCTCCCTTTCATTAATGGAAACCTTCATTAATTTTTCCTCCCTCAAGTCTTCATAATCTTAGAAAGAATAGGATTTAACTCCTCAACACTTGCTCTTGTTTTTTCAACTATATAATCAAGGCTCTTTGGCCCATCCTTAAGAAGGGACTTAACCTCTATTTCATAGAGTTTATTTTTAAGCAGGGGCAATAACTTTTCCTCCACCTTCTTATTAATCGTTTCCAGAGAAAAATCCTGCATCCTTTTCAGTTCCTTAGCCACATTTCCAAAGGCAGTTCGAACCTGCATATTTTTACATACTTCAACTGCTGAGTCAAGATAAAAGGAAAGATCTTCCTTCTTTAGCCCCTCTGAACTTCCAAGGGGCCCAAGCTCCTTAATCTTTAACATATAAGTCTTTATATCTTCCACCAATTTAGCAGGCTCAGCACTTGAGATCCATTCCAACTTAAAACGTTCCTCATTAATCCCTATAAGCTTCATAAGATTTCTTACCATCTCTCCCATAATAAGGGCCTGAAAATTTCCTTCAATATATTTACACTCTCCAAGCTTACATCCACCAACCATTACAGCATCAGCCCCATTTTTAAAAGCCTCCATTACAAAAAGAGGATCCACTCTACCACTACACATAACCCTTATAACTCTATGATAAGGTGGATAGGTCTGGCGAGCCACACCGGCCGCGTCAGCTGCGGCATAGCATCACCAATGGCACATAAAACTAAGTATCCTTGGCTCAAACTCCATATTAACCTCCTGCAATCTCCTCTTTTCTCTCCACTTCTTCTATACGCTCCCTTTCACCAAAGCCTTTAAGTTGCTCAAGAATAGCCTCTCCTGTAAAGCCTCCAACATCTATGGCAAAAACCGGACAATGGGAAGCACAAACTCCGCACCCTTTACAGGCTGCCTTTATTACCCTTGCCTTCCTTCTCTTGTCTACCTTTACCATCTCAATAGCTGAAAAGGGACATACCTCGGCACAAAGAGCACAGCCAATACACCTTGCCTCATCAACTTCAGCCACAATAGGTGGCACCTCAACAAAGCCCTTAGCAAGAGGTATAGCTGCCTTTCCAGCACCTGCTTTTGCCTGAGCCAAAACCTCTGTTAAAAGCTGAGGACTATGGGCAAGACCAACAATATAAACTCCATCAGTTGCGGTCTCAACAGGTCTTAACTTCACATGGGCCTCAAGGAGAAATCCCTCTTCACTCACAGGAACTTTTAACATATTAACTACCTGGTTATTTTCTGAAGGAATTACTCCCACCGAAAGCACACACAAATCAGCAGGAATTTCAATCTCCTTATTCAAAAGCACATCAAAGACCCTCACCACAGGTTTATCCCCTTTGATAAAAACCTCTGGTCTTCTCCTCTGGGGAAATCTAACAAACTTAACACCTTTCTTTCTTGCCTCAAGATAATATTTTTCATAAAATCCATAGGCCCTCATGTCTATGTAAAGAATATAAACCTCTGTATCTGGATTTATCTCCTTAATCTTTAAGGCATTCTTTAGAGCCTGAACACAGCAGAACTTGCTGCAATGCTTAAGTTCCTCTCCACGTGACCCAGCACATTGAATCATTACCACCCTTTTTGGGAAAGACCTTTTTGAATTTTTAGAGAGCCTCTCCTCTAGCTCAAGCTGAGTAATCACCCTTTTCCCATCAAAAGGATACCTGGAGGGCCTATACTCCCTCCCTCCTGTAGCTAATACAACTACTCCATGATTGATAATCTCGGATTTATCACCAATCCTAAGAGTAGTGGTATAATTTCCAATATATCCAGAAATATTATCTATTTCTGCCTGGGTAAAGACTTTAATTTTGGGATGTGAGGTAACCTTATGGATAAGTTCATTCAAAAAGGCTTGAGGATCTTCCCCTGTAATTAAAAACTTTACTCTTCTTAGATTCCCACCAAGGTCTTTTTCTCTCTCAACCAGATAGACCTCAAACCCCTGATCAGCCAGCGAGAGAGCTGAAGTCATTCCAGCAACGCCCCCACCTACCACCAGGGCCGAAGGAGTAACCTTTACTCTTTGAAGTTCAAGGGGTTTAAGTCTCCTTGCCTTGGCTACAGCCATTCTAACAAGATCTTTTGCCTTTTCGGTTGCCTTTTGAGGATTATCAGGATGCACCCAGGCACATTGGTCACGAATATTAGCCATCTCAATAAGAGCAAGATTTAAACCAGCCTCTCTCAAAGTATCCTGAAAGAGGGGTTCATGAGTTCTTGGTGTACAAGCAGAAACTACAATACGATTTAAACGATATTTTTTTATCTTTTCTTTTAATTGCTCAAGAGAATCTTGAGCACAGGCATAAAGAATATTTTCAGCTAAAACTACATTGGGAAGAGTCTTAGCATAGTCTCTCACTGCTTTAACATCCACCACACCAGCAATGTTTACTCCACAGTGACAAACAAAAACTCCAATCCTTGGCTCATCACTCATAAGCTCAACATCCTCTGGCGGATACTCCTTAACCACCGTGGCCTTCCATCGTCCTTCCTTTAGTAATTCAGAAACAAGGGCTGCCCCACCAGAGGCCTGTATAACACTCTCTGGGATATCTTTTGGTCCCTGAAAAGCACCGATTACATAAATTCCAGGTCTTGTTGTCTCAAGTGGTGAAAGATAAGAGGTTTTAGCAAATTTGAATTCATTTAATTCTATGCCAAAAACTTGCGAAAGCTTTTCCGCATCCTCAGGAGGAGAGAGCCCAACAGAAAGCACTATAGCATCAAAATACTCCCTTTTTACCTTGCCCTCCTCGTCAACGTAATTTAGAGCCAACTTTCCATCAATTTTGTCAACCTTTCCTGGACGAGCCCTCACAATACGAAAACCATATTTCTCAACAGCATTCCTAAAGGATTCATCAAAGCCCTTCCCTTGAGTTCTGACATCCATAAAAAAGAGAGTGATTTCTGCTGAAGGCTCATGTTCTTTGATAACAGAAGCCTGTTTTACTGCATACATACAGCAAACACTGGAACAATAGGGTCTTTCGCAGGTTACATCCCTTGAGCCCACACACTGAATATAGGCAATTTTCTTAGGATGTTTAAAATCAGAGGGTCTAATGACTTCGCCCTCTGTCGGACCAGAAACACAGGTAATTCTTTCCATTTCAAGAGAATGCAATACATCACTAAATCTTCCGTAACCAAATTTTTCAAGAGCCTCCTTAGGAACTTTTCCAAAACCTGTTGCTAAGATTATAGCTCCAACCTCTAAGACTCTTTCTTCAGGTTTTTGAGAAAAATCTATAGCCTTTGGCCCACAGACATTAGTACAGAGCTGACAAGTCTCATGATTTAGTCTCAAACAAGTGGAAGCATCAATATAATACTTGGTAGGAACCGCCTGAGGAAAATCAATACGAGCAGCTCTTGTAAAGGTGAGATTTTCATTGTAAGTGTCTATAGCCAACCTTGGGCAATACTTCATACAGTCGCCACAGGCTGTGCACTTGTCAGGATCAATATACCTGGGATTTACTCTTATCTTTACTCTAAAATTCCCTGGTTCTCCCTCAACAGAAAGAACCTCGGTTAGAGTCAAAATTTCTATGTTGGGAGACCTCCCGGCCTCCACCATTTTTGGGGCAAGAATTCAGATACTACAGTCATTGGTGGGGAAAGTCTTATCAAGTTGAGCCATAACCCCACCAATTGAGGCCTTCTTTTCCACAAGATAGACATAATAGCCTAACTCTGACAAATCAAGGGCTGCCTGAATACCCGCAATACCTCCACCCACAACTAATACCTGTCCTTTAGGATCCTTCATTATATTATCTCCCTCCTTTTATTGAGCTCTTTTTTCCTCCTCGGGAGTAAGTTTCCCATGAGATCCAAAACAACCAAGACCATGAAAAACAGGCACATACTTTGGACCTTCAAGAGCCCTTCTCATAGCCATATCAAAGAGTATTCTTGGTTTGGGCTTATCAATTCCAAGGGCCTTTCTTCCCTGATTAATCCTATCTATCATAATATTGGCAAACTCATTGGCTGTTCTTGCAACCCTCCAGGAACCACCAAAGTAATTTTCAATTTCGTAAAAGAGAAAATCAGTAACCTTCTTGCTTCCAAGGGTAGGAAAATCCGGCCCAAAAACTACTTGAACCCCAGAGGTGACAAAATACATTCCAATGGACACCGCCTTTTCACTCATCCATTGAGGGGCAGCACCCACGGCAGGGATCTGATAGATATCTTCTCCAAGGCCTCCCGTATGCACTATCTCCGTAGCTGCAATTAAAATCCTTGAATTATCAACACAGGACCCCATATGAAGCACAGGTGGACAACCAACCGCCTCAAGAACCTCTCTCAAACCAGGCCCTGCAAGTTCTGCTGCCTCAGGGGAAAGAAGGCCTGCTATAGCCATATTGGTAGCTGAACAACCTGTTGCCAAAACAAGCACATTATTAGCTATAAGTTCTTTGGCAAGCTCAACTTGAATAGGTTCATTTACTCTATATTGATCACAACCTACAATAGCAGCAATTCCAAGAATCTTTCCATTAATAATGTTCTCATTCAAAGGCTTATAACTTGCTCTAAACCTGCCCCCAAGGATATACATAATGGCCTCATGGCTAAAACCAGCCACTATATCCACCGTGTGATTGGGAATATTTACCTTTGAAGGATCTCTCTGAGGAAATCTTGAGATGGCAGTCCTAAGAATTTCTTTAGCTAACTCAAGAGCTCTCTTTTCATCAAAGGGAATATGAATAGCTTCTTCCATCATAGCAATGGGACTTGTTGTTATAACAGCTGTATGAAATTGTTTAGCAATTTCCACCACATTTTGCATAATACACTGCACATCAACTACCACTGCTTCAAGTGCACCTGTGGCAATAGCAACCTCTTGCTGAATAAAAGAACCTGCAATAGGAATGCCTTTTCTCATAAGAACTTCATTTCCTGTACAACAAATTCCTGAAAGATTAACTCCCTTAGCCCCTACCTTTTTAGCCTCAGAAATAATTTCCGGATCATAACTTGCTTGAGCAAGGGCATCTGCAAGAAGAGGATCATGTCCATGCACTGCCACATTCACATAATCATGTTTTATTACTCCAAGACCAATGTTAACCTTGGCTCTTATAGGCAGAGGATTTCCAAGGAGTAAATCCTGAAATTCTGTGGCAAGCATACTTCCTCCCCAGCCGTCAGCCAGAGAACATCTAGCAGCCCCCATAAGAATATTTTTATAATCCTGATCGACTCCAATTGTGGTCCTATGAGTAAGTTCAACCACTTCCCTGTCAACTCCCCTGGGAACAACTCCGTATTTTCTCCATTTTTCTAAGAGAGGCTTAGGTGCCCTGTGGGTAAGAATGATTTCTCCCTGTTGCTGTGAAAAAATTCTCAAAGCCTCTTCTGCCATATCTTTTAGTAACTTCTCCTCAGGTTGATTTGGATCAACCCCAAGGGCTTGGGCAACAACCCTTAACTTTCTCTTATCTCTTACCTCAAAAGGAACCTCTCCGTGAACCGCTTCATAAAAAATTTTAGCCACATGTCTTCCATGATCAGAATGAGCAGAAGTGCCAGCTGCAACCATTCTGGCAAAGTTTCTAGCAACTACCGTTGCAGCTGAGGCTCCACAAACCCCTCGTAATTCCTCAACTCCCTCAACTACCTGACAAGGCCCCATATTACAAACTCTGCAACACGTTCCACCCTTCCCAAAGGCACAAGGAAGTGTCCCTCTTCTCGCTACACGCTTAGGAGCAGTTAGAACTTCTTCTTTCAATCTGCTATATAGATCTTCCGCAGTCTTTGTCTGAATCCCGGGCTTCCCCTTACCAAATCTTGCTCTTTCATCTATCATCTTAACACCCCCTTTAAATTGCTAGTAACTTAAAATTAATCTAAGAATGAAATTTTTTTATCAGTTGAGAAAATCTTCACTATCCTACTTCACTAGGAAGCCCGGCCCACATTTTAGCGGATTCTAAGGTATTTTTCATAAGCATAGTAATAGTCATTGGGCCAACCCCCCCAGGAACAGGGGTTATGTAACTTGCCTTTTCTTTAACCGCTTCAAAATCGACATCTCCACAAAGCTTAGCCTTTCCCTCAGGGGTAGTACCAATACGATTAACTCCTACATCTATCACCACTGCTCCTTCCTTTACCATATCCGCTGTAATAAACTTAGGAACCCCTGCAGCTACAATAAGAATATCGGCTCTCTTAGTGTGTTCAGCCATATTCTTGGTTCCTGTATGGCAAACGGTAACAGTAGCGTTACCAACGGGTTTTCTCTTTTGCATAAGCAAAATAGCTATAGGTTTCCCCACAATATTACTTCTTCCAACCACCACCACATCGGCCCCACTTACCTCAACCCCTGTCTCTACAAGAAGCATTAAAATTCCATAAGGAGTGCAGGGGATAAAGCACGGCTCACCAATCACTAGCTTTCCCACATTAACTGGATGAAATCCATCTACATCCTTTCTCGGATCTATGGCGTTTATAACCTTTCTCTCATCTATATGCTTGGGAAGGGGAAGTTGTACGAGAATTCCATGAATCTTTGGGTCTCTATTGTACTTCTCAATAAGCTCAAGAAGTTTCTCCTCTGAGATATTTTCAGGTAAGTTTTCCTGCACGGAATAAAAACCAAGTTCATGAGCTGTCTTTTGTTTGGCTGTAACATAGGATACTGAGGCTGGATTCTCTCCTACAAGAATGGTCACAAGTCCAGGAATTATGCCCTTTTCTTTCAACTCCTCTACCTCTTTCTTTATGGACTCTCTTATCTTAGAAGCAACTAGTTTTCCATCAATGATTTTGGCTGCCATAGATCTTCCTCCCTCTTAAAAATCAAATTTCTTAGAATAAACCTTTAACCTTACCTGTTTCAACATCCACATCAATTCTTCTATAAGCAGGATCAGAAGCAGTTCCTGGCATAAGATTGATATCACCAGCCACAGGTACAATAAAACCTGAACCTCTAAAAATAAGCACATCTCTAACTCTTAAAGTCCATCCCTTAGGCACACCCTTCTTGTTAGGATCATCTGAAAGGGATAAATGAGTCTTTACCATACAAATGGGCATTCTTCTAAGCTCTTCGTTGGCCTCAAGCATTCTTATCTTTTCCTCAGCTGGTGGAAGATAGACTACTCCATCGGCTCCATAAACCTCTTTGGCTATCTTTTCAATTCTTGTCTTTATAGGTTCATCAAGCTCATAAAGGAATCTAAATTGAGGGGTCTCTTTGCAGGCATCCATTACAGCATCAGCCAGTTCAAGAGCCCCTTCACCTCCTTTAAGCCAGTGATCAGAATAAGCTACTCTAACTCCTGCCTCCTCACAAATCCTTCTAACAAGCTTAACCTCATTTTCGGTATCAGCATAAAATTTATTTATACAGACTACAGGTATAGCTCCACTTTTTTTGACGATATTAACGCAATGCAGGAGATTTTCACAACCCTTTTCCACCCATTCAAGATTTTCCTCAAAATATTCTTTGGGAATGGGCTGTCCTGGTCTTGGAATAGGAGCACCACCATGGCATTTTAAAGCCCTAATAGTTGCCACTACTACTGATACATTCGGAACAAGGCCAGAAAGTCTGCACTTAATATTCCAGAACTTTTCAAAACCAATATCTGCTGCAAAACCTGACTCGGTAACCACATAATCTCCAAGTTTAAGAGCTACATAATCTGCAATAATAGAGTTTTGCCCGATAGCAATGTTAGCAAAGGGCCCAGCATGAACAAGCACAGGTTGCCCCTCAATGGTCTGCATCAAATTGGGATTTATGGCATCAACCAGCCAAGCTGTCATAGCTCCTGCCACTTCAAGATCTTCAGTAGTTATCGGATTCCCAAATTTATCAAAGGCAACCACGATTTTACCAATACGCTCTCTTAAATCCTTTAAATCCCTTGCTACCGCAAGAATAGCCATAACCTCTGAGGCAACAGCTATCCAAAACTTTGATTCCATAGGATAACCATCATTTTTACCACCAAGCCCAATCACAATATGCCTTAGGGCCTGGGCACAAAAATCTATTACCCAGCCCATCTCTACCCTTTTAGGATCTATGTTCAATCTCCTCAAACCTTTCTTAGCAAGGGTTTCATCATCATAATTGGCCTCATGCTGCATACGAGCTGTTAAAGCAACCATTGCCAGATTATGAGCATTCATAACTGCATTGATGTCTCCTGTTAGACCAAGGGAAAACTTATCCAGAGGAATAACTTGAGAAAGCCCTCCGCCTGCAGCTGACCCTTTTATATTAAAAGTAGGACCACCTGAAGGCTGCCTAATACAACCTATAACATTCTGCCCCCTTTTACCAAGCCCCTGAACAAGCCCAATGAGGGTTGTAGTTTTCCCCTCTCCAAGAGGGGTGGGAGTAATAGCGGTTACGTTGATGTATTTGCCATTAGGCCTATCTTTGAGCCTTTCAAGAACTCTCTTGTAGTCAATCTTAGCTACATAATGACCATAGGGAAGAAGCTCCTCCTTAGTTAATCCCATCTCTTCACCAAGTTGATAAACCGTTTTCATATGCTTTTCTGCTTCATAAGCTATTTCCCAATCTTTCATCTTAGTTGGATCAAGCTGCATAATCTCCCCTCCTTTCTTTTATTGAAGTCTTTTTTTTATTATCAAAATTTATGCCATTTTTTTCCATGAAAATAAAAATTTCAGAACTCGAAAATAGCAAAAATATTAAAAATATTACACTATATCTCCTGAAGAAAAACTCCCCAGGCACTTAGGCTTTTTTCTATAGGTTCTTATAGGTTTATGTTACAAAAGTTATTTTTTTCGTCAAGGAGACCCCTTCAATTTCATAGAATCACTTTTATAATTTTAAGTGTCTGATGAAAGATACCTTTAAAAGAGTAATTCTTTATTTAGTTCTTTTTTCTTTTGGTATTTTTCTCACTCTTTCCATCTATTCCTTTGATCCTCAAGATCCTGGCTTTGGTGTCACAGGAGCTAAAGAGATAAGAAACTATGGTGGAATCTTGGGAGCCTATTTTTCCTCCTTTATCTATTTAGTCTTCGGTTTTTCCTCTCTTTTGATACCTCCCCTCTTATTTTTGAGCTTTATTTTATATATTCAGAAAATTTCATTAAAAAAGGTGTTATTTTTATTTATTGCTATCCTTTTTGCCTTTTCCTTAACCTTTTCTCTTCTTTTTGATCTACTTCAGGTAAAAAATCAAAACCTCTGGGGAAAATTTCCTCTTCAGGGAGGAATTCTTGGTGAATTTTCCATTGTTCTTCTCTCTTATATTGGAATTCCGGGAATTTTTCTCCTCATACTACTTCTCTTGAGCCTATCTGTTTTTATGGTTTTTGAGGGATTTCCCTTTTTTAGAGAAAAGATGAAAAAGCTCCTTTTATTCTCTAATAGAAAAGGAGGCAATAGAGAGGGGGAGGTTTCCCTTTCTCCAAAAAATGAGACAGTCCCGACAGTTAAAGACGAAACTTCTCCCATATCTTTACAAACCAATTTACCGGAGAGCAAGCTTTTACCAGAACCTCCGAAATCTTCCCGAAAGCCCTCTCTGCAACTTCCTCCACCTCTTGAATTATTAAATGATCCTCCACCAAGTTCTTACAAAATAAAACCTGAAGAACTAAAAGAGCGGGCCTTACTTCTTAAGGCGAAACTTAGAGAATTTGGCATTGAGGGAGAAGTCACAGGGATTAATCCTGGTCCAGTTATTACGGTTTTTGAATTTAAACCAGCTCCTGGCATCAAACTTAGCAAAATCCTTAGTCTCGTTGATGACCTTGCTCTTGGGCTTTCTGCTAAAAGTGTAAGAATAGTTGCCCCTATTCCAGGTAAGAGTGTTATAGGAATTGAAATTTCTAATCCCCAAAGGGAGTGGGTTTACCTAAAGGAAATTATTTCCCAAGAAGTCTTTAGAGCCTCAGAGTCCCCTTTAACTTTTGCCCTTGGAAAGGATCTATCTGGTAAACCTGTGGTAGCAGATCTAAGAAAGATGCCTCATTTACTTATCGCAGGAAGCACTGGCTCAGGTAAGAGCATTTTTATTCACAGTATAATTTTAAGTATTATCTATAAATCTACTCCTAGGGAAGTTCGTTTTCTTATGATTGATCCCAAGAGAATTGAACTTTCTGTGTACGATGGAATTCCCTATCTTCTTCATCCAGTTGTGCTTGAGCCTAAAATGGCAACTCGGGCCTTAAGATGGGCCGTTTCTGAAATGGAGAGGCGCTATAGCCTTTTTGAAGAGTTTTCGGTGAGAAATCTCGAGTCCTATAATGAAGAGTTTGAAGAAAAACTTCCCTATATTGTCATTATAATTGATGAGCTTGCTGATTTAATGGTAGTCTCTTCAAAAGAAGTTGAGACCCTTCTTACAAGGCTTGCCCAGATGGCAAGAGCAGCAGGGATTCATCTTATTGTAGCTACTCAGAGGCCCTCTGTAGATGTTATCACAGGCCTAATTAAAGTGAATTTTCCTGCGAGAATCTCCTTTCAGGTAACCTCAAAGGTTGATTCTCGAACCATACTTGACACTCAAGGGGCAGAAAGGCTACTTGGTGCAGGGGATATGCTTTTTATGCCTCCAGGGAGTTCTTATCTTCAAAGGATTCATGCCCCCTTTGTCTCCGAAAAAGAGGTCAAACGGGTAGTAGAATATCTTAAGGCCTTAGGAGAGCCACAATACTTGGCTGATTTTGATTTGATTGCAGAGGAGGAGACCAAAGAAGATCTCCCAGAAAGGGACTATGAGGATGAACTATATCAAGAGGCTCTAAAAATTGCTTATCAGTATGGAAAAATTTCTGTTTCTATGTTACAAAGAAAGTTAAGAATAGGTTATAATAGAGCAGCAAGACTTGTTGAAAAAATGGAAGAGGAGGGGATCCTTGGTCCAAGTGATGGTGTTCGTCCTCGCCCTGTTATTGGGCCTCGTAAACCCATTTAAAGAGCTTAAAGCCCAGAGCATTCAAGAGATCCTAGATCGCATCCAGAACTTTTACGAAAATACTAAAACTCTTAGGGCTACTTTTCTTCAGGAAGACGAATTCCCAAGTGGAAAAAGAATACTACGCAAAGGTAAAGTCTGGATGAAAAAACCTGGCCTTTTTCGTTGGGAATATTATGAACCTGAAAAATTTATCATCATCTCAGACGGAAGAAATATTTATGTCTATTATCCCGAAGAAAATCAAGCCTTTGTCTATCCAAGTGGTAAAGCAGTAAGTTCTCAGCTTGCCTTAGGTTTTATGAGTGGAAGAGGAGATATAAGAAAGGATCTAAAACTTGAAAGTTTTAAGGTCTTAGAAAATAACCTCTGGCAACTCAATTTTTTGACCTCCTCTGGAGATTCTCAAATTGAGAAAATCACTCTTCAAGTTAATCTTTCAACAGGTGAGGTAAAAGAAATTACTTTATATTATCTCTCTGGTGAAAAGGTCAAAATTGTCTTTAACCATTTGGAATATAATTCAGAATTTTCTCCCAAAATCTTTCAATTTAATCCTCCACGGAGGGTTAAGATAAATTAATTTTTATGCTTTACTCAACTTTTGCTTATAAACCTTTGATTGTTCTAAGCAGATGTCTTAACAGAGAGCCTGTCAGATTTAATAGTGAAGTTATTCATGACGAATTTGTAGTCAAACTTCAAAAATATGTGGATTTTATTACCGTTTGTCCTGAAGTAGATATAGGAATGCCTGTACCAAGGCCTCCTGTTTTTTTAGCTAAAATAGAGAACACTGTAAGGATGATTGAACCAATTTCTCAGAAGGACTATACTGAGAAAATGCTAAATTTTTCCCTAAATTTTCTGGAAAAATTAGGAGAAGTTGATGGTTTTCTGCTAAAGGCAAGATCTCCCAGTTGTGGAGTTGGGGATACAAAGCTTTACAAAGAAGATTTGAAGCATCTTATAGGCAAAACCTCTGGGCTTTTTGCCTTAACAGTTAAAGAAAAATATCCCTACCTTCCTGTTGAAGATGAAGGTAGGCTCCACGATTTTTGGATTAGACAAGATTTCTTAACTAAAGTTTTTACCTATGGAGAATTTAGACACCTTAAAAAACAAATAACTCACATACGGGAACTCATAAATTTTCATCAAAGGCACAAGTATCTCCTTCTACTCTACTCACCTGCAAATCTAAAAAAGATGGGTTCAATCATTGCTAACTGGGATAAATTTGGTTTAGAAAAAACCCTAGCCGTGTATGAAAATCTCTTAAAGGCTACTTTAACAAAAAAACAAAGTGTTAGAGCCCATCTGAATGTATTACTTCACCTTTATGGACATTTTTCTGACCTTTTAAAACCCGGAGAAAAAAGACAATTTCATCACTGGTTAAATAAATTAAAAAAAGATAAAGTTTATCTCCTTGTGATTCTTGAATTCATGAAGAGTTTAATTTATAGATTTGAAAACGAATATCTTTCCTCTCAAAAATATTTACAGCCCTATCCCGAGGAACTTATGAGAATTTAGAAACCAAAATTAAGAGTTCTTATGGAAAAGGTCTAGGACTTGAAAGTTTTTATTTTTGGTGTTCTTTTATATAAAAGAGTTTTAAGATTGACAGGAAGGAGGTAGGGGGTATGACCAAAAGAATTTATCAATTTTTAAGTATTTTTTTAGTCTTTTCATTTCTTATAGTTTCACTCAATGGTTGTGTATCAGAACTTGATACTAAGACAAAGGAAGGGGCAACTATTGGAGCTGTAGCGGGTGGTGTTTTAGGTGCTCTGATTGACAAAAACAATCGTTGGCGTGGAGCAGTTATTGGTGCAGCTTTAGGTGCAGTAGTTGGTGGAACAGCAGCTCATATTATGGATAGAGCCAGTAATGAGGCTGCCAAAACGAAAAAACCTGTAACCTATGTAAGCGAAGATGGAGTTCAAAAGGTTTATGCCGCACCTATTAAATCAGAGGGAAAATGCGAATGGGTAACAGTGCAATACTACGAACATGGAAAACTTGTTAAGGAGGAAAAAAGAAAAGTCTGCCCCCAAAGTTAAGCAACCATTAAATGAAACTACTACCTAAGACTACTAACTAAGTCTTAAAAGGGCCTCTTTTATCTTTTTACAGGCTAAGATAAGATTCTCTTCAGAAGTAGCAAATGAGATTCTAATGAATTCATCCTCCCCAAAGGCAACTCCTGGAACTACAGCAACTCTTGCCTCATCAAGGAGGTATTCGGAAATCTCTACCGAATTGTTGATAATTTTACCTGCTGAGGTTTTCTTTCCGTAGTAGGCTGAAACTTTAGCAAAAAGATAGAAAGCCCCCTGAGGTGGGATAAACTCAATACCAGGAATCTCCTTGAGGGCTTTACTTAAGACCTCTGCCCTTTTAGCAAAAATCTTAGCCATTTTTTTGATTTCCTCTTCAGGAGTTTTTAGGGCAGCCTCTGCTCCTTTTTGGGCAAAAGAGGTGGCATGACTTGTGCTCTGGCTCTGGATCTTTACACAAGCAGAAATAACCTCCTTCGGACCAAGAGCCCAGCCTATTCTCCAGCCAGTCATAGCATAGGTTTTTGAAACACCATTTACCAAAAATACTCTATCCTTTAGCTTGGGCTGAAGAGATAGTATATTTTCAGGTCTCTTTAAATCAAAGCGAAGCTTATCATAAATGTCATCACTTATGACCCAGAGATTGTACTTCTCAACTATTTCAGCCAGACCCAAGAGAAAGTCCTTAGAATAAATGAGACCTGTAGGATTAGAAGGACTATTGAGGATGATACCTACTGTTTTAGGGCTAATTTTCGTCTCAAGGGTAGATAGCTCTGGCTCAAAACGCCTTTCAAAACTTGTAGGAACCACTTTGGGAATTCCCCCTGCACAGGTTACCATTTCTGGATAGGAAACCCAATAGGGAGAAAGAATTAATACTTCATCTCCTTCATCAATAAGGGCAAGAAGCAAATTAAAGATAGCCTGTTTAGCCCCGGTGGTAACAATCACTTCCTCAGGACAATAATCAAGCCCGTAATCCTTCTTTATCTTTTCACAGATAGCTTTTCTTAAGCTTAATATTCCAGGAGATGGAGTATACTTGGTAAAACCTTCTTTTAGGGCTTTGATACAAGCTTCTTTAATAGGCTCTGGAGTATCAAAATCAGGCTCCCCTGCCGAAAGATTAATTACATCTATGCCCTGCTCTTTTAAAGCCTTAGCTTTAGCATCAACAGCAAGGGTAGCTGAGGGTTTTAAGGCCTTTACTCTCTGTGATAGCTTAACCATCTTTGCCTCCTAAAATTTTTGCAAATTCATTTTTTCTTTCTAAAAATTTACTCTTGTCAAATTTCTACTTCAAAAGGGGGAAATCTATCTATAACTTTTATCTCTTTATACTCGATATGTTTTAAAATTAGACCTTGGGGTGGAGCTGGAGGAAGGGCTATGGTTCTATCTTTGGCCTCAAGGATCTTCTTAAAATCCTCAGGAGTCAACTTCCCCCTACCTACCTCAATTAGAGCCCCTACTATATTTCTAACCATATATCTCATAAAGCCCTTTCCAGTTATTTCAAAAATAAGTAAATGTTTGAAACAGGAAGACCACTTAAGCTCTGCTGAATAAATAGTTCTCACTGTAGTTTTAACATCTGTTCCAGATTTACGAAAACTTGCAAAGTCCTTCGTTCCTATAATCTCTGGAAGACAAACTTTCATAGCCTCCACATCAAGAGGTTCTGGAACCCAATGAGAATAAAGTCTAAGAAGAGGATTTCTTACAGGATAATTGTAAATATTATATTGATAAGTTTTTTTTAAGGCATCTCTTTGAGGATGGAACTTAAAATCGACCTCTTCAACTTGCAAAACTGAAATATCTCTTGGAAGAAGAGCATTTAAGGCTCGAAAAATGGTTTCAAGAGATTTATCAGAGGTGGTTAAAAAATTAGCTACCTGAAAGAAGGCATGCACTCCGGCATCGGTTCTTCCAGCTGAGCGAATCTTGACTTTATGCCCAAGAATTTGGCTTAAAAGCTCCTGTAAAATACCTTGAATAGTTGGGCCCTTAGGCTGAATTTGAAAACCAAGATAGTGAGTACCATCATAGGCAAGAATTAATCTTAGGTTTCTAACTATAGGCCCGTTCATGCATTAAAGGCTATTTTTACCTCACACAAACATTGGACTTTTTGGGAGCCCAAGATCCTCAGGCAATCCAAACATAAGATTCATATTCTGTATTGCCTGCCCACTTGCTCCTTTAATGAGGTTATCAAGTACAGAAATTATCACTCCCATTCCACGCTCTTTGTCTTCAAAGAGGGCTATCTTACAAAAATTCGTCCCCTTGACCTCTGAAAGTCTCGGATAACTTCCAAGAGGTAGAATTTCAACAAAGATTTTTTCTTTATAAAAATCCCTTAAATATTCATAAATTTTTTCAAGAGAGTTTCTAAATTTTACATAAATAGTAGAAAGTATGCCTCTATTTACTGGTAAAAGGTGAGGAGTAAAAATGAGTCTAACTTGGTTTCCTGAGGCTTCACTGAGTTTTTCTTCCATCTCAGGTGTGTGTCTATGGGTGGTAACTTTATAGGCCTTAAAATCCTCATTGACTTCGCAAAAACTATAATAATTTTCTGCCTTTCTTCCGGCCCCACTGGTTCCACTCTTGGAATCGGCAATTATTAAATCAGTATGAATTAAATGTTCCTTGATAAGAGGTATAAGAGGCAATAAAATAGAGGTGGGGTAACATCCTGGATTCCCAACAAGATAGGTCTTCTTAATTTCTTCGGCATAAATCTCTGAAAGACCGTAGACTGCCCTTTTTACAAGCTCTGGAAAGCGATGCTCAATCTTATATGTTTTACTGTAAGTCTCAAGATTTTTAAAACGAAAATCAGCAGATAAATCAATAACTTTTATACCCTTTCTCCAAAAGAACTCTGCCACCTCTTGAGCCGTTCCAGAAGGGAGACAGAGAAAAACTACCTCGACTCTTTCTGAGATTTGTTGGGGATCGGGCTTTTCAAAAAAAAGGTCAGCCCATCTGCCTGAAAACCCAAAAACCTCTCTTAGCGTTTTTCCAGCATACTCCCTGGAGGTTACAACCTTTACCTCTACCTCGGGATGATTCTCAAGAAGTCTTAAAAGCTCAAGACCGGTATAGCCACTTGCTCCAATTATTCCTACCTGGATCACCAAAAAGCATCCTAACGTTTGGAGTATTGCTGACCTCTTCTTGCACCACGTAGACCGTATTTTTTCCTTTCCTTTTCTCTTGGGTCCCTGGTAATATAGCCTGCCTTTTTAAGAATTGGTTTGAGTTCTGGATTATAAGTCACCAGGGCTTTGGCTATGCCGTGTCTTATAGCTTCTGCTTGAGCACTTTTTCCTCCACCACTAACTGTACACATAACATCAAATTTCCCTAAAAGCCCTGTGACTCTAAAAGGAGCATAGATAACATCTTCAGCCACCACATGGTCCTTAAAATACTCCTTAAAAGGTTTTTCATTCACGATAACTTTTCCCTCACCACCAGGGATTACCCATACTCTTGCTACTGCAGTTTTTCTTTTTCCTGTAGCATAAATTCTATTCATAATTCTTCATCCCTCCTTTAAATTTCCAGTGGTTGCGGATTTTGAGCCTGATGAGGATGCTCCGGTCCAGCATAAATCTTAAGTTTTTTAAGTAATTTATTTCTTAGTCGGTTTCTGGGAAGCATTCTTTTTACTGCAAGATAGATAAGCATTTCAGGGTTTCTTTCAAGAAGTTGCCTTGCTGTCTCCTGTTTAAGCCCTCCCATATACCCACTATGTCTCCAATAAAGCTTCTGATCAAGTTTCTTCCCAGTTAATCTAATTTTATCTGCGTTTATAATCACTAAGAAGTCTGCCTGATCCACATGGGGAGTATAATCAGGCCTGTGTTTCCCTTGAAGTAGATAGGCAATTTTACTTGCCAGCCTTCCAAGAATTTGATTTTTAGCATCAATAAGATACCATTTTCTCTCAACTTCTTCTTTTTTAACCCAGGGCGTTTGCTTAGTCAAAAAGGATGGAAAAGAAGGCATAACTAATCCCCTCCAAAAGGTTTTAGTTTAATTTACGCCAAAAATCCAATTTGTCAAGAAAAGACCATCTGAATTGGCTATTCTTACTTATACTCTCTTATACTCTCTCAAGACTAAGTCTGGGGATACTGAAGAATTATGGTTACAGGGCCATCGTTTATAAGTTCTATCTCCATATGAGCAGCAAATAAACCTTCTTTAACTGGAATTCCCCTCTCTCTTATGAAGTTGGCAAGTCTTTCTATTAAAATCTTAGCTTTTTCTGGCTCCTCGGCCAAATGAAAGCTTGGCCGTGTCCCTTTCTTTAAATGTCCACAAATGGTAAAATTTGAAACAAGAAGAACCTCACCTGAGACATCTCTCACACTTAAATTAAACTTCCCCTCCTCATCGGAAAAAATTCTTAAATTCACTATTTTTTCAGCCATCCAAGTTAAACTCTTTTCATCATCACCCTTCTCAATACACACAAGTACAAGAAGCCCCCTCCCAATCTCCGAGAAAACCTTACTCTCTATAAAAACTTTAGCTTTTTTAACCCTTTGAATAACTGCTTTCATTCAGTCAGTTCAATGGAAATTTTTTTATCTTCAGAAAAATTAAATAACAAACTCTTAGCCCTTTCCACAAAGGTAGTACCTTGAAAAAAGTAAATTAAGGTATTCTCCTCGAAATCTATAAAAGAAGATAATTTTTCCAATTCTTTACTCAAAGCAGAAGGTATTTCCTCAGATTTGATCCCCTCCAAAAAAGCCATAAGTTCAACCTTACAACCTATACGAGTTAAAACGAGTTTAATCTTTGACAATTTTTTTCACCTCCTGAAAGCCCCGTTGATAAGCCTTTAAATTGGATTCGAAAAGATGGGCCTTTGAAGGGAAAAGCATTTCCTTTAGGGCTTTTTTGAAGGTACTTTCTGAGAAAATTTCAAGACATCCATTAAAGGCACCAAGAGCACACATATTTAAGGCCTGAGGTGCTCCAACCTCTTCTGCAAGGGTATTCATGGGTAAAAAAATAACCCTTTTCCCCTTAATTAGTTCTTCAAAGTTGGTAATCTCCTCTTTTTTTACTAAATCGGAATTAACTAATGCTAGTCCTCCCTTTTTAAGCCTTGGCATAAATTTTATAAAGGAAGGAAGATTGAGGAGAATAAGATACCCTGGCTCAAGCACAAGAGGGGAGGCTATTTCTTTATCTGAAAGAATAACAGTGCAGTGGCAAGTTCCCCCTCTCATCTCAGGTCCATAAACAGGGAGAAAAGTTACCTGATACCTTTGATACATTCCACAGAGAGCTAAAAGATTTCCTGCAAAAAGAATCCCCTGTCCTCCAAAGCCAGAAAGGATAACCTCAAGCCTCATTTTTTCCTTCTGAAAGTTGGTCTTTAAAAACTTTTATAGGAAAGGTTTCTGCAAGTTTATCCACGTAACGGGTGGCTGAAATTGGGTCCATCTTCCAGTTTATAGGACAGGCAGATAAAAATTCAAGATAGCTAAAACCAAGCCCCCTAAGTTGAATTTCAAAGGCGCGCCTAAGAAGTTTTTTAGCCTCAAGAACCCGTTGAGGCGTATTTACGGCTCCTCTGGCACAAAAGGCAACTCCCTCAAAGCCTGCCAAAATTTCTGCCACCTTAAGGGGATATCCCTCTTTTTTAGGATCTCTCCCATAGGGAGTAGTAGTGGTCTTTTGAAATAGAAGGGTAGTTGGAGAGACTTGCCCACCTGTCATTCCATAAACAGTATTATTTATCATAATAGCCGTGATGTTTTCCCCTCTTGAGGCTGCATGAAGGCTATCTCCAAGGCCAATTGCTGCAAAATCTCCATCTCCCTGGTACGTAAAAACCACAAGATCAGGCCTTGCCCTTTTTATTCCTGTTCCAACGGAACAGGACCTCCCGTGAGGTGCCTCAAGAATGTCTACATCAATGTAAAAATAAAGAAAACAGGAACATCCGATAGAGGCCAAACCAATAGTTCTCTCTCTAATTCCTAATTCATCAATTACCTCGCAAAGAAGTCGATGAATAATACTGTGATGACATCCTGGACAATAGTGAAAAAGGGTCTTTTTTAAACTTTTGGGAAACCTGAAGACTTCAGGCATTTTTTGAGCTCCTTTTCTATATCCTCAGGAAAGGGAAGTATACTGGGTGGATAATATCGGGATATGGCCTCGGCCTTACCGCAGAGAGAAAGTTTAACATCCTCAATCATTTGCCCACAATTAAGCTCAAAAACTACCAAGCTCACCTTTCCAAGAGATCTTTCTGCCATATTTAAAAGAGCTTTTCCAGGAAAGGGAAAAAGAGTTATAGGTCTAAAAAATCCTACCTCATAGCCCTTTTCTCTCAGATTTAAAACAGCCTCTTTGCAAATTCTTGCTATAGACCCAAAGGCTACAGCTATCACCCTTTCTTCTCCACTAAAAATAGCCTCATACCTTATCTCTTTTTCCATAGCCCTGTATTTTCTCTTTAATCTGAGATTTCTTTCAGCCAGTTCTTTAGAATCAAGAAAAAGACTCTTAATTACCCTGGAAGGTCTTCCCATAGCTCCGGTTAAAGCCCAATCTTCCTTGGGATAAGTCTTTATTTTAAGGGATTTTAAGAGAAGAGGCTCTTTCATTTGACCAAGAATAGCATCAGAGAGGATCATAACAGGGTTTCTGTATTTATCGGCCAATTCAAAGGCCTTAGCAGTAAGTTGGTAGGCCTCAGAACAACTGTAAGGTGCAAGCACAAGAAAGCGCCCATCACCGTGGCCAGGGGCCTTTACAGCCTGAAAATAATCTCCCTGAGAGGCTTCAATCCCTCCAAGCCCAGGACCTCCTCGCATAACATTTACTACCACACAAGGCAATTCAAGGGCTATAAGATAAGAAAAACCCTCACTCATAAGAGAGATCCCAGGGCTTGAAGAGCTTGTCATGACCCTTGCACCAACTGCACTTGCCCCAAGCACCATATTAATAGCTGAAGTTTCAGACTCTGCTTGAAGAAAGACCCCTCCCCTCTTAGGAAGCTCAATAGCCATAATTTCAGGAATCTCATTCTGAGGAGTTATAGGGTATCCAAAGTAGCACTGGCACCCCCCTTCAAGGGCTCCAAGTGCAATGGCCTCAACCCCTTTTACAAGCACCTTCTTTGCCATCATTCTTCAGAGACAAAAACTAACTCAGGACACATAAGAAAACATATCCCGCAGGCATTACATTTCTCCTTGGCATAAAACCCAACCACCCGATAACCCTGAAGATTCCTCTTTTCAGAAAAGCCAAGCACTTTCTTAGGACAAAACTCAATACAAAGGCCGCAGCCTTTACATCTCTCCTCAAGTATCTTTATTTTTTTCAAATTATCTCCCTTAAGACCTTTTCTATATCTTCACGGGTCTCACCAGAATAACACCTAAAGGGCTTTCCCTCAAGAATTTGTGAAATAAGCCCTTTAAGCACCTGTTTTGGGCCAAGTTCTATAAAGGTATTTACCCCTTGAGAATAAATGTATTCCACCACCTCAATCCATCGAACAGGAGAGGTCATTTGTTTTTTAAGAAGTTCCTTTATCTTCTTTCCCTCCCTTTCTGCTCTTGCCGAAACATTGCTCACAAAGGGTATTTCTGCATCTTTAAATTCAAGAGTATCAAGAAATTCGGAAAATTCCTCTTCAGCCCTTTTCATAAGAGGACTATGAAAACCTGCACTTACTTTCAATCTCACCACTTTGGCTCCTTTTTCTTTGGCCCTCTCTGCAACCTCTGTTAAAGCTGGCTCTTCTCCGCTTATAACAAGCTGTCGAGGAGAGTTATAGTTAGAAATAAGAACAAGTCCCTTAACCCCCTTTATAAGTTCTTTAAGCTCAGCCTCAGGCATATTTATTACCGCATACATTCCTGAAGGCCTCTCCCCCCCTTCCCTCCCCATAATCTCTCCTCTTTTCTTAACTGCCTGCAGGGTATCTTCAAAGGAAAGGACTGAACTTGCATAAAGAGCACTAAATTCCCCAAGGCTATGTCCCGCGGTAAAGCGCACCTTCTCTTTAAAAGCCTCACCCAGAAGCTCCTTTAAATACTCAAAGGCGCAGATATTGACCAAAGTTAGGCAAACCTGAAGATTTTCAGTTTTAGTGAGTTCTTCAAGGGGTCCTTCCAGGGAGAGTCTTTTTACAGGAATTCCAGTAATAAGCTCAGCCCTCTCAAAAAGGGCACAATCTTTTCCCATTCCAAGATATTGAGAACCCTGCCCAGGGAACACCAAGGCAACCATTATTCTTCCTCTTCTACTCCTTTTTCCGGTAAAAGTTCTTCAAATTCTTCAGTAAGCTTTATTTCGTAATCTTCAGGAGGTAAAAGATCGTCAAGCTCAGAGAGGTCTCTCATTTCAACTTTAATAAGCCAGCCCTCCTCATAGGGGTCTTCATTAAGAATATCCACTTCATCAAGAACCTTTTCATTTACCTGAACCACTGTTCCAGAAACAGGCATAATCAGATTAAAAACCTCTTCCACAGATTCAAGACTACCAAAGACATCCTCTCTGTCGTATTCCTCTCCCTCTTCAGGCAGATCCACATTGATAATTTCAATCTCCCTTGCAGAGAAAAATTCAGTTATTCCAATTCTTACCACTTTTTTCTTTTCCTTTTTAACCCAGAGATGATTTTCACTGTAAAGCCTGTCCTCAGGAATCTTCATCCCTTCCCTCCGTAACGATTTTTAATGATCTTTATAAATAATTGCAAGTCTTTATAAACCAATTTTCCAAAATTATCAAGAGGAATTCAAAGAAAATTTCGTAAAATTTTTCTTGATTTTTTGAGAAAAAAGTTTTAAATTACCTTAAGAGAGAAAAAGTTTGGAAGAGAAGTTTATAGTTTTTAAGGAGTTTTATCAAAGCTATTTTAGATATGGTGGCAAAAATTAAAAAAGAGCAATAATGGCTCTGAAATTTTCAAAAATTTTAGACTTGACATTTGGCTTTTACTTTATTATGATATGAATAATAAAAAATTTAAGGAGGTTTGAGTTATGAGAGGATTTAGAGGAAGGGTTGCAGGTTTTACCTTAGTTGAGTTGATGATTGTTATTGCTATTATCGCTATCCTTGCAAGTATTGCTATTCCTCAGTATTTGAAATATCAAAAGAAGGCGAAGGTTTCAAGCTATGCTTTACCTGTTGCAAGAGCTTGCGCTATGGACATCGTA